>CAZAUV010000046.1:0-16259 GCA_964488335.1 uncultured Bacteroides sp.
CGGCGCCGGCCACCTCATTGTTGCCGAGCTTGGTCTTGGTCTGGCCTTCAAACTGAGGCTCCATGACCTTGACGGAAACCACAGCCGTCAGGCCCTCGCGGGGGTCGATGGTGAAGGTGGTCACTCCGCGCAGATCCTCGCGCTGAGCCACGACCTCGGGTGTAATCCCGGCGTCGATTTTTCCGGCGGCTTCTTCCACGGCTTTGGGATAGCGGTAGGGGAGGCCAAATTCGGCGAGGATGGCGTGCATCTCGGTGTTGTTGTCGCCGCTCTCGCCGAGGATGTCGATCACTTCACCCGTGGGATAGCGGTCGTCTTCGGGCCAGGAGACGATGCGGACGAGGGCTTTGTCGCCTGTCTTGCCTCCGCGGAGCTTCTGGCGGGGGATGATGATGTCGGTGCCCAGGAAACGGGAGTCGGTCTTGAGGGTGGCATAGAGCCGCTCGACGTGGAGAGTGCCGATAAACGATTGCTCTTTCTCCTCTACGATCTCGATGACCTCAGCTTCAGGCTCCACTCCGCGCCGGCGGGCGGCGACCATCACGCGGACGGTGTCGCCGTTGAGGGCGTGCATCGAATTGCGTTCGGCCACGGAGAGGGTCTCTCCGTCGGGCTCGGTGACCACGGCGTTTTTGCCGTTGGAGCGCCGGATGAATGTGCCGAGGGTGATATTGGTGCGCTCGGGGGCCTTGTAGGTGCCGGGGGTGTTTTCGATGATCTCGCCGTCAAAGGCCATGGTGGAGAGGATGGCCTCCACGGCCTTACGGGCCGAGGGTGTGGAGGCCCCGATGGCAAAGGCCACCTGCTTATGGTTGAAGGTGCTTCGCCCCTGGCGGGCTATATATTCGAGGATGCGCTGCCTGAGGTCGGCCGAGGTGAGTTTGGGGGCTGATGCCACCGGGGTATCGGCCTGTGCGGAGGGTCGGCTCTTGGCAGCTGCTTTGGTCTTGTTAGAGGGCATATGAGAGGGGGGGATGAAAAGAGGTTATGAGGGGAAGGTGATGGTCAGATAGAGTCGCTGAGCCGCTTCGGGGGATAATAAAAAGCGATTATGGCTGTTGCAGATAAAACACCTGCAACAGCCATAATGTTGAGTCGTGAAAGATGGTCAGGCATCGATGTTGGCATAAGTGGCGTTGGCTTCGATGAAGTCGCGGCGCGGGGCCACATCCTCGCCCATGAGCATCGAGAAGATGCGGTCGGCCTCGGCGGCGTCGGAAATCCTGACCTGCTTGAGGAGCCTCTTCTCGGGGTCCATGGTGGTGTCGCGGAGCTCTTCGGCGCTCATCTCGCCGAGGCCTTTGTAGCGCTGCACCTTGGTCTTGTCGCCGTTGGCGGCGATAAACTGCTGCACCTGGCCCTCGGTCCAGCAATATTGCTCCACCTTGCCTCGTGTGCATTTAAAAAGCGGGGGAGTGGCGAGATAGAGGTAGCCGTTTTCGATGACGGGGCGCATGCGGCGGAAGAAGAAGGTCATCAGCAGAGTGGCGATATGGGAGCCGTCGACATCGGCATCGGTCATTATGATGATCTTGTGGTAAGCTATCTTGGAGACATTGACCTCCTTGGGGTCGTCTTCGGTGCCGATGGTCACGCGCATGGCGCGATAGAGCGAGGTGATCTCCTGATTGTCAAAGATCTTGTGGTCCATAGCTTTCTCCACGTTGAGGATCTTGCCTCGCAGAGGGAGGATGGCCTGGAAGGTGCGGTTGCGGCCCTGCTTGGCGGTGCCGCCTGCGGAATCACCCTCGACGAGGAAGAGCTCGCAGTCTTCGGCCGTGCGCGACGAGCAGTCGGCGAGCTTGCCGGGGAGGCCGCCTCCGCTCAGGGGGCTCTTGCGCTGGATCTTGACGCGGGCGTTGTAGGCGGCGTGACGGGCCTGGGCGGCGAGGACTATCTTCTCCACGATGGTCTTGGCCTGGCGGGGATGCTCCTCGAGGTAGTTGCGCAGGGCCTCGCTGACCGAGGCGCTCACGGCGCCGGCCACCTCATTGTTGCCGAGCTTGGTCTTGGTCTGGCCTTCAAACTGGGGCTCCATGACCTTGACGGAAACCACAGCCGTCAGGCCCTCGCGGAAGTCGTCGGAGGCAATCTCGATCTTCACCTTGTCGAGGAGCTTATTGTCTTCGGCATATTTCTTGAGGGTGGTGGTCAGGCCGCGGCGGAAGCCGGTAAGGTGTGTGCCGCCTTCTATGGTGTTGATATTGTTGACGAAGGAGTAGACGTTTTCGTTGAAGGAGGTGTTGTAAGTGAGGGCCACTTCGACGGGGATGCCCTGGCGCTCGGTGTTGAGGTGGATCACGTCGTTGATGAGGCTCTCCTTATTGGAGTCGATATATTCGACAAACTCCTGGAGGCCACGGGCCGAGTAGAAAGTCTCCGATTTGGGGTTGCCTTCGGCATCGCGGTTGCGCCGGTCGGTGAGGGTCAAGGTGATGCCGGCGTTGAGGAAGGCGAGGTCGCGCAGGCGGTTGGCCAGGGTGGAATAGTCATATTCGGTGACGGAGAAGATGGAGCCGTCGGGCTTGAAGGTGACGGTGGTGCCGGTGTCGGTCGACTCGCCTACGACCATAAGCTCCGTTGTCGGCTTGCCGCAGGAATATTCCTGGGCGTAGACCTTACCGTCGCGGCGCACCTCGGCGCGGAGGAAAGTCGAGAGAGCGTTGACGCAGCTGACGCCTACGCCGTGGAGGCCGCCCGACACCTTGTAAGAGTCTTTGTTAAACTTACCGCCGGCGTGGAGGACAGTGAGGACCACCTCAAGGGCGCTCTTATGCTCCTTCTCGTGCATCCCCACGGGGATGCCGCGGCCGTTGTCTATGACCGTGATGCTATCGTCTTCGTTGATGATCACATCTATGTGGGAGGCAAATCCGGCGAGGGCTTCGTCGATGGAGTTGTCGACCACTTCATATACAAGATGATGGAGGCCCTTTACACCGGTGTCGCCGATATACATCGAGGGGCGCTTACGGACTGCTTCGAGGCCTTCAAGCACCTGGATTGACTCGGCGCCGTAGTCCTCGACTTTGTCGTTGTCTTCTATAGCCATTGTGGGATAGGGTATTCGTTTTGTCAGTAGGGAGGGGAGAGGTCAGAGACGTCAGTGACATCTGAGTTCCCAGAGTCATCGCGGAGCTCGGGGAGCTCCTCAAATCGACTACAAAGTTACAAAAAAATCGTGAGTAGTCAAAAAATCTTTTTCCCGGTTATTTATTGTCACGGGATCTGCCGGATGGTAGAGAGCTCCTTGATGGCGCCGGTGGCGGGATAAAACTTCAGCGCTGCCGGTGCCTTCTTGTCGGTAAAGATGCCGGGGTCGAGGCCGAAGACTATGCCGAGCTGGGCCAGCTCCATCTCGCCGCTGAAGAGGTCGCGGCCGCGATATGAAGCGGTGACGCGAGCGCGCCCGGGGATGGTATAGGCCACGCCCCCTTTGGGGAAGCGGAGCTCCTCGCCCTTGTCGTTGACAGGCATCTCTCCGCGCTCGATGATGCTTACCGTGACGGTCACCGGCTCGCCCGAGAGGTCGTCGGCTGCAACGATGCCGTCGAGGGCCGAGAGGCGGGCCACGACAGATGAGAGGGTCGATGCCTCGCTCTCGCCGTCGGGGGTCCAGGGGAAGGTGGCCACCCGGGTGGAGCGGCTCTCAGTGCCGGTAAACATGGCTGTCAGGGCTGCTTCCTGACGGGCGAGATTGTCGAGGGCCAGCTGCATTGCCTTGCCGTCGGAGGGCATGTTGTCGGCCTGTCCGGAGATGATGTCGGAGCGGTTTTGCCGGAGCTCGAAGATGCGGGCGGCGGCGAGCTCGGCGCGCTTGGCGGTCGACTGCGCCTGGAGCATCTCGGCCGTCATGGCCTGGCGCGCCTCGGGGAGGGTCAGTATCGAGGGCTCGGCCTCCCGAGGCTCGGGGACGGGGAAGGGGAGGGGCTCGGGAGTGTAGCTCCCCTCGAAGTTGATGCTCAGGGGAAGGCCCTCGGGGGAGAGGATGATGAAGGGTGACGAGCCGCTCTTAAATTTTACGAGCCATCGGCTGTCGGGGTCGCTCTGCGCTTCGCCCCTGGGATTGACGGTAAGGCTCTTGAGGCTATACTCGGTGGAGGGCTTCATGATGGGGTCGAGGCCGAGATATTTGCGGCAGTAGTTGTAAAACTCGCCGGGGACGCGGTCGATACGCTCGGCCTCTATGGTGAGGTCGAGCACCGTGACCGGCAGGGAGTAGACCAGACCATATTCATTGGCTTTGGTGGCCGTAAACTTCTGGGTGGTCTGGGCCGATGCCGGCTGCCGACACATGGCTGCGGCGATGGCTGCGGCGATTATGAGGGTCTTTTTCATTTCCGGGGTGATGATGGAGGATGAGGGGGGATTATTCGCCCATGAGGCGCCTGATGGCGGGGCCCACGGCGCGGGCGATGTCAGAAGCCGTAGTGCCGTAGATGCCGTTTTGCTCGGCGGCAATCTGGCCTGCGAGGCCGTGGATAAAGGCGGCTGTGATGGGCGCGATCTCAGGTTTATAGCCCTGGGCCAGGAGGGAGAGGATGATGCCGGTGAGGACGTCGCCGCTGCCGGCGGTGGCCAGCGCGGGGGTGCCTGATGAATTGAAATAGACCTTGCCGTCGGGGCGGATGAGGGCCGAATAGCGTCCCTTCAGGAGGATGATGATGTTATAATCCTCGGCGGCCTTGATGGCTCGGAGCAGGCGCTCCTCGTCGGTGGCCCAGGAGCCGAAGAGGCGGTCAAACTCCCCGGCGTGGGGCGTGAGGATGGAATGGTCGGGCACCAGGTCGAGCAGCTGGCGGCGCTGGGCTATGCAGTTGAGGGCGTCGGCATCGAGGATAAGGGGCTCGGTGGCGCTCTTGAGGAAGTTTTCGAGAGCCTGGATGGTGGGCTCGGAGGTGCCGATGCCGGGGCCTATGGCTATGGCTCCGAAGCGGCGCCCGGTGGGGATGGCCGTCACAACATTGTCATTGGCGTCGGCCGAGAAAAGGGCCTCGGGGACAGTTGTCTGCATCACCTCGTAGCCCCATGAGGCGGAGTGGACCGTAAGCTTGCCGAGGCCCGAGCGGATGGCTCCCTGGGCGGCAAACTGAGCTGCGCCCATCATGCCGTAGGAGCCGGCAACGAGGAGGGCGTGGCCCAGGTCGGCCTTGGAGCAGAAGGGCTTGCGGGGCTTGAGGAGCTTGCGTATGCCCCCCATGTCGACGAGCTGGAATGTGGCCTGAGTGTGGCGGATGGCTTCGGGGTCGAGCCCTATGTCGATGGTCTTCCATTGGCCTACGAGCTCCTGATTTTCCTTCATCAGGAACGCCAGGCGGGGAAACTGGATGGCAATGGTAAGGTCGGCGTGGATGATGTTGCGGTTGATGGAGCCTTTGTTCCAGTCGCAGAACATTCCCGAGGGGACATCGATGGAGACCACGGCCGCTCCGCTGTCGTTGATAAACTGTACGAGACTCTTGAAGCCGCCCGTCAGCCCTTCGCGGAGGCCCGAGCCGAAGAGGCCGTCGATGACGAGCCAGTGGCGGTCCATTTCGGGGAGGGTAAAGGCGCCGGTCACCTCGATGAGGCGGACGTTGGGGAGAGAAGCTACGGCATCACGATAGAAGCGACACTCTTCAGAGAGCTTGTCGCCTCCTATATTAAAGAGGTATATGTCGGGTAAGAAACCTTGGGCGGCAAGACGGGCGCCCACGGCAAGCGCATCGGCGCCATTGTTGCCGGGGCCGGCAAAGACAGCCGTTGGGCGCGAGGCGGGGAAGCGGGCCATGATCTCGTCGGCGACGCCTTCGGCCACTCGCTCTATGAGATCGGTGGCCGAAGTGCCGCGCTCTATGGTGAGGCGGTCGATGGCCCGAATGTCGTCGTTGGTAAATATTTTCATTGCCGGGGGTATGAAAAGGGGAAACTGTAATCGGGCCACAAAGATATGAAAAATCCGCGACATTGAGCGCCCTTTTGGCGAGATAAACTTGCGCAATTTTTCCAAAAAAATTTTGGGCCGTAAAACGGATTTAGCTATTTTTGCAAATCTTTACCAAATGACCCTTATGCAAGACGCTCCATATCAGTCACAGGGGGGCTCCCGGCCCACCGTGACTTACAATGGGCTCACTTTCGTGCCCTATATTTCACGCGACATCATCGACCGCCGCGTCAAGGAGATAGCCGCCGACATCAGCTGCCGCTATCAGGGGCGGGTGCCCCTGATTATCTGTGTGCTCAACGGTGCATTCCCCTTCGCGGCCGACCTGTTCCGCTCCCTGACCATCGACGCCGAGATCACCTTCATCCGCTACAAGAGCTATCAGGGCATGGAGTCGACCGGAAACGTCAGCCGCGTCCAGGGCCTGGCGGAGAATATTGAGGGGCGCGATGTGATCATCATCGAGGATATCATCGACACGGGGCGGACCATGAAGATGCTTCTTGCCGACCTCGAGAGCCGGCGCCCGGCTTCTCTGGCCGTGGCCACTCTTCTCTTTAAGCCCGATGCCCTCAAGGAGCCGCTCACCCCCGACTATATAGGCTTCTCCATACCCTCGAAATTTATCCTCGGATATGGCCTTGACCTCGACGGGCTGGCACGCAATCTCCCCGACATATGGGTGCTCTCGTCACAGGCCGATTGACCTGCGCCTTACTTTTTCCTCATTACTCTGACCTCTGACATATCACAATATGACCAACTTAGTAATCTTCGGAGCACCCGGCAGCGGCAAAGGGACTCAGAGCGAGCGCCTCGTTGAGCGCTACGGCTTCCATCATATCTCTACGGGCGATGTCCTCCGCTCCCATATCAAGGAGGGGACCGAGCTGGGCCGCGTGGCCGACAGCTATATCTCCAAGGGGCAGCTCATCCCCGACTCGCTGATGGTCGATATTCTCGCCCATGTGCTTGATAACGAGGTGGCCGCCACCGAAGCTAAGGGTGTGATATTTGACGGATTTCCACGCACCGTGGCCCAGGCCGAGGCCTTGGAGAAGATGCTTGCGGAGCGCGGGGGCAAGGTCGACGCCGTGGTAGGGCTGGAGGCCGACGACGATGAGCTGATGGAGCGCCTCATAAAGCGCGGCATCGACTCGGGCCGCTCCGACGACAATCCCGAGACCATCGGCAAGCGCCTCAAGGTCTACCATGAACAGACCGCTCCCTTGCGCGACTTCTACTCCTCCCGCGGCCAGTATCGCCGCATCGAGGGCAAAGGCTCGCCCGACCGTATCTTCTCCGATATAGCCGCCGCCATCGATTCCATCGCCCCCGAGGCGGAGTGATAAGGGGCTCACTTGCCCCGCGGGGCTGAGCCCCACTCCCGGCGCTGATATTCCAGGAAGGTCATGGAGGCCTGCGGGGTAAAGGCGTGGGGGATGTCGCGCTTGTAGCGGAGCCGCTGCTCCTGTAGCTCGCGCTCGGCGCGCAGCTCCTCGGCGCGCTTCCCGGCATCGATGCGTTTCTGCCATGCAGCCCCGCGGTCAACGAGGAAGTCGCGGAAGGCCTCGGTGATAATCATCGGGTCTACGGAGCTGTAAAAGCGGCCGTAGCGCCCCTGCTTGAAGCGGAGGAAGAAGAGCATGAAGTCGGTCAGGCGCAGATATTCACGCTCGGCTGTCAGGATTTCGGCCAGTTGCTCTATCTGCCGGGCCGTCAGCTTATTGCGGCAGCCGGTAAACTCCGACAGGTCGTTGAGCTGGATCTGAAGCCACGACATTGCGAGATCATAGCCATAGGCATCGATGACGGTGCGAAGCGCGGGAGCTGAGCCGAAATGGGCCTCGGCTGCGTCGCGACACATTACTACCTGGGCCGACGGATTGAAGGCCCGGAGGAGCTCAAGCCCCTTCGGTCCATAGGTCTGGGTCAGCGCAAGGGCTTCCCTGCTCCTGGCCGGCGAGAGCTTTTGCGAGCTTGCGGGTGATATGGTCGTGAAATTCCCGGTCGCGAGCTGCTTTTTCAGCAGACTCTCTACTGAATGAGGTGATGGCATAAGAAGAAGGTTTTGAATAAGATGGGTTGAAGGATTTAGGTGAGTTAAGTGATTGGCCCGGCTGGCTGCGGCGCCGGCGAAGCTCATAGGGGAGCCAGTTGACAAAGTGTTTCCGAAATTCATTGAAGGGCTTGGGCTCCACGAGATTGACCTGGCAATAGAGGTGGAAGTCGGCTACCAGGGCATCGATTGAGGCGCGGGTCTGATGAAAGCGGATTGCCACATCGTCGAGCCACGCCGTTATCCCTGGAGCCCTCATCATCCTCAGCGCTTCATCGGGCGTGACGCGGGGCTCCGGCTCGCCGGCCGGCCCCCCTTTTTCCCCCGGCAACTGTTGAGGGCCTTCAGGGATAATGGGTCTCCCTTCGGCAGCCGGGGTATCTTCAAGATTTCCGCAGGCATTTTTCCCGCCGGAGGCCCGGAGATAATCATCTCTATCCACCCCCTTTGGCGCGCAAGCGCCCTGATGATGAAGTTGTTGTTGATGTTGATTTTTATTAGATTCTTTAATCTTATTATCTATAAAGAGAGGTTGAGAGGTGGTTGAAGTGGAAGGCCGGGCGATGGTTGAATATTGGTCGGAGGGGATGGCGCATATGTCGTCAAACATTGGACTACAGAGGGTTATGATGCTGTAGCGGTTGGTTGTCTGTATGGATATATCGCCGGTTGACCGCAGGTTGGACAGCGCTGTCCTCACCTCCTGCTGCGAGAGCCCTAAGGCCGACGACAGCGATTGCCTTGAAGTGGCCAGCGAGCCGCGCGGGAGGGTGATGCCGTGCCAGCTGCGGTCGCGCCGGTTGACACTGAGGATAATGTGGATAAACACCCTGAGGGTGTTTGTGTGGTCATACCATTGCCAGTCGAGGAGAGAGTAGGGGAGCTTAAGCCAGCCATTGTTCATTGCTATTGGGGTTTATGTGGTGTGGTTGATAATCATTGTAAAAAAGGTGCTTCCGGGGAGTCACGGAAGCGGCCCAAAGGTAGCCCTCCGCCCCGCCGCCCTCTATGGTGAAAACGTGGGCGCCGGGTCAGATTTATTCAAATCCCCGGGGCCGGGCCGCCTCAAGGTAACAGGGGGGAGGAAGATAAATTTGGCGGATTGGGCGATAAGGGTTATCTTTGTGGACTGATTATTTTTAATGCTCAGGCTATTTATGTTTAAGATTGTCAATAAGACTCATTTCAGCCCCGCCGTAGTGTGCTTCGAGGTGGAGGCTACCGAGATAGCCCGCGCCCGCAAGCCGGGCCATTTTGTCATTGTCCGCGCCTGTGAGGGGGGCGAGCGCATCCCCCTGACCATCGCCGATGCCGACACCGAGCGGGGGACCATCACCCTGGTGGTCCAGGCCGTAGGGGTGTCGACGCGCAAGATCAATGCCCTCGAGCCGGGGGAGTCGATGATAGATGTCGTAGGGCCGCTGGGCCGCGCCACTCATATCGAGAAGGTGGGCACCGTGGTCTGCTGCGGCGGCGGTGTGGGCGTGGCCCCTCTGCTCCCCATCGTCAAGGCCATGAAGCAGGCCGGCAACAGGGTGGTCAGCGTCCTGGCCGCCCGGAATAAAGACCTTATCATATTGCAGGAACAGGTGGCGCCCTGGAGCGACGAGGTGATCATCATGACCGACGACGGCAGCGCCGGAGTCAAAGGTCTGGTGACCGACGGCGTGGAGGCTGTCATCAAGCGCGAGAAGGTCGATCAGGTGGTTGCCATCGGGCCGGCCGTGATGATGAAGTTTGTAAGCCTCCTGACCAAGAAATATGAAATCCCTACGATGTGCTCCCTCAACACCATCATGGTCGACGGCACCGGGATGTGCGGGGCCTGCCGAGTGACAGTCGATGGCCGGACACGATTTGTCTGTGTCGACGGACCGGAGTTTGATGCCCACAAGGTTGACTTCGATGAGATGATGATGCGTCTCAAAGCCTATAACTGACCTCAACTCACCGCAATAAGAATAGCAATAATAATGGAAGACAATCATATAAGCGACAATATCTCTGACCGCAACGCGCTATGGCGCGAGGAGCTCCGCCGCGCATTGACCGCCAAGGAGCGGACCGCCATCCCACGCTCGCGCATGCCGGAGCTCGACCCGGCCTATCGGGTGACCACCCTCACGGCCGAGGTAAATGAAGGCCTCTCGGCCGAGCAGGCCGTCATGGAAGCCACCCGCTGCCTCGACTGCCCCGACCCCCAGTGTATCAAGGGTTGTCCGGTGAGCATCAACATCCCCGGATTTATCAAAAATATCCAGCGCGGGCGCTGCGACCTGGCAGCCGTGGTGCTCCGTCAGTCGTCGGCCCTTCCGGCCGTCTGCGGGCGTGTGTGCCCCCAGGAGCGGCAGTGTGAGAGCAAGTGTATCTACCATAAGATGGGCAAGGAGCCGGTGGCCATAGGCTACCTCGAGCGCTTTGCCGCCGACAGCGTGAGCGAGCCCCCTGCCTCGGAAATGCCCGAGCCGACCGGCATAAAGGTTGCCGTGGCCGGCTCAGGTCCCTCCGGGCTGTCGTTTGCCGGCGATATGGCCGCGAGGGGATATGAAGTGACCGTCTTTGAGGCACTCCATGAGATAGGGGGTGTGCTCAAATACGGCATCCCCGAGTTCCGACTGCCCAACGCCATCGTCGACCGCGAGATAGAGGCCCTCAAGCGGGCCGGAGTGAAGTTTGTGGCCCACACCATCATCGGCAAGACCCTCAGCCTCGACGCCCTCCGCCCCATGGGCTTCAAAGGCCTCTTCGTGGCCTCCGGAGCCGGGCTACCGCGCTTCATGGGCATCCCCGGCGAGAACCTCATCGGAGTGATGTCGAGCAATGAATACCTCACGCGCATCAATCTCATGGGCGCCGGTCGGCCCGGCTTCGACACTCCGGTGGCCCGCGGCAAGGTAGCCGCCATCATAGGCGGAGGCAACACCGCCATGGACTCGGCCCGCACCGCCCGCCGGATGGGCTCCGAAAAGGTCTACATCGTCTACCGCCGCTCCGAGGCCGAGATGCCGGCGCGAGTGGAGGAGATAAAGCATGCCAAGGAGGAGGGTATAGAGCTGCTCACCCTCGCCAACCCCATCGAATATCAGGGCGATGAGAGGGGCCATGTCACAGCCATGCGTCTCCAGCGCATGGAGCTCGGCGAGCCCGACGAGAGCGGGCGCCGCTCGCCCGTGGCAATCCCCGGCGCCATCGACACTCTGGAGGTCGATCTGGTCATCGTCTCAGTAGGAGTAAGCCCCAATCCCCTTATCCCCGAGAGCATCGAGGGTCTCGAGATTTCACGCCGGGGGACCATCACCGTCAACGACGACACCATGCAGAGCTCCCTGCCCGAGATTTATGCCGGCGGCGACATTGTCCGCGGCGGAGCCACCGTGATCCTCGCCATGGGCGACGGACGCCGCGCTGCCCGCGGAATGGCCGCCGCTCTCTCAACTCTTAAATAAATCTAAAACTGATGTAACGATTGCAAAAGGCTCTTGCAGTCTCGATGAAAAGAGTTATTTTTGTCAATCACTACATTATGGCAAATTTCTTCTACACTCTTCTCACCCTCGCTGCTCTCGCCGCTTCCCCGGCGGCCGACTCTCCCCAGAGCCGGCGCACGGTGGCAGTGGCCTGCGGCGGGACCACCACCTCGGCCTATCTTTATGAGGAGGTCGATGTCCATCCCTCATTTCCCGGCGGCGACCGCAAGCTCATGAGCTTCATCAACCATGAGCGCCGCTATCCGGCCGAAGCCTATCACCAGGGCATCGAGGGGCGCGTCATCTGCTCCTTTATAATAGGGGCCGACGGCTCCATATCTCATATCGAGGTGGTCCGCGGCATCGAGCCTTCGCTTGACCGCGAGGCTCAGCGCATAATAAGCGCAATGCCCCGCTGGAGCCCCGGCTATGTCGACTCCCGCGCCGTGGCCACTTTCTGCATCCTTCCCATCTCCTTCCGCCGCTGAATGAAAGACTATCAAGCCCTCCTCTCCCTCATCGAAGGTCGCCTCAAAGAGGCAGTCCCCTCCCGGCCGGCCTCTCTCTTTGCCCCGGTGACCTACACCCTCGAGGGGGGAGGCAAGCGCCTCCGCCCGATGCTCCTCCTGGCTGCCTGCCGCGCCGTGGGGGGTGACCCTGCCTCGGCCGTCAATCAGGCCGCGGCCATCGAGATGTTTCACAACTTCACCCTCCTCCACGACGACGTGATGGACCGCGCCGATATGCGCCGCGGTCGAGCCACGGTCCATCGCCGCTGGGATGAGCGCCAGGCCATCCTCTCGGGCGACGCCATGCTCACCCTCGCCACCAAGCTGCTCATCGACGGCTGCCCGCGCGAGTGTATGACCGATGCCCTCGAGCTCTTCAACGCCACCGCTCAGGAGGTCTATGAAGGCCAGCAGCTCGACCTCGACTTCGAGGCCCGGGCCGATGTGAGCGTCGACGAATATATGGAGATGATCAGGCTCAAGACCTCGGTGCTCCTCGGCTGCGCCGCTGCTCTGGGAGCCCTTGTCGGAGGTGCGTCATACAACGTTGTCAAGGCTTTCTATACTTTCGGGGTGAGGCTCGGCCTCGCTTTCCAGCTTCAGGACGACCTCCTCGACACCTACGGCGACCCCATAGTCTTCGGCAAGGAGATAGGGGGCGACATACTCAATGACAAGAAGACCTGGCTGCGCATCACCGCCATGGCCGAAGACTCATCCGGCATCATTGCCGCCGAGACCCAAGCCCCATCGCCCGCGCCACGCAAGATAGAGCGCGTCAGGGAGGTCTACACGGCCCTCCGACTGCCGGAGCGTTGCCGCCGGCTCATCGACCGGTTTACCGACGAAGCCATCGAGGCTCTTGCCCCGGTGGAGATGCCCCGCTCGGCCCGCGACTTCTTCCAATCCGTGGCCGACGGCGCCCGCAACCGCACCCACTAATTCTCCCACCGGCCCCCTTACAGCTGATTTCCCTCATGACCCATCATCCCCACACACCCATACTCCTCATCACCGGCTACCTCGGCTCCGGCAAGACCACCCTCCTCAACCGCATCCTCAACAACCGTCGGGGCACACGCTTCGCCGTCATCGTCAACGACCTCGGCGAGGTAAATATCGATGCCGACCTCGTGGCCCGCGGCGGAGTCGTAGGCCTCGACGACGCCTCCCTGATCCCCCTTCAGAACGGCTGCATCTGCTGCTCCCTCCAGGAAGACCTAATCCGCCAGATTGCCGACATTGTGGCCACCGGCCGCTTTGACTACCTCGTCATCGAGGCCAGCGGCGTCTGCGAGCCCGAGCCCATAGCCCAGAGCATCGATGCGATGGCCGAGCTCGATATTCCCGGCGCCGAAGTGCGCCTCGATAGCATCACCACGGTGGTCGATGCCCTGAGGCTCCGCGACGAATTTGACCTGGGCCACTCCCTTGAGGCCCCCGGCATCGACGACGACGACATCGAGAGCCTCGTAATCCGCCAGATGGAGTTTTGCAACATCATCCTCCTCAACAAAATCTCAGAGGTGACTCCCGGAGAGGCCGACCGGATCAGGGCCACCATCCGCGCAATCCAGCCCTCGGCCCGCATCATCGACTGCGACTTCTGCGACATCATCCTCTCCGACATCCTTGACACCCATCTCTTTAACTTCGACAAGACTGCAACATCCGCCACTTGGATACGCGAGATTGATAAGCCCGTAGACGACTCCGTGGAGCAACATGATGACCATCATCACCATGACCATGATGACTATGATCATCATCACGAGGATCATCATCACGAAGGGCATCATCATCATCATCATCACCACCACGACGGCGGCGGCGACGACAGCCACGACGAATATGGCATCTCTACCTTTGTCTACTATTCCCGCCGCCCGCTCTCACTCGACCGCTTCGACTTCTTCTGCGACCGACGCTGGCCCGCCGAGATCATCCGCGCCAAAGGCCTCTGCTTCTTCGAGGAGAGCCCCGACATGAGCTACCTCTTCGAGCAGGCCGGCCGTCAGAAACGCCTCACCGAAGCGGGAAAATGGTTTGCCACCGCACCCGCCGACGAGCTCGAGATATTGATGGCGCGCAACCCCGACCTCCGGCGCGACTGGGACCCCGAAGTAGGCGACCGCATGAACAAGATCGTCATCATCGGGCGCCACCTCGACCGCGAAAAAATCACCCGCGAGCTCGACACATGCCTCGCCCCCAAGAAATAAGCTCCCCAAGATGAAAAAGAATGTTTGTATCGTTGGCGGCGGCTCCCTGGGCCATGTCACGGCCGGATGGCTCGCTCACGAAGGTAATGATGTAACGGTCCTTACACGTCGTCCCGGGCTTTGGGCTGATCATCTGACCTTAGTGACCCTTGACGGAGATGAATTTTCCACCCCTCTGGCGCGAGTGACATCAAAGGCCGAAGAAGCCATCCCGGAGGCCGACGTAGTGCTTCTGACGGTCCCCGGCAATGCCATCAGGTCAGAGCTTGAAGCGATAGCTCCGTGGCTCCGCCCGGAGACATTTGTCGGAGGAGTCTTCTGCTCATCCGGTTTCTTCTTCGAAGCAAAGGAAGTCCTTCCGGCCGAGGCACGTCTGTGGGGATTTCAGCGTGTGCCCTTTATAGCCCGCACCCTCGAATATGGCCATTCAGGACAGCTCAGAGGCTTCCGCTCACAATTTAACGTAGCCATTGAAAATGTCAGCCCCCGAGAGCGCGAGACCTTCGCCGCCTGGATAGCCGAAGCCTTCGGAGCGCCCGTGAATATCTGCACCAACTACCTCGAAGCCAGCATAACCAACAGCAACCCCATACTCCACACCTCCCGGCTATATTCACTCTTCAAAGATTGGACGCCCGACACACGCTCTGACCATAACATACTCTTTTATGAAGAATGGTCTGACAAATCATCGGAGCTCCTCATAGCAATGGACACCGAGCTCTTCAGGCTCATAGATAGCCTTCCCGTCAATCCCCGCTATCTCACCCCCCTGCTGGAGTATTACGAGAGCACCGACGCATCATCCCTCACGCGCAAACTCGCCTCGATCGAAGGCTTCAAGGGAATAGGGTCGCCGATGATCGCCGACGAGCGGGGCTGGAAACCCGATTATACAAGCCGTTACTTCACCGAAGACTTCGGTTACAGCCTGAGACATATAGTAGAGCTCGCCCGTCAGTATTCAGTAGACATCCCCGTCATCACCCGAGTCTTCGACTGGGGTCTCAACTGCATCACCCGGTCATAATAATAAAACACCGGTCACCGAAGTCGGTTTACGATTCGCAATGGGTTTTCAGCTCTCTTGACTACCATGAAAACCATCGGCCAAAAGTATGATAACCGCATCTCAGATTGGATTGATTTAGCATATCAAAGTGATGATATTGATCAACTTGATTTAGATGAAACACATTCTATTGGCTACACCTTGCGAACACTTGCGGCGGCCCTTTGGTGTTATTGGCACTCAAAGTCTTTTGAAGAAGGACTGCTGGCTATCGTCAACGAAGGTGGCGATGCCGACACAAATGGAGCAATAGCCTGGGCTATCCTCGGCGCCAAATTCGGATATAACCCTATTCCGAAATACTATATCCAAAATCTTTATAATGAAGATCAATATCGAGCTAAAGTCAATAAATTTATTAGTGCCATATCATAAGAGCAGACAAGCCCAAGACTAGTGCTATTGACCAGAAGCATCATCCGGAAAGTGACCCATTATGATAGAGCCAATTTCGGCGTAAGGTGAAATGGCAAATGATGGCAACCTCAGAATCATTCTTGAAAAAATAAAACTTGATGATTTTTCGGTAGATGATGTCAACAAGTTTGAGAAATTCCTGCGCTCGGAGCATCTGATTTATAAGAAGTATCCGAAAATTTATGATGCTGTACCGGCGGATACACACTCTCAGCGTAAGAAGCCCAAACCCGAACCAAAGGGCGACAATACCATCATTGGACTGTTTGGACTGATGAGGGCATTCTATCGTTGGTGTCGTGAGCAAGAAATGACAACCAATGACCCATTCGCCAAGTACAATGGCAAGACGACTGAACGCTATGGAACTCCATATTACCTGACTATAGAGGAGCGAGACCAGATAGCCGATTTTGACCTATCGGCAAACCCTTCACTGGAAGCACAAAGGGATATTTTCATTTTTCAGTGCCTTATAGGTTGCCGCGTATCGGACCTCATGGCAATGACTCCCGACAGCATCATCAATGATGCAATAGAATATATGCCGCAAAAGACAAAGGGAGAACGTCCGCAAGTAGTGCGTG
>CAZAUV010000047.1:0-16192 GCA_964488335.1 uncultured Bacteroides sp.
CTAAGCGCAGATGCGAGAGGATGAGGTCGACGATCAGGCCCCATGCCACGGCATAGCCGTGGGGCACGGGGTTGCCGCGTTTGAGGGCGAGACTCTCAAAGGCGTGTCCGGCTGTGTGGCCGAGATTGAGCGCCTTGCGGAGGCCACGCTCCGTAGGGTCGGCCTCTACGATACGCGCCTTGACGGCCACGCTCCGCTCCACTAAGGGGAGAAGGCCGGTAAGGTCGGCAGCGGCAATGTCAAAGTCAAGCAGCCGCCGGCTCTCTTCCAGAGAGTCGAGGAGGCCGTGCTTGAGCATCTCGGCATATCCGGAGCGTAGCTCACGCTCCGGGAGGGTTGCAAACCAGGAAGTTGAGATCACCACAGCATCGGCATCACGGAAAGTGCCTATCTCATTTTTGAGCCCACCGAAATTTATGCCGGTCTTACCGCCGACTGCGGCGTCGACGGCGGCCAGAAGAGTTGTCGGGACATTGATGAAGCGGATGCCCCGCTTAAACGATGCGGCGGCAAAGCCTCCGATGTCGGACACTACTCCCCCTCCGACATTGATCATCACGCTCTTGCGCGTAGCCCCGAGGGCCTGGAGCTGCTCCCAGATAGTTGAGAGCGAGCGGAGATCTTTATGGGCGTCGCCTGCTTCTATGGTGATGATAGGGGCGTCGACAAGGGAGGCGCAAGCCTCGCGCAGGGGCTCGGCGCAGGCATGGCGGGTATTGCTGTCTGCGAGGATTATGGCATGGGGGTTTCCGAGGTCGGCAAGGATGGTCTTGAGGGCGTCGGCGGGGTGATGGGTAAAGACGAGGTTCATTGGTCAATTGATGTGGTCAGGAGGTCGAGGAGGAGGGCAGGCATCGCCTCGGAGGCCTCAGGCATTGAGGGGAAGATGACGGCAGCTCCCGCGCGGACAAACGCCTCGCGCGGAATAGGCCCGGTGGTGACGGCGATGGTAAACACTCCGGCCCGGTCGGCGCTCTCTACCCCGAGCGGGGCATTCTCTATGGCTATGGCGGCCGATGGGCTCACCCGAGCCCGCTGCATAGCCTTGATAAATGGCTCGGGATGGGGCTTGCCATGGGCCACATCGGCGGCGGTGATCATCATATCCGGGGCGAAGATGCCAGGGAAATCGGCGGCCAGGCGATCGATGAGCGAGTGTTGCCCGGAGCCGGTGACGAGCACTCTCTTGAGACCGGCCGAGCGGAGCGTGTCCATAAGGGCGGGCGCTCCGGGCATCGGCTGCGGCGGAGTCATCTCATTGAAATAGTGGCTCTTGACGGCATAAAGCCTGCGGGCCTCATCGGGGGTGGCCGCGCGGCCGAAATGACGGTTATAGAGAATATCTACCGTGGCTGCGCCGGTCATTCCCTCGTAGAGGAAAAATTCGTCGACAGTGGTGGGGATGCCCGCCTCCGACGCCATGCGGTGCCACGCTCGGGCGTGGAGAGGCATGGAGTCATAGAGTGTGCCGTCCATGTCGACGAGAGCGGCATGGGGCGTGACACGGCTGTAATGATGGCGGCGAAGAAAAGCCTCTATTTCAGATTGATACATGGTCAATCTTCGGGGAGGAGGGCTTTGAGCTGGGTGTAAAACGTCGGATCTTCGCCCACGACGATGAGTGCGAAACGCCCCTCGGGATCGATGACCATTTTGGTGGGATAGCCCTGGATGGCATAGAGGCTCGGCAGCTGCTCGGCGCGGGGAGCGGCGGGGTCCTGCCAGGCGTTGACCCAGGGGAGCTCATATTTGGCAAGAGCATTGAGCCACGCTTCTTTAGAGTCCTGACAGGCCACTGAGAGAAAGACCACATTGCGGTCCTTAAGCTCGGCCCACTCCTCTTTCATCTGAGGGATGCCCTTGATACACCAGCCGCACCATGAGCCCCAGAAATCGAGCATCACCCACTTGCCGCGATAGTCAGAGAGAGTGACCATAGAGCCGTCGGGGGCAGGGAGGGAAAAATCGGGGGCAGGGAGGCCTACCTTGATTTTCTGAGCTGCAAGCTCGCGGGCACGGGTTGACTCCACCTGCTCGGAAACGGCCTGGTAGAGAGGCGCTAAGATCGAAGCCTTCGCAGCCTCGCCATCCAGTTTCTCAAAGGCAGGCACCATAGCCTCCCTTACGGGCACCTGAGTGACCATAAAAACACCGAAGGGGTCAGAAGCGTTAGCTTCAACGAGGCCTACTACCCGGGCAGTATAGTCATCGATAAAGGCCTGATGGTCGGCATCGGTGGCCGTCTCGCGCATAGCCTGAAACTGAGACAGCAGGGAGTCGGCCGTGGCGTTCCAAGCGGTTATATTATCCATAAGGGCCGAGCCGGTGGCCGGGGCAAGCTCCTTGGTGAGATCGAGAGTAATGTGATCGCCGGGAGCGGCATAGACCGTGGCGGGGCGCATGCTCACTGCGGGCATCACACCATTGACCGGACGATGTACCACCCTTACGGTGACAGCCATAGCATCTTCAGGGTCCAGCGCAATCTCGTAGACCGACTGATTGACACTGACAGTGTCAGCCGCAGGGCGATTGGCCGAATAAAGGTCGGCGATAGTGGTCTGCGTGACAGCAATCTCCTGAGTCCCCTCAGGGAGGATAACCTTGATAGCGCCCTCATCCTGGGCCGATGCAGCTGCTGCAAGCGACAGCGCAGCCGCTACAAAAATAGTCTTCATCATATCCAAAACATAAAAGTTAGCGAAGTTGACAGAAAGCCACGGCGAAAATAATCATCATATCACGCCGCTACCATCCGCTCACAAAATTACAACATTTCCCCCTCTCCCCCAAAAAAATATGCTCCCCCTCCTTACCGTTAAAAGCGAAATGTGTAATCGTCGAGTCTCGCAGTATCAAGAAAATGACGGTGAAAACATCTTAACTTATCCTGAAGACGACGCTACTGCCTGCTTCAAGGTAAGAGGTGTGTAATAGAAATGGTTAAAAGCCCAATGAGGGGAACAATTGCTATGGAGGATCAGGAGCGGGGATGGAGGGTGAGGAGGTGGAGGGGGGCTTCGGGGCCGAGATTGAAGATGAGGTCGAGGATGCTCAGGCCGGGGATGAAGCCGAGGGTGTCGCGGCGCACCTGCCAATATGGGTCAACCGCCATCTCCTCCGGATCGCTGCATACGGGTCGTTCAACGGGATTGTCGAGATAGTCTACGGCTGAGACAGGGAGGCCAAGGATATGACTCACCGCCCGGTCGAGGGACGAGGCGAGGTCGATGAGCCGGTCGCCACCGCGGGCATCGGCCAGCAGGGGGATAATGCGCGGGGCTAAGAACTCGAAAAAAGGAGTCCGGCCATAGGCGCTCTCGAGGGCCGTAGGTATGGTCTCTTGCCAGCGCCCGTGGTCGCTAAGAGTCACGTCGGCCCATCGGGCACCTCCGGATGGCTTGGCGATAGGCACGGTAAGGCTCAGGCGTCCGCGGGTGTCGGCGATGTCAAAGCGATGGGTCAGCTTATCGCTCCGGCGAAAAGGGCCGCTCCAGTCCACCGCGGCCCGCCCATATCGGGCCAGAAGGCCGTAGTAGGCCGCCGGGGGAAGGAGTCTCGGGGGGAGGACTACGGTTGCCTCGGGGAAGACGACAAGTGGATGACGGCTCACGAGCGGGCGTTGCGGAAGATGCGGTTCCAGCGTATGTTGAAGGGGAATTTTTTCTCCTGATCAAAGGAGATAAGCACTCGTTCCGGACGGCCTACGATATGATCTTCAGGCACAAAGCCCCAGTAGCGGGAGTCGAGGGAGTTGTCGCGGTTGTCGCCCATCATGAAGTAATAGTCCATGGTAAAGGTATAGGAGTCGGCGGGAGCGCCGTCGATAATCACCTTGCCTGTGGACTCGTCGTAATAAGCATCATGGTGACCCTCATAGTTGCGGATGCAGCGGTTGTAGGTAAGCCATGTCTGGAGGTTGAGGGGGATGGTGGCTCCTCGGGAGGGTATCCAGAGGGGGCCGAGGTCGGAGCGGGTCCAGTCGTCGGAGAGGCCCTTGGGGAAGATAAGCTCTGTGCCCGGCTGTGTCTCCTGACGCATTATCTTAGTGGCGCCCCGGGCTTCGAGCTGCGCCTTCATCGTGGTTGTGAGAGGGGCGATATAGACCGGGGGAATGGTGCCGTCGTTTTTTACGGTGAAGCCGAGGAGGGGGAGGTTTTCGATATCTGCAGGGCTGAAAGTGGGATTGAGGTGGCGCAGGTCGGAGGCGGCGATGCCGAGCTGCTCGCGCTCATGGTCGGTGAGCAGGGAGCCTGAGAGCTGGAAGATATAGTTAAACTGAGCGTCCTCAGGCATAGGCTGCCTGACACCGTTGATCACCACCTCGCCGTCACGGACGGAGATGGTGTCGCCGGGGAGGCCTACGCAACGCTTCACATAATTTTCGCGGCGGTCAACCGGGCGATATATCACCCGGCCGAAACGCTGAGGATTGCCGTTGACCGCATCGCGGCCAAATATCTCGCAGAGGGTGTAGTAGTCGGGATTTTGCATCTCCAGAGCCACGGTGTCGCCCGCGGGGAAGTTAAACACCACTATGTCGCCTCGCTCGATCGAAGTAAATCCCTTGAGACGATGGTAGCCCCACAGCGGCTTGTCGAGATAGCTCTTGTCGCCGGTAATGGGCATCGTGTTATGGGCCAGGGGGAAGTGGACAGGGGTGTTTGGCACCCTCGGGCCATAGGCCATCTTGTTGACCCAGAGGTAGTCGCCGGTCAGGAGGGTCTTTTCAAGCGACGATGAGGGTATGGTATAATTCTGGCCGATGAAGATGAAGATGAAATAGACAAGGATGAGGGCATAGACAATGGCATCCACCCAGCCCATGATGGTCCTTACCGCCGGGTTTTTGCTCCGCTTCCACCATGTGAAGGGTATATAGCCGGTGATGTAGATATCAAAAAGGAGGATGATAAACAGGGCCACCCACCAATTGCCGAGCCAGGCCACCCAGGCAAGGAAGATTATCGAGACGATAGCGAAGCGCACCCATCGCGTGGGCTTCACGGCAGCGATGCGCTCGCCGAAAGTCCGCGGGTATGATGCCTGGTCAGAGGGTGTTGCGGGTGCATCGTTGGAGTGTGGAGCGGTGGGCTCCGGGGATTGATTTTGGCGGGCGGATGAGTTCATCCGGGTGTCGTTGTCCATTTGCTGCGTGATAATGAGCCGGTAGAGGCAGAGGAGAGTTTATTTATTTGAGGAGGTCGGCCATGAGGGCATCCATGCCGTAGATACCCTTGTGGCCCGGGAGCCACTCGGCAGCAATGACTGCGCCGAGGGCAAAGCCTTCGCGGCTCTTGGCCGTGTGGGTGATGGCTATGGAGTCGACGGGCGAGTCCCAGGTGATGGTATGTGTGCCGGGCACTTCGCCCTGACGGATATGGCTGACGATGAGGCGATCATCAGCCGCGGGGGTGTCTTCAGTCCAGCCGTTGATACGCGAGCTCTCTTCGACGATACCCTCGGCGAGAGTAACGGCAGTGCCGCTCGGATGGTCGAGTTTATGGATATGATGGACCTCGGTCATGAAGGGGCGATATTGCGGGAAGGCCTCCATCATGCGCGTCAGGCGACGGTTGAGCTCAAAGAAGATATTGACTCCCACGGAGAAGTTGGAGGTCCAGAAGAGGGCTGCTCCGTCGGCCTCCACCAGAGCCTTGACCTCATCCATGCGCGAGGTCCAGCCGGTGGTGCCGGATACCACGGGGACACCGGCCTCGAAGGCGCGGCGATAATTGTCGATAGCCGTAGCGGGGGTGGAAAACTCTATGGCCACATCGGCCGAGCGAAAGGTCTCGGAGTCGAAGTCGGCCTGATTGTCCACGTCGATTATGGCTACGATTTCATGGCCTCGCTCGCGGGCAATCCGCTCGACGATATGGCCCATCTTGCCATAGCCTATGATTGCAATTTTCATCTTTTGTCGGGATAGGGATTAGTCGCGGCTGTTGCCGAAGAAGCGGAGCAGATAGAGGAAGAGATTGATAAAGTCGAGGTAGAGGCTCAGGGCGCCTATTGTGGCGAGGCGCCCGGTCATCTCCGAGGGAGCAGCGAGAGCCATCTGCTTGATCTTCTGAGTATCCCATGCGGTGAGGCCCACGAAGATGAGCACACCGGCGATGGAGATGATGAGGCTGAGAGTGGGATTATCTCCGGGGATGAGCATATTGACCACCGAGGCGATGACCAGACCTATAAGGGCCATGATGAGGAAATTACCCCACTTGGTGAGATCCTGATGGGTGGTGTAGCCAAAGATGCTCATGGCGCCGAAGGTGCCGGCGGTGATAAAAAATGTCTTGGCAATCGAGGTGCCGGTATAGATGATAAATATCGGGAAGAGCATCAGGCCATTGACGATGGCGAAGAGGAAGAAGAGGAGGGTTGCGGTGGCCGACGAGATGCGGTTGATGGCGCCGGAGATGCCGAAGACAAGGCCGAGCTCAGCGATGAGAAGCACCCACATGGTCCAGGAATTTGTCAGAAAAAACTCCTTTGCGCCCGTCTCCATGCAGATGAGTGAGGTGAAGGCGGTGACCAGGAGGCCGAGAGTCATCTTGACATAGACCGAGCGCATTACGCGGCTGACGCGTGTATCGAGGCTCTCTGCGGGGGTGTTATAGGCCTGCTGCCGGCCATATTCGGGGGGGATGTTATAGTTGTTCATTGCGGTTAGTTTTTTTGATATTATTCTGAGGTTACAACAATCCGGAGGGCAGGATGTTGAAGATTACATACGCTCCGACATCTTGATGCCCAGCAGGTCCATAGCCGTATGGAGCACCCGGCGGGTGACGCCGCTGAGGGTCAGACGGAGCGAGCGGGCTGCCTCATCCTCCTCTTTGAGGATTGCGCAGTCGTGGTAAAACTGGTTGTATTCCTTGGTCAGGTCGTAGGCATAGTTGGCGATGAGGGCCGGGCTATAGGAGCGGCCGGCCTCTGCCACTACATTGGGGAAGTCGGCCAGGCGCTGGATGAGCGTCACCTCGCGCTCGCCGGGGACGGCGCCGGTGAAGTCGCCGACCTTTAAGCCGGCCTCCTCGGCCTTGCGGAAGAGGGAGCAGATGCGAGCATAAGTATATTGGATGAAGGGGCCGGTATTGCCGTTGAAATCGATGCTCTCCTTGGGGTTGAAGGTCATATTCTTGCGGGGATCGACCTTAAGGAGGAAATATTTCAGGGCGCCCAGGCCGATAGCTTCGGTGATGGTCTCGCGCTCGGCATCGCTCACGCCGCTGAGCTTACCCATCTCGGCCGAGACGGAGCGGGCCGTGGCCACCATCTCATCCATGAGGTCGTCGGCGTCGACCACCGTGCCCTCGCGGCTCTTCATCTTACCCTCTGGGAGCTCCACCATTCCGTAAGAGAAGTGGACAAGGTCTTTACCCCAGGCGAAGCCGAGGCGGTCGAGGAGAATCGAGAGCACCTGGAAATGGTAGTTCTGCTCGTTGCCCACGACATAAATCATCTTGTCGATGGGATAATCCTGATAGCGGAGCTTGGCGGTGCCTATATCCTGAGTCATGTAGACCGAGGTGCCGTCGGAGCGCAGCAGGAGCTTATGGTCGAGGCCGGCATCGGTCAGGTCGGCCCATACAGAGCCGTCGTCCTTGCGATACATGATGCCTTTTTCCAAGCCCTCGAGCACCTTGGCTTTGCCCTCGAGATAGGTCTGGCTCTCGTAATAAATCTTATCGAAGCCCACTCCCATGCGGTAATATGTCTCATCGAAGCCGGCGTAAACCCACGAGTTCATCATCTCCCAGAGAGCGCGTACCTCAGAGTCGCCGTTCTCCCATCGGCGGAGCATCTCGCGGGCCTCGGCCATGAGGGGCGAAGCGGCTTCAGCCTCCTCCTTGCTCATCTGCTTGCTCTCCATGAGCTCCTTGACCTCAGCGCGATAGTGCTGGTCAAAGGCAACATAGAAGTCGCCTACGAGATGATCACCCTTCTTGCCGGTCGACTCCGGGGTGGCGCCATTGCCCCATTTCTGCCAGGCGAGCATCGACTTGCATATATGGATGCCGCGGTCGTTGACAATATTGGTGCGGACGATTTTGTTGCCGCAGGCACCGAGGATTTTAGCCAGGGAGTGGCCCAGAAGGATGTTGCGGACATGGCCCAGGTGGAGCGGCTTATTGGTGTTGGGGCTCGCGCTCTCCACCATCACCAACGGAGCATCATCGGCCACAGGGGTGACGCCCCAGGAGGGCTGCGATGCGATATGGCTCAGCACAGCGCCCCAGAATGTAGGCTCGATGACGATATTCAGGAAGCCCTTGACCACATTGGTGCGGGCCACGGCCGGCTCATTATCCTCAAGCCACTGACCTATCTCCTTGCCTACGGCCTCGGGGCTCTTGCGGGCGGCCTTAACCCAGGGGAAGACCACGATGGTCATGTCGCCCTCAAACTCCTTGCGCGTAGCCTGGGGGATGATGGAAGAGGCCTCGGCCTCAATGCCGTAGAGCGCTTTCAGCGCTGCTGACACGGCCTGCGATATGATGCTGTCAATTGACATAGCTACTTTTCTTATTAGAGTGAGTGTATACTTCCCGGCAAAATTACAAAAAAATTCCCAATCCCCAACATCCTCTCCCCCGCCCGGCAACAAACATTTGCCGCTGGGCACAAAAAGGCGGCTGCCGGTGAGGGCAGCCGCCTTTTTGCGGATATTTCAGGGATGGGGGATTACAAGACGCGGTTGAGACGGCGGAGCTTGGCCGAGAAGAGGATGCGGAACACACCGTAGCATATCAGCGAGATACCGATATAGAGCCAGCTGGCAATGCCGCCGGCGATAGGTCCGGCCAGGAAGACGAGGGCGCAGATGATGGTGGCCAGCAGCAGGGCTATAAACCAGCCTATCCAGAAGGAGGCCTGATTATATATCATCACCGACTCGCAGATGGCGTTGATGGCAACAAAGAGGATAAAGAGGCCTATGGCGTAGACAAAAGCGGTGGTCATGGCGGGGACAGGGAGGGTCAGGAGCCAGCCGCCGCAGAGCAACTCAATCAGGCCGTAGGCGAGCGACCAGCCCCAGCTGTAGTGTCCGCCCATATTTGAGAAGGCATAGATGAGGTTCATGAAGCCGGCCACGCACAGGCAGATACAGAAGGCGTAGGCCAGGACGGGGAGTGAGGTCAGAGGGCTGCAAAGGCACCATATGCCGATTGCGATGGAAATCAATCCGGTAATCATAGGGAGCCACCAGAGGCGGGAGATGCCGGTGCGGATGGATGAAATGGTGTTCATATCAGTTGTGGTAAAGGTTATAATGTGTGTGTAGAGACTGAAATATCTCTATTCAATATCACAACGCTTCGCGCGCCGCTATTGTTTGCTCGCCGCGGATCGCCTCACTCACCCTTTGTCGGGTTCCTTGACCGGCATGAGGGTGGGAAGGTGGAGATTGTAGATGAGGGTCAGGACCCTGATGCCTATGATGACCGTGGCGCATATAAGTCCCTGCCACATGGGCGATGCTCCCGCAGCCCCGGCAATCCAGTAGAAGATACACCCGGCGATGCAGGCGGTGGCATAGATGTCTTTGCGGAAAATAAGCGGCTCCTCATTGATGAGCAGGTCGCGGATCACGCCGCCGAAAGCACCTGTGATGACACCCATGCAGGATGCCACCCACATCGGATAGCCTATGGCAAGCGATTTCTGGATGCCTATCACACAGAAGAGTGCCAGGCCTATTGAGTCGAAGATGAAAAGAATTCTGTCGCGCGACACGAGAAACGAGCGGAAGACCATCACCGTGACAAGGGCGAGGGCAGTCACGGCCAGATACCACCATGTCTGCATCCAGAAGACCGGGATGTCGAGCAGGAGGTCGCGGAGGGTGCCGCCGCCGCAGGCGGTGACGAGGCCCACGATATAGGCTCCAAACCAGTCAAAGCGCTTGGTGGCGGCCAGGCGGATGCCGGAGATAGCTGCTGCCACTGTGGCAACAGCCTCGGTGACAAAGAGAAAGGTTTCTTCCATTAAGGTCGGCAAGGAGGGTTTATGAGGCTGAGGATAGCGGGGAGAAGGGGCGTGGTGCCGTCGTTGACGATGGTGGTGACGGCTCTGTGGGGCTGCTCGGGGATGAAAGAGTCCTGGGCCTCGATGCGGGCCACGGCCTGCTCGCGGGTCAGGCCGCTGCGGGCCATGACGCGCTCTATCCTCAGCTCCCGCGGGGCCGTGACCTCCCAGACGCGGGCTACCATCCGGTCAAGTCCGCTCTGATAGAGGATGGCGGTCTCGACAAAGATGTGACCGGCCTGCGAGCGCTCTGAGGCCCAGGCGGCAAGGTCGGCACGGACGGCGGCATGGGTGATGGCGTTGAGGCGCGTGAGGGCTTCGGGATCAGCAAAGACTATTTCGGCCAGGCGGGGGCGGATGAGCTCTCCCTGCGCCGTAAAGATCCCTGAGCCGAAGGCCTCGGCCAGGGCTGCGACTATCTCCTCGCCCTCCATCAGGGAGCGGGCGCGGCTGTCGCAATCATAGACATCATAGCCGAGAGCGGCCACGATGCGGGCCACTACACTCTTGCCGGCGCCTATGCCGCCGGTGATGGCGGTAAGGTTGGGCCACGGTGATGGGTGAATATCAGTCATGCTCGATGATAAACTCCACGCTATCAATATTCTGCGAAATGCTGTAATAGCGTCCGGCTATCGGCCCGAGCTCCACTGCAATCTTGCCGGTGGTCGACTTCAGCGCTTCATGATAGCTCACCAGGGCGCGGATGGGATAGTCATCGGCATAGCGGCTCATCGGCACGAGATATGACACCTCTATCGACGCAGGGAAAGCCACAAGGCGGGTATCGGGCGGGAGGTCGGCAGCCTCTATATCCACCTTGCAGCGCTTGGAGATGAGCTGCTCCACAGGCACTGTGACCGTCACTCTGTCGGGTATGGCGCGCATACCCTTCGGGGCTATTACGCGCACTTCATAGCGGGCTGTGTCCTTGAGGCCGCTTTTGACCAGGGTCTCGGTGGCCACGGAGCGTATCGAGGAGGGTATGTCTCCTAACGCATAAAGAGTTACGGAGTCGACATTGGCTGTCGGCTCGCCTGAGGAGATCGAGAGGATGTCGGGGGTGATGTCGGCCTTCACTGTCAGGGGCACTCTCCGGCCGTCGTGGCGCGTATAAGTGAGGGTGAGCGAGTCGGGGCGGGCCGAGAGAAGCTGGACCCCCTGACCGAAGTAGTCGCGCAGACGCGCCTCCACCTTCTGGGGTGAGAGCGTGAAGACACCCTCGGTCTGCTTGCGGGTGCTCTCCAGATTGATTTTAAGCGCGGGGGTCTTGCCCCAGAAAAATCTCATCAGCTGCGACCCCTTAGCCTGGACGGTGGCAGAAATGGTAGATGGGAAATCCTTGATAATCACCACACTGTCGGGGAGATTATCAGCCTGGACAGGCACATCAAAATTGCGCTGCACCTCAGTGTCGAGCGACATGAAGACCCAAAAGACAAAGGCCACGCAGACAAAGAGGAGGTAGAGCATCACATTCCGCCCCTTGGCCGAATGTAATGCTTCCCGCGATTTGTCAATGATGGCCGTCAGGCGGCCCGGGAGCTCGTGGTGGTCCATCTTGCCGGGTCAGATAATTAAGCAGCTGATTGCCGGGGGCTATCAGTTGTTGCCCGGCTCAAGCTTCTGGGTGTCGCCGTCGGCACCGGGAGCAGAGGGATAGACAGAGTTTTTGTCGATTTCGATCACCACACCATTGGCAATTTCGAGGAGGAAGGTGGTCTGCTTTACCTTCTTGACCTTGCCGAGGATGCCGCCGGCCGAGGTAACGCGGTCGCCTTCCTTGATGCCTTCGCGGAAGTTGCGTATCTCTTTCTGGCGCTTCTGCTGGGGGCGTATCATCATAAAGTAAAACACGCCTATGAGGAGGACGATCATTACGATCTGCATTGCACTCTGATCCATAATTCTGAGGGATTAGGAGGATTATTATTGAGGTGGGTTATTTCTTGGAGGGGAGGCTCTTGTGTAGGCGTCCTTCGGCCTTGAGATAATTGATTACGGAGTATAAGACTCCGTTGATAAAATGGCCCGAGCGGGGGGTGGAATAGCTGTTGGCTATCTCGATATACTCGTTGAGGGTCACGGCCACGGGGATGGCGGGGAAGGTGAGCAGCTCGGCTATGGCCGTCATCATCACCACCACGTCCATAAACGCCAGTCGCTCGGGGTCCCATTGCTCGCCGTTGATAAAGCGGTCGATGAGGCCCCGGTATTCCTCGCGGTGGCCCACGGCATTGTCAAAAAGCTCGGGGCCGAAGCGGCGGTCTTCATCATCCTTATATTCAGGCAGGAGCTCCACGTCAGTGCCCTCTTCCTTAGAGGATGCGAAGCGCTTGATGGTCTTGATGACGAAGGTGCCCATAATCTCGAGATCGTCGTTCCAGAAAATCGACTTGCTCTCGAGAGCCTCAAGGAGAGCGTCGGAGGGGAGGATCACCTTTTTGAAGAGCTCGCGCCAGAGGTTGCAGTCGCCCTCCCATGTGGTCAGGGGCTCGGCCATGTAGCGGCGATAGATGTCGCTCTCGAGGATGGCGTTGAGGAGCAGGCGGAGGGTGTCGGAGTCTTCGTCGAGCCAGTCGATGGCATTATCCTTGCCATAGGCTATCAGCTGAGGATTAGCGCGGAGAGCCCCGACAAAAGCATTGTCGACAAAGCGGGTGTCGGGGTGGAGGTCGGCCTCCGACGGCATATATTTGTGCTTGGCGGCTTCAAGGCGCTGCTCCTGGAGGTCGGTGAGCCTCACGGCGAGCATCAGCAGGGAGTTGTAGAGATTATAGGCGTGGGTGAGCGATGTCTCCAGATCTTTATTGGCCTTATGAAGCCCCTCTCGGTTGTCGCTATATGAGGCGATGGTGGCGCGGAGCATCTCGAAGGCGCGCGAATAGCCGGTCAGGGTAAAGTCAGGCAGAGAGCGGGCCGCCTCGAGAAATTCGGGGCTCTTGGATATGACATTGGTCAGCGCCCAACCCCAGAAATCGACATCGAGGGAAAGAGAATGATCGCGCTTGCGGCTGAAGGACTGGAAGTCCTCACTCTCTTCCAAGGCGCGGAAGATGGCGGCGAGGGCTGCGTCAAAAGCGGGCATATCCTCATGGGCCGGATGAGTGGCCACGCGTATCTGCTCATCCAGATGGAGAGCTATGGCCACCGGGCTCGACGACAGGAAGCGGTTGCGCCCCAGAGCTGCCATCATGGCAGGCGAATGGCCTCCACCCTTGCGCCCCGAGAGCTCTATGACGAGCATGATCAGGTCAAGATAGAGACGGTAAGCAAACCGTGCATCGCGCGTGGCCTCGGGGCCCGGCGATGGCTGGATCTTGAATTCGTTGCGTGTGAGCAGATAGGAATAGAGCATCTGCACCACCTTTATACGTATCAAAACACGATTGATCATGTGACCAGAGAGCTATAATTAAAAATGAGCGAAAGATGGCTGCCCCTGAAAATGAAGAGCCTGCGGCCGCGGCTGAAGCGCCGGGCGCCCGGGCCATATCCATCGGGAGCCATTGCGACTGCAAAGGTAGCTATTTTTCCTCAACAGCCAATCCCCAACCCTATTTTTTCCCTCCCTCCGCGCCATAGATTAATATTTCCTTCAGCATCCACTCCGGGGAGAGCAGGTAGGTTTTTCAATATTTCCGGTATGGGAGATAAAGAAAAAGGGTGTAACTTTGCGTTATCATTCCGGAGAGCATCCCGCTTAGGGAGCTCCCCGACGACAACATCCCTCATCTAACCATCCCTTCTTACCATACTATGGCAACTCCCCACGAAATAAAAACCCTTCGCGAAATAAAGGGCGAGGAGCTGGGCGGCGAGCGCCCCCTCTTCGCTTCTCACAATCTGCTGCTTGACCGGGTGACTATCCACGCCGGAGAGTCGGCCCTCAAATGCTGCTCCGACATCATAGCCCGCCACTGCCGCTTCGAAGGCAAATATCCATTCTGGCATGTCAAGGACTTTGAGATCACCGACTGCCTCTTCACCGAGGGGGCACGCGCCGCCCTCTGGTATTCCTCGGGCCTGACGATGCGCGACACTCAGGTCGATGCGCCTAAGATGTTTCGCGAGATGGACGGTATCGTACTCGAGCGCGTAGTCATCCCCGACGCCGCCGAGACTCTCTGGCACTGCCGCAATATCAGCCTGCGCGACTGTGACATCCGGCGCGCCGACTATCTCTTCATGCACTGCGACAATATCGACATCGACCGCTATCATCAGCAGGGCAACTACTCATTCCAGTATTGCCGCAACGTGACCATCCGCAATGCCGAAATCGACTCTAAAGATGCCTTCTGGAACACCGAGGATGTGACTGTCTATGACTCCCGCATCTCCGGAGAATATCTCGGCTGGCACTCCAAGCGCCTTCACCTGATCCGCTGCCATATCGACGGCACCCAGCCCCTCTGCTACTGCACCGACCTCATTCTCGAAGACTGCACCTTCGGCCCGGAGGCCGACCTGGCCTTTGAAGACTCGTCGCTCCGGGCAACTCTCAAGTCGTCGCCCGTGTCTGTCAAAAACCCCCGCTCGGGCTCCGTCACCCTCCCCTCGGCATGTCAAGTAATCCTCGACGGGAATATCCTCCCTCCCGCCGACTGCAAGATAACCGTTAAGTGATATGCTCCTGACACCGTCGAGAGTCGGCTCCGGCTCTTATAAGTGGGACTCCAGGCAGGGTGTCCTTCCTCTCTGGGTGGCAGATATGGACTTTGCCACCGCCCCCTGCATCATCGACGCCCTCCGCCGGAGGGTTGACCACGGCGTCTTTGGCTATACTCTCGTCACCGAGCCTTATTACGACGCCCTTATCAACTGGTTTGCCACCCGCCACGGCTATCGCTTCGCCCGGGAGCAGGTGATCTACACCTCCGGGGTGGTCCCCGCCCTCTCGGCTATCATCAAGGCCCTCGCCCGCCCGGGAGAGGGGGTGATTGTCCAGACTCCGGTCTACAACTGCTTCTTCTCCTCGATACGCAACAACGGCTGCCGCATCGTCGAAAACCCGCTCCTGCGCCACGACCTGCCGGATGGACGCTTCACCTACGCGATGGACTTCGAAGGGCTCGAGCGGCTCGCCGCCGACCCTGCCAACACCCTCCTGCTGCTCTGCAATCCCCATAACCCCGCCGGACGACTCTGGCGCCCCGAGGAGCTCGGGCGCCTCGCCGCCATATGCCGCGCCAACGGTGTCAGGGTGGTCAGCGATGAAATCCACTGTGAGCTCACCGCTCCGGGAACACATTACACCCCCTACGGCCCCATCGACCCCTCGGCCGTGGTATGCCTCTCGCCGTCAAAGGCCTTCAACACCGCCGGGCTCCAGATTGCAAACATAATCTGCCCCGACCCCGACACCCGCGCCCTCATCGACCGGGCCATCAACATCAATGAGGTATGCGACGTCAATCCCTTTGGCGTAGAGGCGCTCAAAGCCTCCTACACCCCTGAAGGTGAGGCTTGGCTCGCCGAAGTCAAGGAGCAGATCTGGGCCAACTATGACTACCTGACTCGCTTCCTCCGCTCCCACCTGCCGCAGTGTCCCGTGACACTCCTCGAGGCCACCTACCTCCCCTGGATAGATGTCCGCGCCCTCCTGTCGCAGGAGGGCATCCCTTCATCGGAGGCCCTCGAAGAGGAGTTGGTCGAGCAGGCTGGAGTGTGGCTCAACGCCGGGACGATGTATGGCCTCGACGGCTACCTCCGCATCAACCTCGCCTGCTCTCCCGCCCTCCTTACCGAGGCCCTTCACCGCATCCTCCCCTACCTCTCTACATTACTTCATTAACGACATGAGGCATGGCTTAAATAATCTTTTGCACTTACATATTTTAGATTATTTCAATAATTTGCGGTCATTATTATCACTCTCCAATACGCTCATCTGGTGGATGGCTATTTGATTGAGTTTTATAAGTCGCTCAGATTGTGGTAGCCCCCTGCTCGATGAACACGGCATTGAGGCTTTCCATGTTTGAGAGGCAAATAAGTTCGTTGACCGAGGCGTAGTCGCGGATATTGCCTTTCAAGTCCGGGTTAGCCTCACGCCATTGCTTTGCAGTCATGCCGAACATAGCCACGTTCAACACATCAGCTTCATTGGCATAAATGATGCTCGCCTGTGCTTTTGTAACCTCTGCCGGAATAA
>CAZAUV010000048.1:0-15694 GCA_964488335.1 uncultured Bacteroides sp.
AGATCGACCCCCCGGCGTGGGAAAACGCTGTGGAAAATGTAAGGCTCAATGGCCATCCGGAGATAAATGTAATCCTCGGCGATGCCTCAGCCTTGGCCGGGATCGCTCCGGCCGACATCCTCGTGGCCAATATCAACCGCAACATCATTCTCGCCGACATGGAAGCGTATGTCAAGGCAGTGGTCCCCGGCGGCAGCCTCATCTTCTCTGGCTTCTACAGTGAAGACATCCCGATGATACGCTCGCGCGCTGAAGAGCTCGGCCTGACGTTTGTTGATTTCACCGAAAATCTCAACTGGGTGTCGACCCTCTTCACCCGCCCCTGATCCCTTCGAGTGCTCTCCCATCCGCTACCTGAGGAGGGAATATAGCCATTTTCACGCGTCAACTTGCCATAACCCTATTGGTTATGGCAAGTTGACGCGTCCATCGAAGCCAGCCGGCACTATCTTTAGCGATTGAGTCTCAATGCAGGATTGGGGCGGTGATTAGCGGGCGAGGGAGAGATTGAAGGAGATGCCGAAGGCCGTCGATGAGGTAGGATAAGAGTTGGAGCTCACCACGGGGGTGTTGACCTGATGGTCAAAGTAAGCGCCTATGTTGAGGCGGCGGCTCATCTGATATTTGGCGGCTAACTTGAGGTTGATGGTGCGGGTGCCTGACGTGGCCTGGGTAAAGGCTGTCTCGATGCGGCGGATAAGCGCCTGGTTGAAGTTATATGAGATGTCGCCGGTGATGTTGAGGTCGTTTGACACTCCCGCCTGGGTGTTGCGCATCTTAAGGACGGTGTTGAAGCCCACGATCTTATATCCGAGTCCGAGGGTGATGCCGCGGGTGGTGGCCTCCACTACCTGACCGGCCGAGGTGTTGAGCGTCAGGGTGCGCTGATCGCGCCATTCGGCATTGATGGTCATATTGTTGTTGAGGGTCACGGCAGCTCCTATCAGGGGGGCGAAGCGCTCGGTGACAGCCACCGATGAGATATTGAAAGGCGATGACGGAATAGGCTGTCCGGTGAGCTCATCGAGGGTAAAGCCCAGTGAAGAGCTGCCGTCAACGCCTATCCAGTTGAGGTAAGAAGAGTAAGACCCCACTGAATAGGTGCACTGATATGCGTGGGTCAGAGTAAAGGCTTTGAAGATATTCTTGAGATTACCGAGCTTGATGAGACCATCGTAGGTCACGCGCCAGTTGGGGAGCACTGCGGCAAAAGAGGGGAAGGGGCTGAGATATTGGCTCGAAGGATTGCGGCCCGAGTAGGCCGCGAGGAAAGCAGGGATGAGGACATCGGAGCCGGTGGTCGACACGGAGCCTACCTGCGGGTCGAAGGGCATCCCGGCATGAGGATTGGAGGCCATGAAGCCTGAGCGGGGATAGTTAGTGCCGGTGTATTGACTCTCGATGCGGGAGGCAATGACGGGAATATTCTCGATGAAGGTATTGAAGGCCTCGGAGCGGTAGCCGTTACCGTCGGAGGAATTGCGCAGGGCCGACGACAGGGCCACGTGGGTCATCGTGAAAGAGCCGGCATAGGCCGTCGGCATATTGTCATACATAAACTGCGTCTGGGTAGTCCGGTTGTCGGTGCGGTTGCTAGTAAGCTGTATCTTCAGGCCCTGGATAGGCTCGAGATTGAGCTCGATATTGAGCTCCGAGGTGCGCGCCATATTGGCGGGAGAGGTCTGGCCGCTCTCGGTCATAAGCCATCCTCGTTCCTTAGCCCGCTCCACATAGTCGTCGGCATAAAAACCGAATGCAAATCCGAGGCCGGGGGCCATCGGGCCATAGCTGTCGGTCTGACCGAAGGCGTCGCCAATGTCGGGAATGAAAAGGGGCAGGGAGAGAGAACGTGTGTTTTTGAAGCGGACGGAGAGATTTCGGGGCGACATGATCAGCCGGGTGGCATACTGAGCCACTTCGCCCAGGATATTGGTCTTGGGCTTGAGCTGCTCCGTAATGACAAATTTGAGAGTGCGGGAGCCGGTGTCGAGGATTTCGACATTGTTCATATCGATAATGCGCGAGCGCACCTTGACGGGTTTACTCTCGGGATCGTTGGCATCAGTGGCCGTGACCCTTATCTTGCGGGTCCGCAGGTTGTGGCGCAGGGTGATGGTGGTGTCGGGCCGCAGGGCCATGTTACGCTCAAATTTTCTCGGCTTTTTCTCGCGGGCGGAGGTGCGTCCCGATGAGGCAAAGCGCTGATTGACATTTTTGAGATAATTGACCTTATTATAAATATTCTCAAAATTGAGGCGGCCGTCAGCGCTGTAAGAGGTCTGGTTGGATATGGAGTTGCCCATGCGGATGCCATCTACCGTTGCACCGCGGTCCCAGCGATAATTGGAGTCATAGTTGAGGGTGGCGGTGACAAAGTCAAGGAAGGGTATCTTGGAGAAGGGGGCGGTGTAGGTGGCGGTGGCGCGCTGGTTATAACCCCAGGGAGTGCCGAAGCTCATGATGCTCTGCATCACGGTGTCGCGCCATTCCTGGTATCTGTCGGGAAAGAGCTTGCGATTGACGGCTCCTACAGGCTCGTCGATGCGGGCCGACGTATTGGAGTTGAATGAGAGATTGAGGCTCTTGATTATCTGCCACGACAGATTGAGCTGGCGATCCCAGAGGAAGTTTTTGCTTACGGCCACGGGGAGCTGGAAAAACTGGTCGATCTCCGAGCGGGTCTGCTGCTCATAATAGTAGCGGCTCATATTGGTATTGAAGGAGATAGAAGAGGGCAGCCAGTTGAGCTCCCATTCGTTGAGGAATTTCAGCGCCTTATTGTCGCTCTTGATAAATGAGAATGGCTTCAGGGGCTTGAAATATGGGTTGTAAGAATACTGGAAGGAGCCTCGATAATCGTTGGTGTTTTCATATTCCGTCGTGGGGTCAACCTTCCTGCGCTTGGAGAAAGAGAATGACAGGGTGAAGTTGGCAGGGTCCCACGGCATGGGGTTTTTGCTCCTGACATCAGATTTGAGGCCGGAGATGGAGAAGTTTTGTGAGGTGGTCTGCTCCACGGCAAAAGCGGCGATGGAGTCGCGCTCGGCCTTGGTCTCCACCGCATCGAGGGCCTCCTTGAGAGGCACGTCGGTGTCAAGGGGATTATACTTGGGAGTGGTCTTCTCGCGGGAATATGAATAGAAAATCGGGGCGCGGAGCTTGGCGGCCGAGGGGGCGAAGCGGCCGAGATCGATCTGGAAGGCGGCATCATAGCGCTCATAGTCGTCCATGCGGCGCTGATTGAGACTCTGGTCCACGGAGCCGAAGCCCGTTGACTCATAATGGGCCGACAGATTGACCGAGGCAATGTCGCTCACGGCGAGATTGGCCGAGCCTTTGGCGGCCCAGCCTCCTTCGGAGTCGAAGTCGGTGACCTTAAGCTCGTTGACCCATATGGTGCCGTCCTTGGTGGTGGAGGAGTTGTTGCGGATGCCTATCATCATCACTCTTATGTCGCCCAAGGTAGGATTGCCCATTACGCCCATGGTATTGCGCTCATGGTCGGGGTCGCGGGAAGTGAAGAGGATACCGTAGCCCACCCCGGGCTCCTCGGCGCGGCGGGCGCGGTTGCGCTCCACCTTAAGGTCAACGAGATGCTGGAGGGTGATGTCCATGAAGTTGGCGGCAGGCCATACGGCGGAGCGCCCGGCGGCATCGTCGGAATATCCCGTTGTGGTCCATTCGGGTGTCAGCTCCAGGGGTATCTCATATTCATAATAATTGTTTTTGACATCGGAACCGAGACGGATAAAGACGGAGAAGTCGCCCGAGCGGAGGTTGGTGGTGTTGTCGATGAGAGCTTCGGCGTGGGTCCACATCTGGAGGCGGCGGTAGTTGCGGAGATCCTGGCGCGTATTGCGGTAGACAGCACGGGCATCGCCGGCCCTCAGACCGGTGACCTTCATTGACATAGACTGCTCATTTTCCTGGATAATCTGTGCCTGACCGGGGTCGGTGATGCGGGTTACGCCCGGGGGTAGGACATAGTTGACCGGCTTGCGCTGGGAGTTTTCCTCGATGTTGACCACCGACACATCGAGCTGACCTTCGGCGGGAGTGTCGCCTCGGTTGTTGAGGTTGAAGTCGTAGGTGCGCCAGTCGCCGCTTACGAGCTCGAGGGTGGCAAATCGCAGGTGGGTAGTGGCCTTGAAGCCGGTCATAAACATTCGCATGAAGCGGATGGTGGAGAAGTCGGAGATGGAGCCCACGGCTTTCTGAAACTCCTCCAGGGGTATCTTAAACTGATACCATTCGACGGTAGGAGTGGAGCCGTCGGGGACATAGACAACCGATGTCTGCTTGTCGGTGATATAGTTGCGGCCTACGACGAGGTCTTCGGGGCGGATTGAGATCTTATACTGGAAATAACGCTCATATTCGTTAAGAGTATTGTCTTGGTTGATGTCTTCCACGTCGGGGAGAGCCCTCGAGCTCTGATAGAGGGGCTCGCCGGCATCCTCGGGCGAGAGGGAGTTGCCCTCGACGCCGTTGTAGCGCTTGTAACGCTCGAGGACCCCTAAGCGCTCCTGGTCATAGTCATATCCCCGATAGAAATGATAGTTGTCGCCGGCGGGGTCGTTGAGGGGCGAGAAGCGGTCGGCCTCCATCCTCTCCAGGGCAGCGGGCGAGAGCTTCGCGCGGAGGCGGTTGAGATAGTCGGAGTAAGAGGAGAAGGAATATTCATCGGCGTTGAGGAGACCGTCGAGACCGGTGTCCTGGACCAGGCGGGCCGTATTGGCGTTGTCGAAGGCATATGTCAGGGAGTTCTGGCTCGAAGTGCGGCCCCAGACAGTCTCTTTCATGAAGCGGGTGTTGCCGTCGACGGGGTTGCCGTTTTCATAAGTCTTAAGGCCGTCTTTCAGAATATCTTCCGAAATCTCGCCGAGATTGATATAGAGGTCGCCTCCCTCATAGTTGGGGTTTTCTTCATCGAGGAAGGGGTTCATGAGCCAGAACTGGATATACTCCACGTTGAGGGTCTCGAAATCGGTGTTGTTGAGCCGGCGCATGATGCCGCCCCAGCGGCGCTCGGGATAGAGGAGGTTGCCGTCGTCGTCGATATTTACGGCATCAAGGTTGTAGGGGCCGCGCTCAGTGGGATAAAACGAGAGGTTGAGGGTGTGGATAAGGTTGCTCTCGCCGTAGCCGAGCTGTCGGCCGGGGAAGAGCTCATAGCTCTTTACCTCGCGGACGTAGGGGTTGGAGAGCTGCTTGAGGTCGCTCTTGATATATCCGGGCGTGAGCGACGAATTGCGCGAGGTGAAGAGGCGGTCGATATAATACCAGTTGAGGAGTGATCGGTTTTGACCATAGGCCACATCGTTGGAGAGGGCGGCTTCGGGGAAAAGGGCGTCGGGCGAAGGGTCATAAGGCGTCGAGGAGAGGAACCAGCTGTAAGGGTCTTTGATGTCAAGGCGCGTCTGGGCCTGCTCGAAGTCGTCGACATATGAGCTGCCGCGGTTGCTTCCGGTCTTCTGCTGAGCCGGGAAGAGGCGGGCCATCTCGCCCTGAAGGGCGAGGCGCGAGGGGGCGGTGGCATTGACCGTAGGGATGCGGTTGAGCAGGTTGGTGAGCCACATGAAATCGGTGGAGTAGGCAAAGTTGAGGCCTACCATAGTGTTGTTGACGGTCTCCTGGCCGAGATTGACCTTCTCCACCATAGCCTTCTCGCCATAGTGGAGGAGGGTGGCCCCGACATTGAAGTTTTTGGTGAAGGCATAGTTAAGATCAAGGCCGAAGAGGCTCTTGCGCTGCATCGCCTCCATAGTGCCCTGGTCTTCGAGGGTGACGCTTACATTCTGGCCCGAGTCGATGATGCTCTGGTTGGTGATGGTCACGGTGCCCATGGAATAGTCGACGGTGTAGTCGCTGTTTTCGGTCAGGCGCACACCGCCGGCCATCACCACCACCGAGCCTCGGGGGACATTGACGGCCCCGAGCTCGATGCGCGAGCCGGCTGAGGCCTGATATTCGCCCGACAGGACAAATTTATTCTTGTCGGCATACTGGCGGGCCACTGTCAGGGTGGAGTCATATAGCTCCGAATAGACATATTGGCGGGCATAGGCGGGATTGTCGATCTTGCGCTCGAGATAGCGGCCGAAGGGCTCGGCCGAGGGGAAGATTATCAGGCCGCGGCGAGAGTCGATGGTATATCCCTCGATAAAGTCAAAGAAGCCGTCGACATTACTCTCCTGATTTGAGTCGAGACGGTCGAGGTTCATCACCTGGAGGAGGCTCTGATTGTTAAGACCCGGGATGGGGAGATAATTGATCTCGGTGCCGGTGGTGTCGGAGAGATATTTTATGTTGAGCTTGAAATTCTGTTTCTTGACGTCGCGCGCTCCCAGAGGATAGACGTTTTTCATCATCAGTCGCCAGATAGGCTGGCGGGTGTCCTGAGTGGTGCTCTTGAGCATCTTCACATAGAGGCTCTGGTCGGTCGAGGTGATATCGGCCGAAAACTCTCCTACCTGATAGACCTGGCCGCGATAGGTATATTCAAAGGCCACGGCAAGCACCTGGTCGGCGTTGAGAGGCGAAGTAAGGGAGATATATCCGAGGGTGGAATTGAGGTTATACTCGTTGGATGAAAGGAGGCGGGCGCTCTCCACTTTCTCGAAGCCGCGGCCGCCGGTGATGCCATAGGTGGCGAGCGGAGCGAGGACCTGGGTGACGGAGTTGATGTCGCGGGCGCCGGGATAGTCGGTCTTGATCACCGAGAGCAGGTCGTTGCTCTGATTTGAGGGGTTGGGATAGGCCGAGTTGGTAATCCAGTAATCCGACGACAGATGCTCCTCTTCGCCCAGGTCCTGGAAAGCCACGAGATTGCGGCTCTGGTCAAAGCGGCTGTTGCGGTTGGTGACCCACACCTCTATGCGGGTGATCTGGATACCCGAAGATACATAGGGGAGCTTGGAGGCAAACTCGTCGTAATGGTCGCGGAAATATTGGGAGAGGAAGAAGTGGGCATTGGCCTGATAGGCGTCGGCCTGGATGGTGAAGGGGGTTGACTGCACTCCCCCCTTGGTGTTGACCGAGCGGCTCACCGACTTCTGCTGGCTGACGAGGGCCGTGGCCGTCAGCTTGCCAAACTGGAGCTTGCTCTTGATGCCGAAGAGGGCGGCGGAGCCGCGTATGAGCGACGACCCGGTGGTCATGCTCACATTGCCGGCCTCGATGCTCTTTACGATGTCGTCTTCCTTGCCCTCATACTGGAGCTTGAGGTTCTGGGCATCGTAAGAAAACATTGCATCGGTATTATAATTCAGATGGAAATTGAGCCTGTCGCCCACCGAAGCCTGGACCGAGGCCTGTATCTTCTGGTCGAAGTCAAAGAATGTCTTGCGGCGCGAATTGAGCGACAGGGAGGGATTGTCGGTGAAGTTGCTCTTGATGCCCATATCGATCTGCACCGAGCCCTGAGTCCTGAGCGTAAGGCCGCCCGGGCCGAAGATTTTCTCCAGCGGGCCGAGAGCAAAGCTCATGTCGAGGACGTTGAATGGCTGCCTGGAGCCTTTCCCGTCGGCCCCCTCTTCGGTCAGATGCTCCGAATTGCGTTTCTGGAAATAATCAGCCATCTCGCGGCGCGTCTGCCAGGCATTATATTGAGCGGGGGTGAGGAGGAAGGGGGTGGAGATAACCTTCTCGCCCAGCTTGGTGCTGACCACGTAACACCCAAGGGAGGGGTCATATTCCACCGAGGTGGTCACATTAGAGGGGTTAGAGAGGTCGGCCGAGAAGTCGGCGGCCATGAGCTCCTCGGCCGTCTGGGGGAAAAACTGCCTTACGGGAAAGGGAAGCATGGCGCTGTCGGCCACCGCCGTCAGGCGCCCCGGCATGGTGGCCGGAGGGGGGCCTATGGGCGTGCCGCCGGGGAGAATGCTCTGCGCTGAAGCAGGCACAACGACAGCCGCCACTGCTATAAGCATGGCGGCCACAATGGCCGAAGGCCCGGTCAGGGCCATTGCTCGCCTGATAAGATGATAGAATTGTCGTAGCAGAAAACTCTCCAAAACGGTCCGTCAAAATGGGAAGAGGGGGAGAAAGGCGGCAACGCCCCGGGAGAGGACGCGCCACCTTTATCTTAACGTCCATTCCGGCCGTTTATTATATCCCGCTCCCATTTTCCCCCAACTTCTTTGCCCAACTTACGTGCGACGCTCTCAATCGCCCTTACAGTGTATCCTGCGGTATATGTCGTCGGCTGTTTCCATATCACAAGTATTGTATTCATTCATCAACCTCATTAAGTCGGAGACTGTTTCTGCTCGCCGAATCTACTCACCCGACTTTACCGGTCTCTATTTCATTCTTCAAAAATGAGAAAACATAGACTGCTCCTTGATAATATAATCCACACTTAGGTTCATTGAGCCTGGCGAAAGTCTCCGAACCATAAAGCACATCAAGAGCTTTGAGCATATCCCAACCGTATTCCGACATCAGCATTTCAGTCAAGTCAGAAGCAAGGCATTCTACCTGATATTGTATCTCCTTGTTCATAATACCTTACTTAAATAGTTCAATGACTTTTTTGTTCCGAAGAAATACTGTATGGACTTATTACCATAGTACTGGATTCGTTCTATAAGTTTATCTATAGAAATCTCGTTCTCAATATACTTCCGAATTTGAAAACCAACCTTATCATCGGCTATTGGTCCAATTACAATGTCAAAATTGTGAATGGGAGTGTCAGAGTTATTATTTCTGTTGTCAACGACAAACTGAGCCCACTCCTCACTATAATCGTCAAATACCTTGATAACTAAACCGTCTTCACCAGCAGCCTCTTCATCAAAATCAAACGATGAAACGAGTGGACTTCCCTCTCCAAAGATGTCCACTTTGAACTCAGCTATTTCAAGAGCTTGATTATAGTTGGTATTGAGATAGAATCCTTGACCGAAATCCTTGCCTTTTTTGCTTCGCGACAAGTCAATTGTGTCAATGCCGACATTTGAACCATGATGAAGCCTTATCATATCAAACGTCCTCCTCTTCGATAGCATAATGTTTGCAAACTTTCCATAGCATCGTTAAGCGGCAGAGTGTGCATAATGCCATAGTGCTTCATTATCAACTCAATTCCGCTGAAACGACGCAAATATGCGTATGCCTGTTGATTGGTCAGCTTGAATCTGTTGGCAAATTCGCTGACGCACATTACTATATAGTCTATTCTGTTCTTTATTTCATGTTTATCCATATCACAATAAATCTTATAAAAATTCGATTATCGCCAAGGGGCTCAATCTCACCGCTAAGGTACAAAAAAAATTGTGAACTTCTTCATTTTGACAAAGAAATTGACTCTTAACGGCTCTTCCATTTAACTTAAAAGATCAATCATGACAATGACAATCACCATCAAAGCTGCTCCGGCAAAGAGAAGCAACCTCTTGATTTTCTTGTTCATTCTTATTGCTCGTTCCAGGTGTAATTGTCGCGGCGGTTGCGATAGCCGCTCAGACGGTAGCCGAGGTTGTAGACCGGATGCCATAGCATCATCGGGGGCACCATGAGGCAGGCATCGTCGCAGCAACGCAAGGCCCGGGCCGCGCGTCGCCACCATATCATCACCGGGATGCAGAGCGCCAGCGAGATGACCGTCACTATCATCAGGGGGATGATGGAGGGCCATCCCAAGCCTATGGCGGCGACGGATGCGGCAAGCCAGGCCCACCAGCAGCAGCTCACCGCGCCCATCTCCAGGGCCGGACGCCGCGGGAGGAAGCGGGCGGTGAAGTCGCGGTGGAGGCGGTCGAGATGGTGGGTGGTGGCCGGATTGGCCACGCGGGCCTCAACTATGGTGTCGGGGCCGAGCTCCATGACGGCGTTGCTTCCGTCGGCTATCTCGTTGACAAAGAGGTCGTCGTCGCCGTAGTTGAGGTTGAGCGACGAGGCAAAGCCGCGGTTGTCGAAGAAGATTGAGCGGGAATAGACAAGATTGTGGCCGGTGGCGCGGCGGGGATGACCCTCGAGGGCATCGGCTATGGAGCGCGAGGCCTGCCAGAGGTCGTCAAAGCCTCGCAGACGAGCTCCGCGTCCCGGATTGCCATCGAGGTCGCGGAGGGTCGACGCTCCTACTACCACTTTCACCCGTCCGTCGAGAGTGTGGACCATCATCCTCCTTAGCCATGTGGTGGAGGGGATGGAGCAGTTGCCGCATGTCAGGGCCACATATTGCATCTTCGCGGCCTTGATGCCGAGGGTCACGGCCAGCTTCTTGCGCGAGAGATTGCGTGAGTTAGCCGGGATGAATGTCATCCTCAGCGAGGGAAATTCAGGCGCGAGGGCGCCTACGGCATCAACATCGGCGGTGTCATAGCCCGAGAGGTCGGCCACGACCACCACCTCCATCTCTCCGGGATAGTCCTGGGCATAAATCTGCCGGATAAGGGCCGGGAGGTTGGCGGCGTCGTCGCGGGCATAGACCACGACAGATACCGAAGGATAGTTCCCGGCGAGAGGTTCATCAGTCGACTTCTCGGCCACCCTGACTATAGCGCGGAGACGCTTCAGAAGGAGGGCAATAATCACGCCGGCTGCCATCAGGGCTATCCCTGACAGGATCCATACAATGAGAGGCAAGTCAAAAGACCAGAGTGTAGTGTTCATTAAGTATGCTCAGAAGGATAATCACCTTTAAGTTAAGCAATTGACAAGAACAGGAAGAGCGTCTTCACGCCCTGCGTTGCTTAGACTTGGCAAAGATACAAAAAAAATCCCTCCCCCGCGCGGCGGCCGGGCCATGACTGATATTATAAGCCCGGGGACAGACTATTGAGTGAGGAGGTTGAAGAGACGGTTGGTGGCAGAGTCAAGGAGGTCGAGCACCAGCTCAAATCCCTCGGAGCCTTCATAATAGGGGTCGGGGACATAGTCGTAGCGGGTGGCGATCCCGTCAAAGAATGTGCTCATCGGGATGATTTTCGCCTCGGCCTCGGCCGTTGGGGCCATACGCCGCAGGTTGCTCTCATTGGAGGCGTCCATCGGGATGATAAGGTCAAAGAGCTCGAAGTCTTCTTCTGTGACCTGACGGCACCGGTGGGTAAGGTCGAGGCCGCGGCGCCTGGCATGAGCGCGCATCCTGGCATCGGGGAGCTGACCGATATGATAGTTGCCTGTCCCGGCCGAGTCGATGACCCAGTCGGCAGGGCAGCCACGCTCCTCCACTACAGCCTTCATCATACCCTCGGCGGCAGGAGAGCGACAGATATTGCCTAAGCAAACAAAGAGAATTTTTATGGGCTTCTTCCGGCTCAGGCTCGCGGCCATCTTCTCGGCGCGGCGCAGGTTGGTTTCTCTGGTCATGCTTGATCGTTGTTATCGGGGATTACGAAGAGGGAGAAGTTGACCGACCCGTAGGCGCGGTGGGAGTGGAAATGAGGGAGGGAGGAGAAATCGTGCTTTGCAGAGTGCTCGATGATAAAGAGCCCACCGGGCGCTATAAGCCCCGAGGCGAGCACCTTGGCCGGTATTTCCTCGAAGCGGTCAAGGTCATAGGGCGGGTCGGCAAAGACAAAATCGAAGCTACCCGGAGCAGCGGCGATATATCGCAGGGCATCCATCTTGATCAGCCGCAGATTGCTGTCGCCGAGCTTGCGGGCGGTGTCGGTGATAAACCGGCCCTGCACCGGGGCTTTCTCCACAGCCGTGACCGAAGCGGCGCCACGCGACAGGAGCTCAAAAGATATCGCTCCGGTGCCGGCAAAGAGATCAAGGGCTCGGATATCCTCGATGTCGATCATATTCTCGATGACATTGAAGATGTTTTCGCGGGCAAAGTCGGTGGTGGGGCGGGCGGTGATGTTTGAAGGCACGTCAAAGCGCCGGCGCCCATATTTTCCTCTAATTATTCTCATATCAGAGATGGTTTTTTGGGGGCAGGATGAGACAAAGGGGAGCTGCTGAAGCAGCGGCTCCGAGGCGCACCGTCGGTGCAGGCGAGGCCTTGTCAAGGCCGGGGATGCGGCTAAACAGGGGAAGGAGGGTATCGCGCACCCCCGAAGGGGCGGCTATGACGGTGTTGCGCATGATGCCTGGCGCCGCAGTCTCCATCTGCCGGCAAGCCGCATATATATAATATGCGGCATCGGCAACGGCCTCGAAGCTGAATGTATTGGCGCCTGACAGGCGGCCGTCGGAGCTCCGGGCAATGAGGTCGAGCCGGTTGCCGGGGCGGAAAGAGGCTATGATTTCCGGCTTGCCGGGCTCCTGCGAGAGCCTCGACGACAGGAGTGCAAGCGGATGGGTAATGACCGCGTTGAAAAAAGTGCGTCGGATGAAGCCTGCCATATCGGAGTCAATCACGAAGAAGAGAGCGGTGGCCTGCGCCGCATCCTCAGCCCTGAGGATGCGCTTGGATTCGGCTACCGGCTCCCCCTGAGTGAGCTCGAGGGCGCGGGCGGCGAGGCTGTCGATGTCGGGGCCGAGCGCCTCGGGGAGGATGGTGAAAGCATCCGTGTCGAGAGCCACGGTGACATCCCTGAACTGATTGAGCAGCCCGGGATTGTCATAGACAGCATCTTCCAGCGCCTTGAGCGGCGAGGGAGCCGCAGGATCGAGGGGGAGGGAGTGATAGATGATGTCGTCGGTGTCTACAGGCGGGATGGCCGCCACCTCCAGAGTAGAAGGGCCGATCAGGAGGCGCAGGCTCCAGAGATGCGACTGCGGGATAAGGTCTTTGTCTATCATTGGATCGGATTAGGTCACAAAGATACAACAAATCCTCCATATTACATTATCCTTCGTCGGGCCAATGAAGGTTGCGCCCGGCTGATAGCGACCTCTGGGCCGATCTGCATTATCAATATTATTACGACTGAAAAGAAAAAAGCGCTTTTACTCCTGAGAGGTAATAAGGTGGAGGGCGGAGAGATTGCGGCGGAGGGAGTCGATGCGGGCGCGGCTCAGGGGGGAGTCGGCAAAGCGGCGGCCAAAGGCCCGGCCGCTCATCGAGCCGACATCTTCGGGGGAGAGCTCGAGGGCATCGGCAAGGGGGCGGAGCTCCGGGATGGGCTGCCCCGGGGGGAGCGCGGTAAGATTATGCGGGCAAGCGAGGGCGCAGTCGTCGCAGCCGAAAAAATGGCCGTGGAGATCGGTCTGTTCCGGGAGAGGCCCACGGTGTTCAATGGTCAGGTAGGCAAGGCAGCGGCGCGCATCGATGGTTGCGTCGGGGCGGATCGCTCCCGCTGGACAGGCCCGGAGGCATGCTCCTCCGCAATGGCGGCAGAAATAGCCGGGCGGTCTTACCTCTGCCGCAGCCCCCTCGATCTCGGCGGTGGTCAGGATGCAGGCGAGGAAGTTCATCGAGCCGAGGCCCGGGATGATGAGCAGATTGTTGCGCCCGATGGCTCCGAGACCGGCGCGGACTGCCCAGTAACGCTCGCGCAAAGGGGCCGAGTCGATGCAGATGCGGGCTTCGGGGAGGCTGTCGGCCACAGGCTGAAGGCGCTCGCGCAGGGCCGTATGATAGTCGCGCCCGAGGGCATAAAGCGATATGGGCAGCCGGGGCCGGGGCTTCTCTCCCGAAGCCGGCCTATAAGGGAAAGCCGCCACTATGATAGAGCGTGCGCCCGGGAGGAGAAGGCGCGGGTCGCGGCGGAGGTCGGAGTGGTGGCCGAGCCATTCCATCCCGGCGCCACACCCTTCGGCGAGCCAGGCGTGGAAGGCGGCATCGGCCTCATCGCTTACGGCACCGGCGGCCGCCACACCCCATGCGGCGGCTCCTGTCGGAGCCATCAGGCGGTCGAGGTCACATCGGGATAGGCAGAAACTCATAACCTTCGTCGCGGAGGAAACGTATGGCGCGGGGGAGCACCTCGCGCAGATTGCGCTCGGCCTTGAGGGAGTCGTGAAACACGATGATGGAGCCATTGCGGGCGTAGCGGCACACATTGTCCATCACCCGGTCGGGGGCGAGCTTGCGGGAGTAGTCGCGCGTCACCAGGTCATACATAATCATATTGAAATGGCGGCGGATCACCTTGCTCTGCCCCCAGCGCAGGAGGCCGTGGGGCGGTCTGAAGAGGGGTGAGTCGATCAGCTGATGGGCCTGGTGGATATCGCGCAGATATTTACGGCGCGAGGTGATGCGTCCCTGAAGATGGTGCATGGTGTGGTTGCCCCAAGAATGGCCTTCAGCCTTGATGCGCGCAAAGAGCTCGGGATGACGCCTGACATTGTCGCCCACAAGAAAAAAGGTGGCCTTGACCCCCTCGCGGGCGAGGAGGTCAAGGACCCATGGTGTCACTTCAGGGACAGGGCCGTCGTCGAAGGTGAGATAGACCACCTTCCGGCCCTTGCGCTTAATCCGCCATATCCCTTCAGGGAAGAGGAGGCGATATAACAGAGGCGGCTGCTCGATAAACATCGGCCGGAGCGAGCGGGATTGAGGCGGGAGCGGTTACTGCCTGTGGAAAGCGGCCTGACGGTTGAGGTCAACGCCTTTGCTGACCACGGCCATCTCTATCTCCTTCGGGTCGCCTCCAAAGTCGATATAGGTCTGGAGGAGGTCCCAGAAATAATATTGGTCGATATATCTGTCGAGCATCTGGAGAGTGGCATACTGTGAGGGCGAAAGGCTCTGATAATAAGCCACCTTGCCGGCAGCCTGCTCGATCTGACCCTTGAGGATATCGAGGCCCTTGTCGAGTTCGTCGGGGCGATTGTCCATGACGCCGACGCGCATATAGAGCTCGGCAAGCTCCGAGCCAATCTGTGCGCCCCAGGGCTGACGGCTCTCGGGGAGCTTCTCCATCATAAGGTCGAGGACCTCGATGGTGCGGTCAAAGTCTCTCTTGCGGGCCTCGGCATCAGCCACAGAGTCAGACTCCACGGCACGGTTATAGAGGGCCGTGGCGAGGTCGAGCATGGCGGAGCGGTTGGTGGTGACCATGCGGCGGACAGTCTCATCGAGATAGATATCATTGCCGCGGTCGAGTCCGCCCCAGCGGAAGCGCTCCGTGACATTGCGATACATGCGGTCGATGTCCACACCTGTGCGCCGGTCGCCGGAGATGAAGGGGGAGACCTGATAGGCGAGGCCGGTGAGGCGCAGATATGGTGTCAGGCCGAGATAATAGCTCTCGGGGACAGTCATAGCGAAATAGATGGGGCGATCAAAGCCTTTTTTGGCCGAGGTGGAAATCATATCGAGGGATATGATCTGGCTGAGTGTCGCGCCCGTGGCAGTGCCGCCGCGCGAGAGGTCGGTCACGAGAGCATCTACGGTCTCTGCCGCTTGCTCGGGAGCTATACGGTTTGTAGCGAGGAGCTCGGCGGTGTTTACGGGGATATAGACTTTGGGGAATTTCATCTCCACCACACCATGCTCATTCTGCGACGAGCGGGGCGAATAAAGCTCGGCCAGGGAGGCATCGGCAGGGACGAGCGATGTGTCGGGGTCGATGAAATAGTTGTATTGCATCCGGTCGTAGGCATAATCGGCGGGCTTGGCGCGGAGCTCTATGCCGGGGGCCTCATATGACGGGCGGATAACCTGATTGACATACCAGTCGGTGGTGAGATACGAGAGGTTGACCACCTTGACATCGGTGCGCTCGCCCTCCACTTCCTGAGCATACCACAGGGGGAAAGTGTCGTTGTCGCCGTTGGTGAATATGATGGCGTTGTTGTCGAGCGAATTGAGATAGTTCATGCCGAAGTCGCGGGCTGTGTAGCGGCC
>CAZAUV010000049.1:0-13636 GCA_964488335.1 uncultured Bacteroides sp.
CTGCCGCCGGCGGGGTCGACCACCTTGTCGAGATGGCTTTCTTCCTTGAGCAGGAGCTGCTGATTGCGGGCAATGCGCTCAGAGAAATCGTCGGGGCGCTTATAGGGGGTATCGAAGGGAGTGACGGTGATGGAGTCAACGCCGGCGAGGGCAGCGCTCATACACTCTGTCTGAGAGCGGAGGAGGTTGACATGGGCATCGTAGATAGTCTGGTTGAAGCGCGAGGTGGTAGCGTGGACCGCCATCTTGCATACGCAGTCACACTCAGGACCATAAGCCTTCACAATCTCGGCCCAGAGCATACGGCCGGCGCGGAATTTGGCAAGCTCCATGAAATAATTGGAGGAGATGCCCATATTGAACTTCACGCGGGGAGCCACCGTCTCGATAGCGAGGCCGGCATCGGTGAGCGACGTGAGCCACTGCGCGCCCCAGGCCAGGGCATAGCCGAGCTCCTGGAAGATATAGGCGCCGGCATTGGAGAGCATAGCGGAGTCGACCGACAGCACCTTGAGACCCTTGACAGGCTCGGCGGCAGCGAGGATAGCCTTGGCCATCTCCATGATATTGCCCGGGAAAGGCTCGCCATGGCGCAGAGGGCGGCGGAAGGGGTTGAAATCGACCGAGCCGCGGAAGGAGTCGGCAGTGCCCTTTTCCGTCACATAGGCCACAAGCGCCTCGGTCAGAGCCAAGGCATTCTTGGGGCACGACGACAGATTGATCTCCACAGCGGCGGTGTCGATGCCCTCAAGGAGAGTGGCAATAGCCTCCTTAGAGGGAGCTTCTACTTTGAAAGCGAGCGAATTGACGCCCTTAGTCACGACGTCGAGAGCCTTCTTGTTAGCCTCCTCGGGCGAGTCGGCGATAATCTCCTGGCGGGTGAGCCACTCATTGTCGCAGCGAGTGCCGCGGACAAAGGGAAATTCGCCGGGGAGAGAGTCGAGGCTCTTAAAGCCCTCGATGTCTTCGGCGCGATACATGGGCTGGACATTGAAGCCCTCATTAGTGCGCCACACAAGCTTCTTGTCAAAGGGAGCGCCCTTAAGGTCAGCCTCCACCTTGGCCTTCCACTCCTCAGTGGAGACCGGGGGAAACTGGTCAAACAAAAGTTCTTTTTTTTCTGCCATGGTATGTTATGGTATGATTGATTCTCGGAAGTAATCGTCAGGCAGCAAACTGAAGCAGCCCGTCGGAGATTACTAAAGTCGCTCACAAGGGAGAGACCAGCGCAAAGTTAGGCATTTTCTTTTATATAAGGTCAAAACTCCCCGATAAAAAACGTCGGGCATCATTGAAAATGAGCCAAACGAAAAAAGTTTTGAAAAAAAGTGGCAAAACTTTTTGCGGGAAACAAAAAAAGCTCTACCTTTGCAACCGCAAACCCCAAGGGAGGCTTCGGCCACCCTTTGATGAGCCCTTAAGGAGTGGTGCTCGAGTGGTTGAAGAGGCACGCCTGGAAAGCGTGTAACGGCCAAAAGCCGTTCGAAGGTTCGAATCCTTTCCACTCCGCAACGATAGCAGACATAGCCTCAGAGGAGGCATTTCCGCCGAGGCGCTGACCGCCCTTGCCAAGGTCAGAGCCGCAAGAAACTGGAGAGGTGGGTGAGTGGCTGAAACCACCGGTTTGCTAAACCGACGATGGGAGCAATCCTATCCACGAGTTCGAATCTCGTCCTCTCCGCAAAAATCGCGCAAGTCGCTGGAAAACAGTGATTTGCGCGATTTTGCGCTCGAAACAGAGACAGCAGAGAGACAAATCAATACCCTAACACCGACATTCCCGGGTCAGCAACGTCCCAAGAATGTCAAACAATCCCACCATACCCGATTCTGAGATGCTCTTGCCGCGCTACCGGCAGGAGCTGTCTGTTTATAATGGGGGCTGCCCGCCAGGATGGTTGCCGGGGGAGAGGGGCGGGGGAGGTGATCGTGCTTGCGGGGCTTGGTGGAGGGGGCTCTCAGATAAATCAAATTGAAGACTTAGGGAATTGGGGGAGAGACGGGAAAAATGTGTAACTTTGCGGATAAGTAGCCGACGGGAGAATTGTTTACATCCCGGATGGATGCTATCTTCAAGAATATCACAATGTTTCCGCATAAAGAAATAATATTAAGCGACGAGATACGCCGCGCTGCTCCGCGCCTGAAGGTGCTTGTCATTGAAGCCGAGATAAAGGCTGAGCCTACTTCGGAGGGCGTCAAGACGTGTCTTCGTGAAGCGGCTGCTTCAGTCTCATCCCGCTTTGATATTCCCGACATAAATCAGCGCCCGGCTATCAAAGCCACTCGCGATGCGTATAAGTCATGCGGGAAAGATCCCAACCGCTACCGACCCTCGCAGGAGCAGCTCTGCCGCCGTATCCTTCAGGGCAAGGAGCTATATTTTATCAGTAATGTGGTGGATGTCATCAACGCCGTCTCTATCCTCAGCGGCTATGCCATCGGTGGCTTTGACGCCGAAGCTATCGAAGGCGGTTTGCTGACCCTCGGCATCGGTAGGGAAGGGGAGCCCTATGAGGGTATCGGGCGCGGCGAGCTTAATATCGCGGGGATGCCGGTCTATCGCGACAGCAAAGGGGGAGTGGGCACTCCCACCTCTGACAATGAGCGGACCAAGACCTCCCTATCCACCCGCTACCTCCTGATGACCATCAATATATATGGCGAAGAGATGAGCCTCGAAGCCACTGCCGACCTCACCCGCCGTCTGCTGGAGGAGCACTGCTCCCTCAAATATTTTAATTCATTTGTAATCTCCTGACTATCCTCATTATGACTAATCCGGCCCAACGCATAGCGGAGCTCCGTGGAGAGCTCAATCGCCACAACCGCCTCTATTATATCGACAACTCGCCCGAGATATCTGACCGGGATTTCGATATGATGATGCATGAGCTCGAGGAGCTCGAGAAGGCACATCCCGAGCTTGATGATCCTCTCTCGCCTACCCATCGAGTGGGGAGCGACCTTGCTGCAAAGGGATTTGAGCAGGCGGCGCATATCAATCCCATGCTCTCACTGGCCAATACTTATAGCGTGGAGGAGGTGGATGATTTTGTGCGCCGATGCCGTGAAGGGCTCATGGGGGCGGATTTTGAGATAGTAGGGGAGCTTAAATATGACGGCACCTCCATCTCCCTCATATATGAGGATGGCAGGCTGGTGAGAGCCGTGACACGCGGCGACGGAACCAAGGGCGACGTGGTGACCGACAATATATTGACCATCCGCTCCATCCCTGCAGTGATAGACCATCCCGGCTCGCCGCGCTCCTTTGAAATCAGGGGCGAGATACTCCTGCCATGGGAAGCCTTTGACCGCCTCAATGCCGAGCGTGAGGCCGCCGGCGAGCCATTGTTTGCCAATCCCCGCAATGCCGCCGCCGGGACGCTTAAGACCCTCAACTCGGCCCAGGTGGCCCGTCGCGGCCTTGATGCAGTGTTTTATTACCTCCTCGGGCCCGATCTCCCCGCCGACAATCATTACGATAATCTGATGGCAGCCCGGGAATGGGGCTTCAAGGTGGCTCCCCATATGACTCTCCTCCACTCTATTGATGAGGTGGACACCTTCATCAATCGCTGGGACGCGGAGCGGCGGACTCTGCCCGTGGCCACCGATGGTCTCGTCTTCAAAGTCAACTCCCTCCGTCAGCAGCTCAACTTAGGCTTTACGGCCAAGAGCCCCCGCTGGGCTATAGCCTACAAATTTCCCGCCGAGAGAGCCCTGACGCGTCTCCGCTTCGTGTCGTTTGAAGTGGGGCGCATGGGAGTGATTACTCCGGTGGCAAACCTTGAGCCGGTGCTTCTGTCGGGCACCATCGTCAAGCGTGCATCGCTCCACAACGATGATGTGATGACCGCTCTCGACATCCATCAGGGCGATATGCTCTATGTGGAGAAAGGGGGTGAGATCATCCCTAAGATAACCGGTGTGGACACCGTAGCCCGAGAGGCCGGCGCCGAGGCCGTCAGATTTGTCACCCACTGTCCGGCCTGCGGCACCCCCCTTGAGCGCGTCGAGGGTGAGGCAGCCTGGATATGCCCCAACAAATATGGCTGCAAGCCTCAGATCATAGGGCGGATAGAGCACTTTGTCGGGCGCCGGATGATGGATATCGACGGTCTGGGCGAGGAGGCTTCGCGTCAGCTCTACGAGGCCGGGCTTGTAAGGGATATAGCCGACCTCTATGATCTGCGCGCCGATGAGCTTGAGCAGCTCGAAGGATATGGCCCGAGATCGGCCGAGAGAGTGATAGAGGGTATAGAGGCCTCGAAGAGAGTGCCTTTTGAGCGCGTGATATATGCGCTGTCGATTCCCTTTGTAGGCGAGACTGTGAGCAAGAAACTGGCAAGAGCCGTAGGGAGCATAGACAGGCTGATGACAATGGATGGCGAGGAGCTTACCGCCATCCCCGAGATAGGTGATAAGATAGCCGCTTCGATATTGGACTTCCTCTCCGAGCCCTGCAACCGCGACATCATCGAGCGCCTCCGGCAGGCCGGCGTAAAGATGGAGATAGACCGGTCGGCCCTCCCCCCGTCGAGCGAAGCCCTGGCCGGGAAGACCATAGTCATATCGGGCACATTTAACCGTCATTCACGTGATGAATATAAGGAGATAATCGAGGCCAACGGCGGCAAAAGTTCGGGCTCCATATCCAAGAAGACATCCTTCATTCTCGCTGGCGAGAATATGGGCCCGGCAAAGCTCGAGAAAGCTTCAAAGCTCGGCATACCCATCCTCGACGAAGAAGCCTTCCTTGCCCTTCTGCCCTCAGAGGCGTGAGGATGCGGCGCCGGGCTTCCCGTAGCCGGAGTGAAAAATCGGGCAATGAATTATTGGCGGGAATGAGAAAAAATCCTTACCTTTGTGACCCGTTATGAAATACGGATTTAACAACGACCGGTATCTTAAGATACAGTCGGAACACATCAGGGAGCGCATCGCTCAGTTTGGCAACAAGTTGTATCTCGAGCTTGGCGGCAAGCTCTTTGACGACTATCACGCCAGCCGCGTCCTCCCGGGTTTCCAGCCCGACAGCAAGCTGAGGATGCTCTCTCAGCTGAGCGACCATGCCGAGATAGTAATAGTAATCTCGGCTGCCGATATAGAGAAAAACAAGGTGCGCGCCGACTTGGGCATCACTTACGATATGGATGTCTTGCGCCTCCGCAGCGAGTTTGAGAGACGCGGCTTCCTTGTCAGCTCAGTGGTGATCACCCACTACGACGGCCAGAAGAGCGCCGACGCTTTCCGCCAGCGCCTCGAGCGCATAGGAATCGCCACCTATATACACTATCTCATCGACGGCTATCCGACCAATGTTGACCTCATCGACTCGGAGCAGGGCTTCGGAAAGAATGACTATGTGGTGACCTCGCGGCCGCTCGTAATCGTCACTGCCCCCGGCCCCGGCTCGGGCAAGATGGCCGTGTGTCTGAGCCAGCTCTACAACGAAAATCAGCGGGGCATCCGTGCCGGATATGCAAAGTTTGAGACATTCCCGGTGTGGAGCCTGCCGCTCAAACATCCCGTCAACATCGCTTATGAGGCTGCTACCGCCGACCTCAACGACGTCAATATGATTGACCCATTCCATCTTGAGGCTTACGGCAAGACAGCAATCAACTACAATCGCGATACAGAGATATTCCCGGTGCTCAACGCCCTCTTTGAGGGTATCTATGGCGAGAACCCTTACAAGAGTCCTACCGATATGGGGGTCAATATGGTGGGCTTCTGCATTGACGATGACGAGGTGTGTCGCGATGCTTCGCGCCAGGAGATAATCCGCCGCTATTACGACGCCCTCTGCCGCATGGCCCTGGGCGATGCCTGCGAGGGTGAGGTCAACAAGATAGCCCTGCTGCTCAAACAAGCCCATATCACCACCGACTATCGCCGACCCATCGCCGCCGCCAAGGCACGGGCGGAGAAGAGCGGTGTGCCCTGCTCAGCCATAGAGCTTGCCGACGGCACCATAATCACCGCCGAGAGCGGTTCGCTCTTAGGGCCGAGCGCAGCGCTTATCCTCAACGCCGTGAAGCATTTAGGCGGCATAGGACATGACGTGAAGCTCATCCCGCAGTCGATGATAGAGCCAATCCAGCACACCAAGCTCACCTATCTCGGAGGCAATAATCCGCGCCTCCACACCGATGAGGTGCTCGTGGCTCTCTCAGTGCTCTCCACCACTGACGAAAACTGCCGTCGCGCCCTCGAGCAGCTGCCGGCCCTCCGCGGCTGTCAGGTCCATTCGACCGTGATGCTCGGCGAGGTAGACCACAAGATTTTCAAGAAGCTCGGAGTGGGTCTTACCTGCGACCCCGTCAAGAAGAAATAAACCCCGCCTCTCTCTTTCGGGCCCGGGCTTCCCATCACGGCAGCAGCGGCTCAGACATAGCATCTGAGCCGCTGCTGCTTTTTTCCTCGCTCCGGAAGGGAATTCTTTCAGAATATCTGCCGACAGATTTTGCCAGTCGTGGTCACAGGGAAAGCGGGCAGGTAGATGACAGCGCGCGGGCGCTTGACCGAGCCCGCCAGCGGGGCCACCGCGGCAAGAAGGGCCTCGCCGCCATCGGTGTCAGGCTCCCCTTCGACGATAAGCACCACTTCACGGCCCCACCGCTCCGACACCCGCGAGCTTACATAAAACCGCCTTGTGCCCATAGCAGGCATGATAAGTCTCTCCACCTCCTCAGGATGGATCTTAAGGCCGCCGGAAATAATGGCATTATCAGCCCGGCCGATAAAACGGAATGATGAGGGGGAGAGAAGACAGACGATGTCGCGGGTGATGACGGGGCTCCATGAAGCGCCCTCGCGGCTGATAATCAGGCAATCCTCACGGTCAGTGGCAAAGGTTACACCCGGCAGGGCCTCATAGACGTCTGATCCGAATGGACGGAGGGCAACGTGGGAGCAGGTCTCGGTCATGCCGTAGGTGGCCCACCACATGGTGGCGGGGCGCCTTCCGAGAGCCTCACGCTCGAGGGCCGGGTTGACCGGTGCCCCTCCTACTATGACGTGGTCTATGGCACATCGGGCTTCGATGAGGCCTCCGATCTGCTGGGGGACGATGGCAGCGAGCCTGACCCGCGCTCCGGGGGCGAGGGCATCGAGCGGATGGCGCGACGGCGGCTCCGACCACAATGTGGCTCCGCTGAGCATTGCCCTGACTATCATCATCTTACCCGCGATATAATCAGGTGATAGCGGCAGGGCGATGAGGTCGGTAGGGGAGATGCCAAAGAAGTCGATTGTGGCTCTGGCGCTCTGCTCCACGTCGGCCTTGGCGAGGAGGATAGGCTTGGGAGCCCCGGTGGAACCGCTGGTATAGGCCGCTATGAACGGCTCGGGGGAGAGCCAATTGGAGATAAACTCGCCGACAGTCATTGGTCAGTGCCCCCGTTGAAATATAGATACTGCCCGCGCAGGGATAGGGGCGAGCTGATATTGTCGCTGTAGAGTGCTCCGGTGCCGAGACCCTGCGGCATGAAGGGGATACCATCCCTGGCAGTCCACTGGGATATGGCGCTCAGGCCTACGTTTGACTCAAGCGCCGAAGTGACCCAATAGCCGACATCGAGGTCCCGGGCTGCCAACATCCATTGCTCGGCCCCGGTGAATCCTCCACAGAGCGATGGCTTGAGGATGAGATAAGCGGGGCGGATCATCTTTATCAAAGGAGCGGCATCTAATAACGGATTGAGCCCGATAAGCTCCTCATCCAGGGCTATGGCTACCGGGGAGTTGGCCACTACGGCCTGCATCAATTCCGGCTGTCGGGCCTTGACCGGCTGCTCAAGGGAGTGGATGTCAAGCGGAGCAAGAGCTCGCAGGCGGGAGAGAGCTTCGGAGTCGTCGCGCCAGGCGCCGTTGGCGTCGAGGCGTATCTCTATCTTCTCCGGCCCATAGCGACGCCTGAACCGCTCCAGCATGCGGAGCTCTGCCCCGAAGTCGCAGGCTCCTATCTTGAATTTGATGCAGTCAAATCCGGCATCAGCTTTGTCAAAAGCCGCGGCAAGCATATTGTCGGGCGAGTCCATCCATATCAGGCCATTGATTTTGATACCTTGGTCGGTGGCGGAGCGGCTCCAGTCGGAAGGGAAAAACTGCCAGGTCTCAGCCTGCTCGAGATTGGCCTGAGCCATCTCGAGGCCAAATCGGATTGACGACCATTCAAGGAGCGATGGCACTTCGTCGCCCCGGTTGATTGCTTGACACACCTCGGCGACCTTAGCCTCATAATCGGGTCGGTCGTCGGCTCCGAGTCCTCGGAAGAGCGCACACTCGCCTATCCCCGTGATGCCGCCGCGCTCCAGGAAAATGAAATATGTCTCTTTAACGGTCAGAGCGCCGCGCGATGTCACGGCCGGCTTGATGAAATGGAAGTCGCGGCGGGAATATCGGGCCTTCATTATCAGGGGAAGCGGGGGAAATCGTCAAAATTGGGGTCGCGCTTCTCCAGGAAAGCGTTTTTGCCCTCCTGAGCCTCGGCCATCATGTAAAACATCAGAGTGGCATCTCCGGCGAGCTCCATCAGGCCGTGCTGGCCGTCGAGCTCGGCATTGAGAGCGCGCTTGATCATGCGGATTGCCATTGGCGAGCGCTTCAGGATGTCGTCACACCACTCCATAGCCTCATCTTCGAGGCGCTCGAGCGGCACCACTTTATTGATCATACCCATCTCAAGGGCCTCATCGGCGGTGTATTGGCGACAGAGAAACCATATCTCGCGGGCCTTCTTCTGGCCTACGCAACGGGCGAGATAAGATGACCCGAAGCCGCCATCGAAGCTACCTACCTTGGGGCCGGCCTGGCCGAAGCGGGCGTTGGAGGAGGCTATGGTCAGGTCACATACTACCTGAAGGACATTGCCGCCGCCGATGGAGAAGCCGTTGACCAGGGCAATCACCGGCTTGGGCAGCGACCGGATAGCCTTGTGGAGGTCAAGCACATTGAGGCGGGGCACACCATTGTCGTCGACATATCCTCCCTGACCCTTGACGCGCTGGTCGCCTCCTGAGCAGAAGGCCTTGTCGCCTGCGCCGGTGAGGAGGAGCACTCCGATATCATTGGCCTCGCGGGTGTAAGCCACGGCGTCGATCATCTCCTGAGTGGTCAGTGGACGGAAGGCATTGTAGACCTCCGGGCGGTTGATGGTGATCTTGGCCACCTTGCCGCATTGCTCAAAGAGGATGTCGGTATATTCTTTTATCTTAGTCCATTTACGCATGGGATATAATATGGGATGTAGATTTATATATTAGGTGTGGTTAATTGGCGTATGAGGGCGGCATCGGTGGAGCCGCAGGTGACGACATTGAGGATTGCGGGGCGCTTGGCAGCGTAGGAGAGGAAGGGTGTGAGGACGCCGGAGAGCTCAGCTTCGTCGCAGGCCTCGTAATAGTCAAAGCCGAGATCGGAGGCGATGCCCCTCAGCGGAAGGTTTACGTGCCCCTTCAGGGTGAGGAGGTCGTCGCGGCATGGAAGGTCGCGGGTAGCACGGGCGAAGTGGAATATTGCGCCCCCGTCATTGCTGATCACCACGATGCGCATCTTCGCGGTGACGAGCCCCGACATGAGGGCTCCGAGATCGTAGAGCGCGCTCATATCGCCCGTGAGCAGAAGTGTATTAGCCGACGATACGAGGCTCTCTCCGAGGGCTGTCGATGAAGAGCCGTCGATGCCGCTTACGCCCCGGTTGCAGGTCACACGGTGGAACGGCTTGTGGAGGCTGTCGATGAGAGCGACGGCGCGGATGGTCAGGCCGTTGGAGGAGTGGACGTTCCAGCCCTTGGGCGTCTTCTGAAGGATGATGTTCAAGGCTTTCAGGATGCTCCATGGGAGAGATTCGATGCGTCTCCTCAGGTCAATGGGTAGCCGCCAGAGCTCCCGGTACGGGGGGCTCATAGAAGGCCGAGCTCCCGTAAGGGGATTGCGCCACTCCATAGCCGAGGCCATGCGGGCGAAGAATATCTCAGGGGGGCATATCACCACACGCTCAAGGCGTCCGAAGGTGTCGGGCATTGCATCAGTGGCTCCAGGTAAAGGGCCTATGGCCCAATGGATTACTTTATCAGAGCGGAGGATATGCTTGAGCGGCGCGCTTATGATGGGGTCACCGAAGGTGATGACAAGGTCGGGGCGCAGCTCATTGCCCTTGGATGCGATGACCGGCTCGAAAGAGCGGATGAAGCGGGGAGAGTGGACATTGGCCGCCGGCTCGGCAGCCACCACGATATTATCTATAGCGGCGAGGCGCGTCAGAGCGCGGTTGAGAGCCGGCGACGGGGGGCAACCACCGGCCACTATGAGGATGCGGCTATGATGGTAAAAATCCATCGTAGCCCTCATCAGTCCACTGTTAAGATCCTTCTCAATGACATAAGAAAACACAGGCTCCATAGCCTCTCCATCCAGCGGAGTATCGGCAAAATCGATGGGGAGATTGATATGGACCGGAGTGGCAGGCCAGCCCGTGGCTTTGATGAGGGCCTCGCTCAGGCGGAGGCGGGCAACGCGGGCGGCATCGCGCATAGAGGCTGCGGGGAGGCTGACACTCAGGCCGGTAACGGCGCTGAGGGCTCCGGGCTGACGGATTGTCTGCGAGTCGGCGCGGTCAATCCACGCCTCGGGACGGTCGGCTGTGATGACTATCAGCGGGATATGGCGATAATACGCTTCGGCCAAAGCCGGAGCATAATTGAGCATAGCTGACCCGGAGGTGCACATGAGCGCCACCGGCTTTCCTGAAGCCACGCTCATACCGAGGGCGCAGAAGGCTGCGACCCGCTCATCGACCACCGCCGTGAGCTCCATGCCGCTGTCGGCAGCAGCTTGCAGCAGCGGCGCACATCTTGTCCCCGGACTTACCACAGCCCGTTTCACGCCAAAAGCTTTCAGGGCTTCTATCGTTATATCACAAATCGTAATCATACCGCAAAATTACGATTTTTTTTTGCGCTATCGCTTTCGTCGGGAGCCTATGTTTTATCCACCGGATAAAAAAAGATGATGACTTTGGTTATGGCTTTTGGAAAATCTGTATCTTTGTCGCCACAAAACATCGTGAAATACAGCAAATATGGAAAAAAATATGCTATCGGTGCGGGGCAAGATGCTCAGGATTATGTCACGCATCTTTCTTCCGGTCATTGTTTCTCTCATCAGGGTCAGCTCACTGTCGGCCGGAGAGCCGCTTGTGTTCAGTGATATGCCCGACGGCACCCCGCTCGATGCCTCCACTCACTCCGGTGTCAGCTCAGTGCGTTACGGCAATCTCGATTATATGCCGAGCGGCTCCTTCAAAAACCTCCCGGAGCTCGAGGAGATAGTTTTTGACGGGATGATAGGTCATATAGACGGATATATGATAAGCAATTGCCCGAAGCTGAAGAGAGTGGTCTTCAATGGTCCGATACTGAGCACGGGAGGCGCTGTCTTTGCATCCAACTGCCCTGAACTTGAGGAAATTGAAATCAATGGCCTCGCCTTCGGCTTCTATATTGTCAAAAATCCCGACTGCCCGTCGCTTAAGGAAATCAAGGTCAATGGAGCAGTAGTATCTTCGGGCGACAGCCTGACCGTTGCTCAGACTGATATAAGCGCTATTAAAGATGATCCTGCTCTGCTCAGTCAATTTCATCGCCTCGTCGACTGGCAGATCAATCATATGGGCGATGCCGGCTTCAAGGGCTATATCTCCAAGACGTATGTGGAGGATATTAATAACGCGCTTATGGCCATGGGTGAAACCGACAGGGCCAATGAGCTTAGCGCATCATTCGCAGCCCATCGCGGCGACTTCGGCAAGACCAAGCTTGAGATACTTAAAGAGTCAGCTCCCTATGCTCCATATGAAGGCGCTGAAGACCTGAGAGTAAGCTATGCATCGCCGACCGACTCCATGCTCACGCGTAGCCGCGATTATTTCAATCTCGACAGCATTGCCGGCGCGGGCGACGACGTGTCGCGCATAAAGAAATTGCTCTACTGGGTCCACGACCTTGTGCGTCACGACGGAAGCTCCTCTTGGCCCGACTGCGAATTTAATCTCGTTGATCTCTATGAAACCTGCCGCGACGGAGAGCGCGGCCTCAACTGCCGCTTTATGGCCATGATGCTTGCCGAGGCCCTTCTTGCCGAAGGTATTCCCGCCCGCTATCTCACGTGTCAGTCAAAGGATTATGCCAATGACAGCGACTGCCACGTCATTACGGTTGCCTGGGCCGAATCCCTTGGGAAATGGGTGTGGGTGGATCCGACATTTGCCGCTTATGTCACCGACGAAAACGGCCTCATGCTTCATCCGGGCGAGGTGCGTTATCGCCTTCAGCACGATCTGCCGCTCGTGCTCAACGAAGATGCCAACTGGAATCACCAAAGCCGTCAGACCAAAGAGAACTATCTCGAAAATTATATGGCCAAAAATCTTTACATTATCGATACCAACCTCCTCCAGCAGTCGGCTCCCGAGGGCAGCCGGAGCCCCCATCCCGTCGGTAAGGTATGTTCACTGGTGCCGGCCGGATTTAATTATAACAACGCTCATTATGTCATCTCCGACGAAGAGCTTTTCTGGGCCGCTCCGGAGCGGACTGTCGACTGAGAAATACGGTAAGAAATCGTCTGCGCCATCATCTCAACCTCATAATTAAGTTTTCCACGCCTGCCACCTGCCGCAGGCGTGGAAAACTTTTAGGGGGAGAAATGTGTTAGAGATATAAAAAAAGTGTAACTTTGTGGCTCACTTTCTGAGCAGTTGCCCGCGAGGCGACTCCTGAGCCACTATCATAACTCTTACAATTTCTAAGATTCAAGTATATGTCAACACCCGTCTCACGCGAAGCTGCCCTCGAATATCATCGCGAGGGTAAACCCGGCAAGATAGAGATAGTCCCCACCAAACCATATTCTACCCAACACGATCTGGCGCTTGCTTACTCGCCCGGCGTGGCTTATCCCTGCAAGGAGATAGAGAAAAATCCCGAGGATGTCTATGAATACACCAACAAGGGCAATCTCGTGGCCGTGATTTCCAACGGCACCGCCGTGCTCGGCCTGGGCGACATAGGCCCCGAGGCCGGTAAGCCGGTGATGGAGGGCAAAGCTCTCCTCTTCAAAATCTTTGCCGGCATCGATTGCTATGATATTGAGGTGGCTGAGAAAGACCCCGATAAATTTATCGAGACGGTGAAGGCCATCTCCCCGACCTTCGGAGGCATCAACCTCGAGGATATCAAGGCTCCGGAATGTTTCGAGATCGAGCGTCGTCTTAAAGAGGAGTGCAATATCCCGGTGATGCACGATGACCAGCACGGAACCGCCATCATCTCGGCCGCCGGCCTCCTCAACGCCCTCGAAATTCAGGGCAAGAAGATAGGCGACATCCGCCTTGTGGTCAATGGTGCCGGCGCTGCCGCAGTGAGCTGCACCCGCCTCTATGTGGCCCTTGGCGTAAAGAAAGAAAATATCGTGATGTGTGACTCCAAAGGTGTCATCAACTCATCACGCAGCAACCTCAACGAGCAGAAGCGCGAGTTTATGACTTCGCGCCCCATCACCACCTTAGCCGAGGCTATGGTGGATGCCGACGTGTTTCTCGGCCTCTCCGTCAAGGATGTGGTCA
>CAZAUV010000049.1:13646-15542 GCA_964488335.1 uncultured Bacteroides sp.
CCCGACCATATTCTTTAATTGAATATCCGTCTCGCTATTGGTCATCAAACCAAAGCAACAATGTATTGGGCTTCCCTTACATCTTCCGCGGCGCCCTCGACTGCGGCGCCACCGCCATCAATGAGGAGATGAAGCTCTCGGCGGTCCACGCTATCGCCGCCCTGGCCAAAGAGCCGGTGCCTCCGGTGGTCAGCGCAGCCTATTCCGAGGGAGAGACCCTCGAGTTTGGCCCGCAGTATATCCTCCCGAAGCCTCTCGACCCGAGGCTTCTGACAGCCGTTGCTCCCGCCGTGGCCCGCGGCGCTATGGAGAGCGGTGTGGCTCGTCGTCCCATCAAAGACTGGGAGGCCTATAACGACCATCTTCGCCGCCTGATGGGCTATGACAACAGCATGATGCGACGCATCTCCGACGAGGCTCGCAAGCACCCCAAGCGTGTGGTCTTCGGCGAAGCCAATACCGACAATATGCTCCGCGCCGCCGTCCAGGGCTATCGTCAGGGTGTATTCATCCCCATCCTTCTGGGCAACGAAGAGATGATCGGCAAGCGTGCCGAGCGCCTGCGCCTCGACCTCTCCGGTATCGAAATTGTCAACCTGCGCCACGATCGCGAGGCCGACCGCCGCCGTCGCTATGCCCGTCGCCTGGCCGAGCGCCGCGGCCGTCAGGGCATCACAGAGATGGAGGCCGAAGAGAAGATGTTTGACCGCAACTATTTCGGTATGGCCATGGTAGATGCCGGCGATGCCGATGCATTTGTCGGAGGCACTTATTCCGCCGCCCAGCAGACCGGTCGCATCGCCCGCGAGGTGATAGGTATCCGCCCGGGCTATGAGCATTTCGCTGCCATGCATATCGTCCAGACCAAGAAAGGCCCCTTCTTCCTGGCCGATACCCAGGTCAACCGCGATCCTGATGCCGACACTCTCGTCGACATCGCCCGCCTGGCCCGCAACTCCGTAGAATATTTCGCCACTGATCCCGTGATGGCTCTCGTGAGCTATTCCAACTTCGGCTCATCGGCCGGCGAGACGGAGCCCGATATGGTGGCAGAGGTGGCCAAGCGCATGCACGCCCTCTATCCCGAGCTGGCCATCGACGGCGAGATGAACCTCCTCTTTGCCCTCGACCGCAATCTCCGCGACAAGACCTATCCCTTCAGCCGTCTGAGAGGGAAAAACGTCAATACCCTCATCTTCCCCAATCTCACGGCTGCAGGCACAGCCTATCGCATGCTCCTCGAGATGGGTGTGGGCGAGGCTATCGGCCCCATCCAGATGGGTCTTAACAAGCCGGTCCACTTCACTCATGTAGGAGCGCGGGTGCGCGACATAGTTAACCTTGCCACTATCGCCGCGCTTGATGCCGCCACCATTGACGGTCATCAACCCGAGAAGTAATTATGACAGAGAAAGAGAAAATGCTCCTGGGGCTCATCTACGATGCCAACAACGACCCCGGGCTGATAGCCGAGCGCCAGGAATGTAAGGAGCTTCTATATGACTTCAACTCGCTGCGCCCCAAAGAGATGGAGGCCCGGACGGCCCTTCTCCGCCGGATACTCGGCAGCGTAGCGGGCAACCTGCTCATAGAGCAGCCCTTCCACTGCGATTATGGCTACAATATCCATGTAGGGCACAATTTCTATGCCAATCACAATCTGGTGATTCTCGATGAGGCGCCGGTGACATTTGGCGACAATGTGTTTATCGCCCCTAACTGCGGCTTCTACACAGCCGGCCATCCCCTCGATGCCGGCGAGCGCCGCAAAGGCCTCGAATATGCCAAGCCCATAAAGGTGGGCAATGACGTGTGGATAGGGGGCAATGTGGTGGTGCTCCCCGGAGTGACCATCGGCGACAATTGCGTGATAGGCGCCGGGAGCGTAGTCACGCG
>CAZAUV010000050.1:0-15026 GCA_964488335.1 uncultured Bacteroides sp.
GCGACGCCCTCTCGATCTTTGACCAGGTGGCCGCCTCGTCGCGCGGCGACATCACCTATCAGAGCGCCATCGAAAATCTCAACGTCCTCGACGCTTCTTATTACAACCGTTTGCTCGGATGCTTCCTCGAGGGGGATGTCCTCGGCTCGTGGCTTATCTTCAAGGAGGTGACCGACAAGGGTTTTGACCCGCAATTTTTCATCAACGGTCTCGGGGCTTATCTCCGCGACCTCATGGTGGCCCAAAACCCCAAGACCATCGCCCTCATCGACGGCGATGACCAGGAGCGGAGCGAAAAGGCCGCCATTGCCGGGCGGTGTACCCCGGCATTCCTCTACTCGGCCATGAGTCTCTGCAACGATGCCGATCTCTCTTATCGCGAAGCCTCGTCGAAGCATTTCCTCATCGAGCTGACACTCGCCAAGATATGCCAACTATCAAGCCCCTCCCCCGCTGACACGGGCAAGGGAGAGGGGCCCTCTGCCACGCCCGCTCTCAAACCGATCATCCTCACCTCCGCCGCTGGCTCCGAGCCCCCGATGACAGCCGAGCCCCGCGTGGACTATCCGGCCGCGCCCAAGGCTCAGACCGTCCCCAAGCCTCAGTCCGCACCCAAGGCTCCGGCGGTAAAAGCCGGCCCCGCAGTCCCGGGAGCCGCCGCGCCACGGCCCCCCGCCCCCGGCCACGCCGCCCCGCGCTTCTCCATCCGCGGAGGAGGGACCAAGACTGCCGCGACCGAGACAAAAGAGCCGGAAAAGCCCTCGGGCGAGGCTCTGAGGCAGCCTTTCAGCCACGAAGAGCTGCTCCACGCCTGGGAGGCCTTTGCCGCCTCTCGCCCCCATGAGCATATCGTGGTCAACACGATGAGGGCATCCATTCCCTCGGCTCCCGACCCGGCCAAGCCCGAGAGCCTCACCATCACGGTCCAGAATGAGGCTCAGCAACAGTATATGGACGGCATAATGACCGACCTCCTCCGCCATCTGCGCCACTCTCTCTCCAACGACTTCATAACCATCAGCATAACCCTCAACACCGGAGAGGCGCCGATACATACCTGGAACGACCGCGAGCTTATCGCTCGCCTGCGTGAGGAAAATGCTGCCCTGGCTTCGTTTATCGACGACTTCAAACTCATCATCTCCTAACACTCCCGCGATGAAACACCTCAAATATATCCTCCTCCTTATCCCTATGCTCGCTCTGATGGCGGCCTGTCAGGGCTCTGACACCGCCGCCAATCTCCGAAACATCGATGATGCTCTCGCTCAGGGCGATATGCGAGTGGCCCGCAGCGTGGCCGAGAAGCTCGTGGCCACCGATGCTCTCAACACCCTGAACGCCACCGACCTGGCCCGGCTCTCGTTAGCGTATATGCAGATGGCCGACAATGAGGAGGAAAACTCAGCCCTCGTGGCCACCGCCGCCGACCTATATCGACGCTCATGCCAGGCCAATGCCGACTCGGCCCGCGCCTTCTATGACTCCCTCTCCCCCGAGCAGGAAGCCCTGGCAACCCAGCTCTTCCATATCGTGGCCGCCACCGACTCCGCCGGTGTGATACCCTCCGACTCCCCGCTTCCCTCCGACTCCCTCACCCACTGACCTATGGCCTCATCTGACTGGCGCGACGCCCTGGCCGCCCTCGCCGGCGACCTCTCTCCCGACACCGATGGCAACGAAGCTCCGGCGCCCACCGCGGCCGCCGCTCCTCCCTCCGACCGCCTCTCCATCTTTTATGAGCGCAAGGGGCGCGGAGGCAAGCAGGCCACCATCATCACCGGCTTCACCTGCTCCGACAGCGAGCTGCGCGCCGTGGCCTCGACCCTCAAGCAGCGCCTCGGATGCGGCGGCTCGGCCCGGGGAGGTGAGATACTCATCCAGGGCGACCGCCGCGACGACGCTGCCGCCGCCCTCCGCGCCCTCGGCTACAAGATATAATCCCTCCGTCTCCTTACATTCCGACCGTCAGCGAGCCCCCGGCTCGCCCTCCGACCTCTGTCTTAACCCTCATCCCCACTCCCCCCTCCCGTTAATTGATAAGCATTTACAAGGCCTCGGCCGGCTCGGGCAAGACTTTTACCCTGGCATATCAATATATCAAGATGCTCCTCGGCCGACAGCTCGAAGGAGCCGGCCACTATCGCCTGAGCACCCGACGCTCCAATCGCCATCGCTCCATCCTCGCCATCACCTTCACCAACAAGGCCACCGAGGAGATGAAACACCGCATCCTTCACGAGCTCGCCGTCCTGGCCGGGACGGAGCCGGGGTGGACCAAGCCTTCGCCATACTTAGCTGACCTCTGCCGCGACCTCCACGCCTCGGAGGCCGACATTGCCGCCGAGGCGCGCCGGGCCCTCTCGGAGCTCCTCTTTGACTATGGCCGCTTCTCCGTGTCCACCATCGATGCCTTTTTTCAGCAGGTCTTGCGCACCTTTGCCCGCGAGGCCGACCAGACGGGTAATTTTGAGCTCGATGTCGACGATGCAGGGATGATACGCATAGCCATCGCCCGCCTCTTCCGCTCCATCTCCTTTCCCGCCCCGGAGATGAAGGAGGCTGCAGCCCACACCAAAGACTGGCTCCTGCGCTTCTGCCGCGCCAAGATGCTCAATGGCCTTAACTTCAACATCCTCAATCGCGCCTCAGGCCTTTTTGCCGAGCTGGCCGGTTTTGTCGGCGACGCCCTCGATGAGACCTTTGCCGCCCACCATTCCGAGATGATGGCTTATCTCTCTCAACCCGAGAAAATCGTGGAGCTCGCCTCCGCTCTGGCCGACATCAGCGAAGCCACCGCCGGCAGCATCTCCGCAGCTGCCCGCTATGGCCTTGAAGCCCTCGATGAGATCGATCCCGCCCTGCTCAACCGCTTCAGCCCGGGCGCTTTCAAAAAATATCTGAGCAAAGGCCCCAAATGGGAAGAAATCTCGACCACCCTGGCCAATATGGCCGCCGACGGAGCCTCTGCCATCAAAAAAGGACCGCCATCCCTGGCGGCTCTCTCAAAATCCCTCAAGAGCGACACCGCGCTGACCGGCCGCATCGCCGGTGCCTCCAGAGCTATTATCGAAGGCATCGACGTGATGGTCACCGCCGATGCCCTGACCGACAACATCTATTTCCTCGGTCTCTTGGCCGACATCATCAGGGAGATGGCCGAAGTGCGCCGCGAAAGCAACACCCTCCTCCTGAGCGACACCAACCTCCTGCTGAGCAAGATCATCGGCTCCGACGAGACCCCCTTCCTCTATGAGCGCATGGGGGTGAGGCTCGAGCATTTCCTCATCGACGAATTTCAAGACACCTCGCGGATGCAATGGCAAAATCTCAAGCCGCTCCTCGCCGAGGGGCTCGCCACCGACCGCGACTCCCTCATCATCGGCGACGAGAAGCAATGTATCTATCGCTTCCGCGCCTCCGACCCCTCGCTCCTCCAGAGCGGCGTCGGCGCCGACTTCCCCGGCAGCAGCCGCGAGATAGCCTCCGGACAAAACACCAACTGGCGCTCCTCGGCCACCGTAGTGGAGTTTAACAACGCCTTTTTCAAAGAGGCCGCCCGGGCCCTCTCCTCCTCACATCCGTCTCCCGAGGGGGAGCCGTCGCTGAGCGATATCTACCACAATGTCGAGCAGCGCATATCCCCCGCCCATTCCGACCATAGCGGCTATATCGACATCGCTCGCGTGGCCCGGCGCGACGAAGGCTTCGCCCGCTCGGCCGATGCCATCGCCCGCCAGATCAATGAAGGCTCTTACCGCCCGGCCGACATTGCAGCTCTCTTCCGCTCCCGCAAGAGCGCTACCGAATTTATCCGCTACCTGCTGCAACGCCAGGCCGACGATCCCACCTTCCCATCCTTCAGCATCATCTCCGACGACTCCATCGCCGTCGGCTCCTCGGCTGCCGTGAAGCTCATCGTCAGCTCTCTGCGCTCCCTCCTGCTGCTGCGCCCCGCCGCAGGCGAGAGCGAGGAAATCCTTGAACGTCAGCGCCATTCCCGGACTCTCGACGAAGAGATTTTGGCTCGGCTTGTCAACGACTTCGAGTTTTTTGCCCACGACACACCTCCCTCAGAGGCCCTCAGCCGCGCCGTCGACCTCGCCGTCAATGCCGCCCCGACCGACCCTCGCCATGCCCCGATGATCGACAGCCATATGGTGTGCCCCAATCTGTCTTCGCTCGTCGACCGCATCATCACCCTCCTCATCGACGAGCCTTCGTTTCAGGCCGAGCACGCCTTCATCAACGCCTTTCAGGATATTGTGGTCGACTTCGCGGCACGCAACGGCTCCGACCTCCCGGCCTTCCTCAAGTGGTGGGACACAAAGGGCGCTTCCACCGCCGTCAGCTCGCGCCAGGATGAGCAGAGCCTCCGCGTGATGACCATCCATAAATCCAAAGGGCTGGAGTTTAAGTGTGTCCACATCCCCTCGGCCGACTGGGACATATCCAAGGGGGGCTCCCCCGAGTGGTTTACCATACCCGAGGGTTCACAGATACTCCCCGGCCTCGACCCGGCCCTCCTGCCCCCTATCATTCCACTTAAAGCGGTCAGCAAGCTCAAAAACAGCTTCTTTGCGCCCCAGTACTCCAAGCTCGTAAGAGACACCGCCCTCGACGAGCTCAACACCCTCTATGTGGCCTTCACCCGAGCCATCGACGAGCTCATCGTCTCCTACACGGCTTCAAGCTCCGGCAAGACCGGCAAGCTCATCGAAGGCGTCATAGACTCCCTCGACCCTCAGGCCGAAGGGAGTTACATGAGCGGCCTGCCCACCTCCCGGCGCGCCGGGAGCGCCAAGGCCGCCACTGCCTTGGAGCCCGCAGGAGCCCCTATAGCCATCCCCGCCATCCTCCCCGCCGATGCCCCCTCGCTCTGGAGCCGCACCCGCCTCGACACCCCCGTCGGCGACCCCTTTGCCGCACCCTTGCGAGGCATCATCCTCCACGACATCCTTGCCCGGGTGACACGCATCGACGACCTGCCCCGCGCCATTCGCTCCCTGACGGGCATAGGGCGCCTCTCTTCTTCGGAGGCCCCCGAGATAGAGCGCATGCTCGCCGAGCTCCTCGCCGACCCGCGCGTAAAGCCCTGGTTTGACGGCTTTGAGCGCGTCATGATGGAGAGGCCGATAGCCGTAGGGCCCGGAGGCCGCGACCATCGCCGCCCCGACCGGGTGGTGTGGACCGCCGACGGGCATATCGACATCATCGACTACAAGAGCGGCCAGGAACACCTTCGCAGCCATTCACGCCAGGTAGGAGCCTATATGCGTCAGCTCCGCGACCTGGGCTACAAGGGCGTCCGCGGCTTCGTCTGGTATCTCGACACAGGCGTCATCCATCCCGTATCCTCCCCCGATTGAATTGCCCCCGCGCAGGCATTGACTGCCATTCCTGACACTCCCCCGGCAAAATGAGATCAAAAAGCGTCGGGAGGGCGATTTTCCCTGCGCCTGCCGGCGCGGGGTAAGATAAAAATCACTATATTTGCAAGATAATATGAACCTTAAATCAATACCATAGTTTTGAAGAAGCTGTCTACTCTCTTTATGGCGTTGACGATGATGCTCGTCGGCGCAGTCAATGCGGTAGCGTATGACGCTGTCAAGCTGACTTTTAACCGCACGGGCAACGATGCTTCATCCGTGACTGTCTCTGTGGTGGACCCTGCCACAGGCAACGCTATCCCGGGTGTGTCGGCCGGCGTCACTGCCCTGAGCCACACGATGAAGACCTCGGGCACAGGCATCAGTTCGGCTGTCCTATGCCCCGATGTCAACGCCACCACGTCGCCCACGATCAATCTGGGCCTCTCCGTCACCGGCCTCCCCTCTTCCTTTAAGATAGCCTCGATGGCCATTGACCTCCACGCCCTCAACGCCGCCGGCGGTTATCAGCAGAACGCCGACAACAAGACACGCCGATGGAACGTGACCACGACCCTCAACGGCTCTGCCTTCGGCTCGCTCTCCGATATCGACATAGCTGCCGGAGTAGGCTCCGCCGACGCTGTCCATCAGGAATGGGACGTAGCGCCCGCCTCTCCTGTGGCAGCCACAAGTCCCATGACCGTCAATGTGGCCTTCACAAAAGGCTCGGAAAACACCGGCTGCTTCGTGGGCATCTCCTCGGTGACCTTAAGCTCCACCGCCTCCTCAACCGGCGGCGACGACCCCGGCGTCAATCCCCCCTCGGGCGAGACTGACTCCCACTCCATAGCCGCGGGCATCTATCACATCGTCTGGAAGGCCGCCACCTCCGACTATTTCACCGAGCGCGCCGGCGGATCCCTCGGCATTGCCCCCTACTCCACCTCCTCGGCCTGCTTCTGGGAGATAGCTCCCGTCAAGGGCAAGGATGAGATCTACACCATCCGCAATGTGGCCACCGGCCGATATATCGGCTCATGTAACTTCACCCCCTCGTCGGCGTCAAAGATCACCACCTCGACCACTCCCGTAGAATATTATATCGGCAAGTCGGCCTCCACCTCCGGACAGAACGCCAATTGCTACTGGCTGTCGTCGACCGACTGCGCCAACTATGCCACCGAGTCGGAGAGCCCGCGTGCCCTCAACAAAGACGGCGCCTCGAGCGACATCATCACCTGGACTGCCGGCGTAAGCAACGTGGGCTCCTACTGGCGTTTCATCCCCGCCACGGCCTCCTACTCCCCCTTTGCCATCTCCCCCTCCATCGGCAATCCCTCTGTGGTCTACACCATCATCAGCCCCGACGGCCGCGCCTGGGACGGCTCCTCATGGGTCACCCCCTCCCCCACCGATCCCGCTCAGGGCTTCTACCTCGTCGGCCAGGGCTCTGCCGGAGGCTTCATCATCGTTAAGGCCTCCGACAATCAGCCCATCAACGGCTCTGCCGTCTACACCACCGCTCCCGAAGACTCCCGCTACTATTTTGCCGCCTCCGACGGCTCGCGCCTGTCGCTCGGCGGAGTGACCCTCTTCACCCTCCAGCCACGCCGCACTCCCTTTGCCCTGGCCTCGCGCATCTACTCGATGCCCTGCGGCTCCATCGGCAACAGTTTCATCACCCGCGCCACCCTTACCGGCTGCGTCACTCCACTGGAATATCCCCTGTCGACCACCTCATCGCGCGGTGTCACCGCCGCCACCTCCGGCAAGCCCTCCACATCCTACACCCTCTTTACCCGCTCGCGCGCAACCCTCGCCGCCGGCAGTGAGGCCACCCTCGAGGTTACCCTCAACTCGGCCCTCCCCGACGGCTCGGCCCTCCTGGGCTATCTCGACTGGGACCGCGACGGCGTCTTCGAGACCACCCTCCCCCTGACCGTAGCCGGCACCTCGGCTTCGGCCTCTGTCAAGGTGCCCTCCGACGCCCCCGGCGGTGCTTCGCGCCTGCGCCTGCGCCTGACCTCCAACGGCCTCACCGGCGCTGACGACGAGACTGCCGGCCAGACCCTCGACCTGGTGGTCAACGTTATCGACACCACTCCTGCGGCTACGCTCCGCGTCAAGTCGTCTGACCCCTCGCGCGGCACAGCCACCACCGACGGCACCACCGCCACCGCCACCGCGCTGGGCACCGCCAGGTTTATCTCCTGGATGGAAGGCAACTCCCCCGTGAGCCTCGACGCCTCCTTCACCCCCGGGCTCACCCGCCCGATGGTGCTCACCGCCCATTTCACGCCCAACCTCAACGATGTCTTCGGCGGCATCTCCGCTCCCGACGCGGCAGATCCGACTCTGACCATCGCTGTAGAGGAGCGCACCATCATAGCCCCCGGCGCCCGCGCCATTGCCCTCTTCACCGCCACCGGCGCCCTGGCCGCCCGTGCCTCCGGCTCCACCCTCGACGCCTCGGCCCTCGCTCCCGGCATCTACATCGCCGTAGCCGCCTCCTCATCAGGCCTCTCATCATCTGTGAAAATCATCCTCAAATAATATCCTCCAACCATCCTTATCACTGACTCAATGGACAATAAGATATATCTCGCAGGCATTGGAGCGGTCTCTGCACTCATCCCCGCAGCCCCCGCCGCGCAAGCGGCCCCTTCATCGGTTCCCGCCCCCGACCGCAAGCCCAACATCATATATATAATGTGTGACGACATGGGCTACGGCGACCTCGGCTGCTATGGCCAGCAGCTCATAGCCACCCCCTGCATCGACTCCCTCGCCGCATCGGGCATTCGCTTCACCCAGGCCTATGCCGGCTCGCCGGTCAGCGCGCCCTCCCGAGCCACCTTCATGACCGGCCAGCACTCGGGCCACACCCACGTGCGCGGCAACAAAGAGTATTGGAGCAACAGCAATCTCCAGCCCAACCTCTACGGCTCCAATACCGACTATACCCTCGTCGGGCAGGAGCCTTACACCACCGACCATGTAATCATCCCCGAGATATTCAAAGACAACGGCTACAACACCGGCATGTTTGGCAAATGGGCCGGCGGCTACGAAGGCTCACGCTCTGTCCCCGAGACCCGCGGCATCGACGAATTTTTTGGCTATAACTGCCAGTTCCAGGCCCATCTCTATTATCCCAACTTCCTCAACCGCTACAGCAAGAGCAAGGGCGACACCGAGACTGTCCGCGTGGTGATGGACCAGAACATCCAGTATCCGATGTTTGGCCAGGAATACTTCAACCGCGCCCAATACTCAGCCGACCTGATCCATCAGGAGGCCCTCAACTGGCTCGACAACCAGAGCGCCGACACCCCCTTCCTGGGCATCTTCACTTACACCCTTCCCCACGCCGAGCTCATCCAGCCCCGCGACTCCATCTATGACGCTTATGTCGACAAGTTCTGCGAGTGTGAAGAGAAGCAGTTTGCCGGACAGCAGTTTAACCGCTACAACGCCACCGACCACGCCCATGCCGACTTCGCCGCCATGATCACCCGCCTCGACACCCAGGTGGGCCAGATCCTCGACAAGCTCAAGGAAAAAGGCCTCGATGACAACACCGTGGTGATCTTCACCTCCGACAACGGCCCCCACGAAGAGGGCGGCGCCGACCCCGGCTTCTTCAACCGCGACGGCCTCCTGCGCGGCACCAAGCGCTCCACCCATGAGGGCGGCATCCGCATCCCCTTCATCGTCAGATGGCCCTCTAAGATAGCCCCGGGCCGCGAAAGCGATCATCCCTTTGCCTTCTATGACCTGATGGCCACTTTCTGCGACATCGCCGGCATCGAAAACTATGAGGAGCGCTACCGCAATCCCGAGCTCGACGTCGACTACTTCGACGGCATCTCAATCTATCCCACCCTTACCGGCGAAGGGGAGCAGAAGGTCCACGACGCCCTCTACTGGGAGTTTCACGAGACCAATATGCTCGGCGTCCGCAAGGGCAACTGGAAGCTCGTGGTCCAGAACGGCAACTGCCGCCTCTATGACCTGGCCAACGACCTCCATGAAGACAATGATGTAGCAGCCCAATATCCCGACATTGTCAATGAGCTCAAGGCCGTGATCCACCGCGAGCACACCGCCCCGGCCTTCGACAAGTTTAACGTTACCATCCCGCAATAATCATTATCTCTCCATCAGGTGAACCATCTATCATTTTTCCTGCCCCTCGCCCTGAGCCTCGCCGCTCTACCGTGCGCTGCCCAGGCGCCCGAATGGCCCGGCGATTTCTGGGAAGACGAGACCATCTTTGAAGTCAACAAAGAGCCCGGTCACGCCACTTATACCCCCTACGCCTCAGTTGCCGAGATGAAGGCCGACGCCGACTTCTTCGCCCACCCCTGGGTGGCCCCCAAGTCGTCGATGAGCCGCTCCCTCAATGGCCGCTGGCGCTTCAAGTATGCCCCCCAGCCCAAGCGGCGCCCGACGACTTTTATGGCCGCCGACTTCGACCCCTCCGACTGGGACTTCATCGATGTGCCATCCAACTGGGAGATGAAGGGCTACGGCACCCCCATCTATACCAACACCACCTATCCCTTCTGGCCCGATCCCCCGAAGATCGGTGCTGTCAGAGGCGACTACGACCCCAATCCCGTGGGCAGCTACATCACTGACTTCGAAGTGCCCGCCCAATGGGACAATCATCAGATTTTCATCCACTTCGGAGGCATCTACTCCGCAGCATATGTATGGGTCAACGGACAGTTTATCGGCTACACTCAGGGCGCCAACAACGACCATGAGTTTGACATCACGGCAGCCGCCCATACCGGCCAAAACCGTCTGGCTGTGCAGGTCATCCGCTGGAGCGACGGCTCCTACCTCGAGTGTCAGGATATGTTTCGCATGAGCGGCATCCACCGCGACGTGACCCTCTTCGCCACCCCCAAGACCTATATCCGCGACCACTACATCACCTCGGAGCTATCCGACGACTATGCCACCGCCACCCTCTCGGCCGCCCTCACGATAGCCAACAGGGCCGGAAGCGCCGCTCCGGCCACTGCCCGCGTAGAGCTCCTCGACCCCGCCGGCAGGAGCGTCTGGGCCTCCGACCCGCTGACCGTCGACCCCATCGCGCCGGGCGAGGAGACCACCGTGACCATCTCCTCCGCTCCCCTGAGCGACCTCAACCTCTGGAGCGCCGATATGCCCGCCCTCTACACCGCTGTCATCACCCTGGCCGATGAGAAGGGCAATGTCACCGAAGCCTTCTCCACCAAGCACGGCTTCCGGCGCATCGAGCAGATAGGCACTTTTGTCTACATCAACGGCCGCAAGATTTTCTTCAAGGGCGTCAACCGCCAGGACACCGATCCCATAGATGGCCGCGCCGTCAAGATGGAGCGGCTCCTTCAGGACGTGACCCTCTTCAAGCAGAATAATATCAACACCGTCCGCACCTCCCACTATCCCGTCCCCGCCAAGATGATGGCTATGATGGACCATTTCGGCATCTATGTCATGGATGAGGCCGACGTGGAGTGTCACGGCCAGACATCCATATCGTCGTGGCCCTCATGGGCGCCCGCTATGGTTGACCGAGGCGAGCGCATGGTGCTCCGCGACCGCAACCACCCCTCAGTGATCTTCTGGAGCATGGGCAACGAGAGCGCCTGCGGCACCAACTTCAAGGCAGAATATGACGCCATCCGCGCCCTCGACCCCCGCATGATCCATTATGAGGGCCAAGGGACCTATACTTACACTGACCTCACCTCCAAGATGTATCCCGCGGTGTGGGAGACCCGCCGCCAGGACCACGACGGCGACCCTCGACCCCATTTCATGTGTGAATATGTCCATGCCATGGGCACCTCGCTCGGCGACATTGACGCCATGTGGGATTACATCAAGGGCTCCGAAAATGTCCGCACCATCGGCGGATGTATCTGGGACTGGGTTGACCAGGCCATCTACCACCCCGACGATATCAAGAGCGGCAACCTCCGCGCCTATTTCACCGGCTATGATTTCCCCGGCCCCCATCAGGGCAACTTCATGAGCAACGGCGTGGTAGGCCCCGACCGTCGCCCCTCGGCCAAGCTCGCCGAGGTGAAGCGCGTCTATCAGAATATCGACTTCCTGTCTTATGTCGCCTCTCGCAAGTCGGTGAGAGTCGAAAACAACTATCCTTTCCTGCCGACCGATTCCCTCTACTTCTCATGGGCCCTCCTTCGCGACGGCGTCACTGTCGAGAGCGGCACCACCGACCTCTCCCTTCAGGCAGGCGGCAAGGGATATCTGAAGACTTTCTCAAGCGATGTCCCCGACGACGATCCCGCTGAATACCTCGTCAGCGTGGAGGCCCGTCTCCGCAATCCCCGGCCCTGGGCCGAGGCCGGCCACGTAGTCGCCGCGGCTCAGTTTACCGTCAAGGAGCGCGCTCCGATGGACAGCATCGACACCGAAGCCCTCGAGCCCTCGCTGCGGGTCCGCGGCTCCAACCCCATCCGCGTCATCGGCGATGGATTTGCCTATGCCTTCACCCCCGACGGTGTACTCTCATCGCTCAAGGTCGATGGCTTTGAGTTTATCCACAAAGACCTCGGTCTGCAGCCCGACGTGATCCGCTGGATCGAAAATGACTCGCCCTATTCCGGCAATCCGCCTTCCACCGCCCCCTCCAATACCAACATCAACAATGGCATAGCCCTGCGGAAGATAGGCGAAGAAGCCGATGGCTCATGCCGCGCGATAGTGCTCTCCTTCGCCACCAACGCGTCAGGCCGAGCCGACATCACCTCGACCTATACCATCTATTCCGACGGGCGCATCGACCTCGAGTCGCAATATAAGTCTACATCATCCAACACCGACCGTCTCGGCTACTCCATGGGCCTTGTCCCCGGCTTCGAGCAGGTCGATTATTACGCCCGCGGCCCGCTGGAAAACTGGCCCGACCGATGCTCCGGCTCCGACCTCGGCCTCTATTCGGCCACGGTCGACGACTTCTATGAGTTTAATGTCAAGCCCCAGAGCATGGGCAATCGCGAAGACCTCCGTTTCGTGACCCTCTCCAATTCCACCGGCCACTCCCTTAAAGTGGAGACCGAGGGCCCTACATCTTTCTCGGCCCTCCACTTCACCGACCTCGACCTGATGTATAAGGATCATGCCTTTGACATCATACGCCGCCCCGAGACAATCCTCCATTTCGATGCCGCCGAGAAAGGCATCGGCACCGCCTCCTGCGGCATCAACTGCTATTCCTCGATATATATCGGCAACGGCTTCAAATATGCCAACAAGCTAAGGATTACGCCCACGGCAGGCCGTCGCACCGGGCCCTCCGCCGGAGCCCCCAATCCCGACACCTACCTGAGCGCCCTGACCACCACCGGCTCGCGCGGCAACGACCTTGCCTACACCTCATCTTCGACCCCCGAAGATGTCAGGGTCGACCTCTCCGACAATGCCATCGCCGCCTCCTGTGACACCCCCCTGACCATCGCAGCCACCATCGCCGGCCCCGGCGCCTCTGCGATGAGCCTCGCCGCCTTTATTGACCGCGACGGAAATGGCGTCTTTGAGCCCGGAGAGATGATTGAGGCCGCCGGCGAAGGCCGCTGGATAGTGGCCGACACCCTCCTCGAGAGCGGCGCGTCTTACCCCGTGCGCGTGATCCTCGACGAGACATCGTCGGCAATCGACCCCGCCGAGCCGGTCGCCTCCGGTTATGTCTACGACCTTACCCTCAGGATTGTGCCCCCGGTGGAGGACGACTATATCGCTCCCGCCGGTTCGCTCCACAAGGATAAGATGGCCTTTGTAGGCTCTATCTCCACCACCGGCGCCGCCACCGACATTGCGGTAGTGGCCCATGAGTGCCCCGACTCGGTCTACACTCTCCTTACCGACACCATCCGTGCCCATAAAGGCTCGTCGTTCCGACTCTCGCTCGTTGCCAATCCGGCCGGCCCCGAGAGCAGCAGCAAGGTCTATCAAGACCTGCGCTACAACATAGCGTCGCTCTACTCCGACTGGTATCAGTCGCGCGCTTTTGACCTCATTGAGAATATCGGCAATAGCTTCAAGGGCTCCTCTACCGCTGCCAACTACAGCCTTGTCATGGCCATCAAGCGCGACATCGCTATCCCTGCCGACGCCCCGACGGGCCTGACCCGCATCCGCGTCATCTACCAGAACGCCTGGCGACCCTATGGCGACCCCAACGCTCAGAATATCTTCGAAGGCGTGGCCTACGATATCCCCGTGATGGTGCTCGACGCGCTCGACGATAATGGCGAGCCTAATCTGCCTTCGATCCTTTACACCTATCCCTCCGGCTCTCTTCATAAGGATAAGATGACTTACGTAGAGAATATCTTCTCTCAGGGCGCCAAGGCCGATATTGACGTGAAGTATAATCAGGCTCCCGCCACCTTCCATACAAATGTAGATGCCACCATCACCGCCGAAGTAGGCTCTTCATTTATCCTCGCCCTCGAAGGCTATCGCGCCGGCCCGGAGTCGACGGAGAAGCCTTATCAGGACCTCCGCTACAACACCGCCTCAATCTTCTCTGACTGGAGCGGAAAAGCCGCATGGGAGCCCGTGGCAGTCTATGGCGACACCCCCGGTACGGCCAAGGAGTGGGACGACGTCTTGGCCAATTATGCCACCGTGCTCTCCATCCGCCATGAGGTAACTGTCCCCGACACCATTGCCCCCGGCGAGGCCCGCCTCCGCATCATCTACAACAACGCCTGGAAGGGCGTCCCCGCGGCCAACAGCCATGATCTGACCGACGGTGTGAGCTACGACATACCTCTCATCCTCGTGTCGACCTCCGGCATCGAGGATGTCACCGTAGCGGGCCCGTCGCCCGAAGTGGCCCTCTTTGACCTTCAGGGCCGACGCGTGACCCGCGCCTCAGCCCTCCCCGGCATCTATATCAGCCTCCGCGCCGACGGCTCCGCTGTCAAGATCGCCATCGGCCGATAACATCGTAAAATCACTGCTGCCGAGAAGCCTCCCATCTTGCAGGGATGCCTCTCGGCAGCTCTTTTTTCTATACCGATCCCATGGACGACAATATCATCACTTACCGCACATATTCCACCCTGGCCGAAGCCGCCATTGCCCGCGACATCCTGGCCGACGCCGGTATCGCCGCATCGCTCGCCGGCGAGCTCTCCACCCTCTACGCACCCGTCCCCGCCCCCGCCGGCGGTGTAAGCCTCCAGATCTTCGAGCGCGACCTTCCCCGCGTCGCCGCCATCCTCAACCCCCGCTGATCCCTCAAGTCGCCGGGGTCGCAATGTATCGCGACCCTACATTGAGGTCGTTGTCAAACGGGCATCCGCGTTATTCGGCCCGATTGTAGGGTCGCGATATATTGCGACCCCGCCCGCCAAGGGTAATATTTGTGGCGCAGGCAGGAGGATTGTAGGGTCGCCGGCATCGCCGCCCCCCCATCCCGAAGGGCGCGGTCGGGGGCGACCGGGAAATATCCCGCACAGCTGTAAAAAATTGTAACTTTTTTCTCAATATTTCATTTAACCATTACATAGATGAGAAAAAAATATTATCTTTGCATCAGAAAAGCAACGCCCTGCTTTCTTGCAGGGAATAGGCCGCTTACGAGCGGCTTTTTTATTTAGTATGGAAACTAAAAAA
>CAZAUV010000051.1:0-14989 GCA_964488335.1 uncultured Bacteroides sp.
TATTATGGCCGGCACCGAATACTGGACCAGCAGGCGCGAGATGGAGTTGGTCCCTAAGGTCAGGGGCGATGATGATGCGGGGGCCTTGGGGGGTGATGAGGGGGCGGTGGATGATGATGGTGAGGAGTCGGTCATAAGGCGCGGGATGAATGGATGGTGAGGCGGGGCCAAGCGCAAAGTTACCGCTTTTTTATGTAAATTTGCGCCATATTCTTTAACAATCGAAAGTAATGAAACGTTTTGGAGCCCTTTTTGACCTCGACGGCGTGATTGTCGACTCCGAGAGTCTCTACACTGTCTTCTGGACAGATATGGAGCGGCGGTTTCCGACCGGCGACCCCAATTATGCCTTCTCTATCAAGGGGATGACCCTCACGCGCATCCTCGGCAATTATAGCGTGGAGGATCGCCCGAAGGTGGTTGAGGCCATCCACGATTTTGAGCAGTCGATGGTCTATCCGGTCATGCCGGGTGTGTTTGACACCATCGCCATGCTCCGCTCCCGGGGGGCGGCCACGGCCCTTGTCACCAGCTCCGACTCGGTCAAGATGGATTATCTCTTCGCCCAGCACCCCGAGCTGCGCCCGCTCTTCGACGTGATTATCGACGGCTCTATGGTCTCACGCTCCAAGCCCGACCCTCAGGGTTATCTTATGGCCGCCGAAGCGCTGGGAGTCGACCCCCGGGGCTCTCTGGTCTTTGAAGACTCCATCCAGGGACTCCAGGCCGGGCGCGCCGCCGGCGCCCGGGTCATAGGGCTGGCCACCACCTTCCCCGCCGGGCGCATAGCTCCCCTGGCCGATGTGGTGCTCTCCTCCCTGGCTGATGCCACCCCCGGGATCTTAGGGATATAAGCATCCTCCGGTCAATTGTAGGATAACTTTTGGGCCTCCATCTCCTTTCCATGATAAATCATGATTAATCAAGATAAAAACATGATAAATCATGATATTATCCCCCTTTTTCGCAATGAATAAATGATTTGGCGGCCCGGTCGCGGTATGCCGCGACCCTACATTGTGGCCCTCGGCCCTCTGATTTCGCCGGCCGGATAAGCCCGGGACAAGTGTTAAATCTTTTCATCCATTTTAACATATTATTGTTAAAAAAATGCCAACAATAGGAAAAAATGAAGAATTTAACATTTGGCATTGCATTTTATTTGGCTACTTTTGCGTATATTTGTAGACAATTTGCGCGCCTACGCCCCTCATCACAGTTTGATTTATCGCATCACACTGAAATGCAGGGGATTAACACGCGTCTATTGGCCTTGTCTAAAACCGTCACCGTCTCCCCTCACGGCCATCATTGGCCCCTCCCGGACCGTCAGGCTCCCTCAGCGGAGTCTCCGGCGGTCGGCCCCCCACTCGCAAGCCCGCTCCTGAGGCGGGAAAAGAGCTCGGGCGCCCGCTCCTTAAATCTACCACCATCAGCCCCTCTCTCACTGATTTCCCCCACATCTTACCCTTCCCTGAAAAACTAATAAATCTATCACTAAATATTTCAGAATGAGAAAAGTCTTTTTCCCATGGCGTTATGCCCTCACGGGCGTCATCGCCATGTCGCTCCTGACTCCGGTCGCCCTCAGCGCTGCTGAGAGCCCCGCCGAAGCGCCGCAGGCCAAGGCCACCGACGCCAAGCGGACAATCACCGGTGTCGTTACCGACGGTCAGGACGGTGAGCCCCTCATCGGCGCCACCGTGCAGGTCGAAGGCGACAAGAATGCTGTCACCATCACCGACATCGACGGTAACTTCTCCATCAATGTTAGCGGCCGCAAGGCAGTCCTCCTCGTCTCTTATATCGGCTATAAGAGCAAGAAGGTGCCTGTCGACGATCTCTCATATGTAGAGGTCCAGATGGCCGGTGAAGAAAACACTCTCGACGAGGTTGTTGTCGTTGGTTCCGGCACTCAGAAAAAGGTCTCCGTGACCGGCGCTATCGCTTCTGTATCCGGCGAAAACCTCCGCATGCCCGCCACCACTCTCTCTACAGCCCTCGCCGGCAAGATGCCCGGTATCATCGCCCAGCAGACTTCGGGCGAGCCCGGCTCCGGCGCTGACTTCTATATCCGCGGTATCTCCACCTTCGGCGGCCGCACCAAGCCTCTCATCCTCCTCGACGACGTAGAAATCTCTGCAAACGACCTTGACTACGTACCCGCCGAAAACATCGAGAGCTTCTCTATCCTTAAGGATGCATCCGCTACCGCTATCTACGGTGCCCGCGGCGCTAACGGTGTGATGATCGTCAAGACCAAGGGCGGCGACTACAACACCAAGACCCAGATTTCGGCCCAGGTGCAGAACGCTTTCAACTTCGTTGACCAGTTCCCCGACTTTGTCGACGGCCCGACCTTCATGCGTCTGCGCAACGAGGCTCAGGAAGCCCGCACCCCCGGTGTCACTCCCCGCTACTCCGAGGAGCGCATCCAGAACACCATCGCAGGCCTCAACCCCTATGTCTACCCCAATGTGGACTGGAAGGATGTCCTCTTCAAGAATATGGCTATGCGCCAGAAGGCCAACATCTCAATCAACGGTGGTGGCTCCAAGGTTAAGTATTATGTTGCCCTCGATATCCAGCACGAAGACGGTATCCTCAACTCCAAGAAGTTCTATTCCTGGAACAACAACATCAATATCTACAACTACACCTTCCAGAACAACACCTCCATCAAGGTGACCCCCACGACGACTGTGACGCTCAACATGAACGCCCAGATCCGTCAGAAGACCGGCCCCAACACATCGGCTGCCAACCTCTTCAATCAGCTCTACACCACTCCCGCGGTGATGGCTCCCCCCACATTCCCCACCGATGAAGGTCCCCTCAACCATATCAAGTATGGTACTTACGAGCCCACCGTAGGCGGCTTCAACACCAATCCCCCCTACGTGATGCTCAACACCACCTACAAGCAGATGAACGAGAACACCATCAACACCGTGCTCAAGCTCGACCAGGAGCTCGACATGATCACCAAGGGCCTCTCGCTCCACGCTTGGGTTAACTTCAAGAACTGGGCAAGCTCCTCCTTTACCCGTAAGATTACGCCCCACCTCTACGTACTCGATCAGTATGATCCCTCCGACCCCTATGGCGGCGCATGGACCAGCCGTATCGTAAACACCGACGGCTCCGACTACATCTCCACCTCCGATGAGTCAAAAGGCTCTGACAACACTTTCGAGTTCCAGGGCAACATCAACTGGGCCCGCTCCTTCGCTCAGAACCATCTCTCCGCCATGGTGCTCTACCGCATGCGCGAATATCGCGGCGGCATCCTCCCCAACCGCAACCAGGGCGTATCAGGCCGCGTGACTTATGACTACGGTCACCGCTACCTCGCCGAGTTTAACTTCGGTTACAACGGCACCGAGCGTCTGGCCAAGAAAGACCGCTTCGGCTTCTTCCCCGCTGCTTCTATCGGCTGGGTTGTCTCCTCTGAGAAGTTCTTTGAGCCTATCTCCCCCGTGGTCAACCACCTCAAGCTCCGCGCCTCTTATGGTCTGACCGGCTCCGACGACCTTACCGGCAACCACTTCCTCTATCTTGACCAGATCAAGGACAATAACATCGGCTATCTGACCTGGAGCGCCGGCCCCGGCTACGGCTACTATCAGGGTGGCGGCGGTCCCTTGATGACCTATCTCGCTATGTCGGGTATCGGCTGGGAGAAATCCCGTAAGCTCGACGTCGGTATTGACTTCACTCTCTTCAACGACCTCCAGATTACTGCCGACTACTTCTTCGAGCACCGCTATGACATCTTCCTCCAGCGTCAGGCATGGCCCCAGTCGCTCGCTTACGGCGAACTGAAGCCTTACTCCAACGTCGGCACGATGGACAACCAGGGTGTCGAGTTCTCGGCCTCCTACTCCCGTCGCCTCTCTGAAGACCTCTCATTCACTGTCAACGGCACATTTACCTATGCCAAGAACAAGGTGCTGAAGCGCGACATCCCTTACTACGAAGAGGCTTGGGTGCCTGAAGCCACCGAAGGCATCCGTCTTAACTCCATGTTTGGCTACATCGCTGAAGGTCTCTTCAAGACTCAGGAAGAGATTGACAATTCGCCCCGTCAGGACCTCGGCTCTATCGTAATGGTCGGCGATATCAAATATCGCGACATCAACGGCGACGGTGTCATCAACTCTCAGGACCGCACCCTCCTCACCGAGGAAAACGGCACTCCTATGATCAACTACGGCTTCGGAGGCACTGTCAACTGGAAGAAGTTTGACTTCGGCTTCCAGTTTACCGGCGCAGCCAAGCGCAAGTTTATGATGAGCGGCATGGATCCCTTCCAGGAGGGTATCGCCACCTGCGACAAGAACGTCCTCCAGTGGATTGCCGACAACTACTTTAGCGAAGAGAAGGGCAATTTCGATGCCGAGTATCCCCGTCTGGGCGCTGCCAACACCGATATCGCCAACAATAATCAGGCTTCTTCCTACTGGCTCCGCGACGGCTCATTCCTCCGTCTGCGCAACATTGAGCTCGGCTGGTCGTTTAAGTATGGCCGCGTATTTGTCAACGGCGTCAACCTCGTACGCTTCTCCAAGTTCAAGCTGTGGGATCCCGAGCTCGGCTCATGGAACAGCTACCCCATGCAGAAGACTGTCAACGTAGGTGTCCAGCTCCATATCTAAGCCTCCCTCTCTTTCTTTATCACCATCTTATACCGAATAATACAAGATGAAATTCAAAAATATACTTAAGACCGTGTCGATGGCTGCTGTCCTTGCAGCCATGGCCGGCGTTGCCTCCTGCAACTACCTCGATGTAGTGCCGCCCGAGGTCCCCACCGCCGATGACGCGATGAAGACCTACGACCGTGCCAAAGGCTATCTCCACTCCTGCTACAACGGTCTTGTCGGCATCGCCAACAACGACTATACCATCGGCTACCTCCAGGAGGTCAACTCCACCACCGACGAGTATTTCATGCCCTTCACCTGGAACAACGACAACTCCGTGCTCCGCGGCACTCTCCAGAACACCCAGTCGGGTACCGTAGGTATCTCCGACCAGTGGAACCGCTGGTACACCGCCATCGGCCAGTGCCTCCAGTTTGAGGATAAGCTCAATACCGTAGGCCGCGAATTTAACGTCGCTTCCGAGAGCGAGATGAACATGTGGCTCGCCGAGACCCGCTTCCTCAAGGCCTTCTACCACTGGAGCCTCCTCCGCCGCTACGGTCCTATACCCATCACCCGCAAGCTCCTTCCCATGGATGCTTCCATCGAGTCCTTCCCCGGTCGCTCCCACTTCGACTACTGCGTGGAATATATCTGCCACGAGATGGAAGAGGCAGCCAAAGACCTCCCCGCTGTACGCCAGGAGTCGGAAATCGGCCGCGCCACCTCCACCATCTGTAAGTCGGTCATCGGCAAAATCCGCCTCTATGCCGCTTCTCCCCTCTGGAACGGCAAGTTCCCCACCCCCATGTGGCGCAACAAGGATGGCGTGACCACTCCCGCCGACGCCGAGCTCGGCACTCCCGACTACGGCAACACCCTCGTCTCCACCTCCTATGATGCCACCAAGTGGGACAAGGCCCTCGCCGCCAACCTCGAAGCCCTCGCCCTCGCTGAAGGCGCCGGCAACCGCGAGCTCTATAACGACACCACCCACTATCACGCCAATGACCTCGAGCTCCCCTACGTGCCCTTCGACGCTCCCGAAGGCTTCAAGCAGAAGGTGATGCTCATGCGCTACCTCAACACCACCCGTGAGAACGAAGGCAACCGCGAGATCATCTTCTCATCCTCCGAAGGCATCCAGGGCGCTTCCCTCTCGGCCCGTCTGCCCCACCGCATCGTCAAGAAAAACAATGGCACCTACTATGATCACTGGCAGGGCATAGGCGCTTCTGTCTACACCATCGAGCACTTCTACACCGTCGACGGCTACCTCCCCGAAAACGACCCCAACTTCTTCGAAGAAGACCAGTGGTATACCTCGGCCGGCCTCCGCGGCAAGCGCTCCTCGATCATCAAGCTCTGCACCAACCGTGAGCCCCGCTTCTATGCATGGCTCGCATTTGACGGCGGCGACTACGGCAGCCGCGTCGTGGACAACAAGGAGCCCCTGGTGCTCAACATGCGCGACCCCGAAGCTCAGGGCTACGCTCCCTCGCTCTACAACCGCGACTTCTGCCCCTCGGGCTTCCTCGTCCAGAAGTGGCTCCACCCCGCCGCCTACTTCAACATCAACGGCTCCAGCAACCTCTACAGCACCGCCACCTATCCCATCATGCGCCTGGCGGAGCTCTATCTCAACATCGCCGAGTGCTATGCCGAGAAGGGCAATGTACAGGAGGCCTGCAACTACCTCAACCCCATCCGCGAGCGTGCCGGCATCCCCGCCCTCACCCCCGCTATGGTGTCGCAGAGCGGCATGTCGATCGTAGACTGGGTGCGCAACGAGCGCTTCGTAGAGCTCTGGCATGAGAGCAACCGCTACTTCGACATCCGTCGCTGGGTCATCGGCGAGCAGCAGCTCGGCTATGGCAAGCGCGTGGTCCTCAACGCTCAGGTCGAAGCTCCCACCTTCGAGGAGTTCAACCAGCCCATGCCCCTCAACTTCCCCTACACCTGGGGCCGCAAGCTCTATGTATATCCCATCTGGTATCACGAGCTCGCCCGTAACCCCCGCCTCGTCCAGGCTCCCGGCTTCTAAGCCTTCTTCCCTCAATTTATTACCAATAGCTTTAAACACTCAGATTTCTCATGAAGAAAATCATCATAATGGCCACGGCTGCCCTCTCACTGGCTCTCGGCTCCGGCGCTCTCATCTCTTGTGACAGCGACCACCCCGAGCGCTACCCCGAGAAGTACCGTGCCGTAGTAAAATTCAAGGAGGACGGCCAGACTAACCTCGAGCTCTACTCCACCGAGGCCACTCAGACCTATACCATCAATGTCCTCAAGGGCGGATGGGAACCCGAGAAGGTCGTTCCCACAACCGTAGGCGTCATGACCGAGGCTGAGTTTGATGCCTATGCCACTGACTATGGCTTCACCTACTACTCTCGCGTCCCCTCCGACTGCTACTACTTCAATACTCCCGGCACTCAGAGCGTGTCCTTTGACTTCGGCGACGAAGACTATCGCCTCTGGGATATTACCGTCATCCCCGAGAAGGTCAACGACTTCCTCCAGACCCTCCCCTACACCCAGACCGCCGTTATCCCCCTCGAGATAAAGGCTGAGGGCGCTACGGTCAACGACGAAGGCCGCTACCTCTTCCTCCTGCCCAACTACAACGAGCCCAAACTCGCTTTCTCTCCCGCAGGAATGGATGCCGAGGTGCTCAGCCCCGCTGATGCCGGCAAGACCATCACTGTCCCTGTAAAGGTGACCCTCCCCGTTGAAAACAAGTGGGATCTCACCTACACCGTCGCCATCGACGAAGAAGGCCTCGAGGCTTACAACACCGCCAACCGCACCTCCTTCGCCCTCATGGATCCCGCTATCTACAGCGGCATCACCGGCCCCGAACAGACCTTCACCTTCCCCAAGGGCGCCACTGAGCATGTCATCAATATCACTATCGACGGCACCAAGCTCCCCTACTCCCCCGTGGCCCTGCCCCTCAAGCTCACCTCCATCAGCGGCGTAAACATCGACATCGATCCTGCCAAGGCCATCTCCTACCTCGGCTTTGAAGTGTCGCTCATCAGCTCCTACTCCGCCAACGACGTCGAGCCCACCGAAGGCTCCCTCGAAGCTCTCTTCGACGGCAACACCGGCACATTCTTCCACTCCACCTGGAGCGCTGCCGCCACCGCCACCACCCACGACCCCGTCTACGGCTCCTACATCCAGTTTAACCTCGCTTCGCCTCTGACAGGCTTCACCTTTGATCTGACCACCCGCTCCAACAACAACAATGGCGCACCCGACATCGTACATCTCTACGTGTCAAACGACGGTCAGGACTGGACCCTCCTCGAAAAGGTTGAAGACATGCTTTCCGTCCTCACCGGCGGCGCTGTCAAAGGCCACTGGGGTCCCTTCAAGTCGGCTGAGCCCTTCAAGTATATCCGCTTCTGCGTCATCAAGTCGAAGGCCGGTGCCCTCAACGAAGTCAACGGTGCTTACTGGAACGCCTCCGAGCTCCAGATTTCCGCTGTCAACTGATCAAGCACTTTTCCAATCTGCTTATATTTAAGCGAAGGGGAGTCTCTCACAAAGGGACTCCCCTTCTTTCTGAGCCTGTCCCGGAATATATGTTACGGGACAGGCTCTTATTCTCGCTAATTATCACTACCTTTGCAACCATAAACAATTATCATCACACACGACGCTTCATGAAGCTCAAACAAATCTTTTCCGCTCTCTGCGCCCTCACCGCCCTCTCGGCCTGGGGCGCCGACGCTTCGCCTCTCTGGATGCGCTATCCGGCAATCTCGCCCGATGGCAAGACCATTGCCTTCACCTATAAAGGCGACATCTTCACGGTGCCTGCCGGAGGAGGCGCCGCCCGACAGCTAACTTCTAATTCCGCTTTTGACACAAGGCCCGTCTGGAGCCCCGACGGCCGGACTATCGTCTTTGCCTCCGACCGCTTCGGCAATATGGACCTCTTTGAAGTAAGCGTTGCCGGCGGTGCTCCCCGACGCCTTACCACCAACACCGCCTCGGAGACACCCATCACATTCCTCAACCCGCAGACTATCCTCTTCTCTTCGGCCATCGAGCCCGACGGGCAGGCTATCCTTTTCCCCTCGAGCCAGTTTCCGCAGGTCTATTCACTCGATCTCTCCACTCCCGGCGCCCGCCCCGTCCTCTACTCCTCCCTCCCCATGGAGGATATCAGCGTGAGCCCCGACGGATCCACCCTCCTCTACCACGACAAGAAGGGCTATGAAGACCCCCTGCGCAAACACCACGTCAGCTCTATCACACGCGACATCTGGATGGCAACCGGAGCTAACCTCCCCGCCGCAGACCGCCGCTTCACCAAGCTCACCACCTTCCGCGGCGAAGACCGCAACCCCGTCTGGGCCCCCGACGGCAAGAGTTTCTATTATCTGACCGAGCAAGACGGCACCTTCAACGTTGCCCGCGCCACCCTCGACGGCGCCGACCCGACGGCGCTGACCGACTTCAAGCTCCACCCCGTGCGCCATCTGACCGCCTCGGCCGACGGCAAGACCCTCGCCTTCTTCTGGGACGGCGAGATATATACCCTCTCCACAGCTCCCGGAGCCAAGCCCGCCAAGGTGGCCGTAAGTGTCACCACCGACCGGGCCGACGTTGACTCCGTAATGACCACCAACCGCTTCGGCGCCCGCGCCATCGCCCTCAACGAGAAGGGGAAGGAGATTGCCTTCATCAACCACGGCGACGTCTACGTGACATCTGCCGACTACACCACCACCCGCCGGATCACCAACACTCCCGAGCAGGAGCGCAACGTCGACTTCGCCCCCGACGGCCGCTCGCTCATCTACTCAGCCGAGCGCGATGGCCGCTGGGGCATCTACCGCGCTTCGCTCGTCAACGACGACGACAAGCATTTCACCTATGCCACCGACATCAAGGAGGAGCCCCTCATCGTAATCGAGCAGAATGCCTTCCAGCCCAAATTCTCACCCGACGGCAAGGAGATAGCCTTCCTGCGCGACCGCACCGAGCTCTGCGTCTATAACCTCGCCTCCAAGGAGATACGCACCGTCCTCCCCGCAAAGTATAACTATTCTTATACCGACGGCGACCAGACTTATGCCTGGAGCCCCGACTCCCGCTGGTTTCTCGCCAAATATTTCGATCATGGCGGATGGAACAATACCGACATCGTCCTGGTCAAGGCCGACGGCTCCGGCGAGATGACCAATCTGACCCGCTCGGGATATTCCGACGACAATCCCAAATGGGTGCTCGACGGCAAGGCCATGACATGGACATCTGACCGCCGGGGCTTCCGATCCCACGGTTCGTGGGGCTCGGAGAGCGATGTCTATATCATGTTTTTCGACGGCGAAGCCTGGGACAACTGGCGCCTGAGCAAGGAGGAGCGCGAGCTCGCCGACGAAGCCAAGAAAGACTCTGACGACAAGAGCTCCGACGACTCCAAAGACGCCAAGAAAAAAGGCGGCAAGAAAGACTCCAAAAAAGAGACCGACGACAAGGGCGTAAAGCCTCTGACTTTTGACCTCGCACACCGCGACAACAGGGTAGCCTGCATCACGCCCAACAGCTCCTTCTTAGGCGATTTCGTCCTCTCGGCCGACGGCCGCAAGCTATATTACAACGCCTCTTTCGAGAGCGGAAGCGACCTCTGGGTCCACGACCTCGACGACCGCTCATCCAGAATCCTCTTCAAGGGCTCGGGCTACGGCGAGTTTGTCCCCGACGCCAAGATCGACAATATCTATCTCGCTTCAGGCTCCGGCATCAAGAAGCTCGACCTCAAGAGCAAGGATATCAAGAATATCGACTATGCCGCCGACTTCACCTACCGCCCCGCCGAGGAGCGCGAATATATCCTCAACCATGCCTGGCGCCAGGTCAAGGACAAATTCTATGACCCCGAGATCCACGGCATCGACTGGCAGGGCTATCTCGATGCTTATTCACGCTTCCTCCCCCACATCAACAACAATTATGACTTCCAGGAGCTCCTCTCCGAGATGCTCGGCGAGCTCAACGGCTCCCACACCGGCGCCCGCTTCTATGGCAATATGGCCAACACCTCCACCCCCGCCACGGCATGGCTCGGAGCCATATGGGATGAGACCTACACGGGCAATGGCCTGAAGGTCAAGGAGGTTGTAGAGATGGGGCCGATGGATAAGACCAAGGTGGGCATCCGTCCCGGCGACATCATCACCGCCATCGACGGCCAGCCCGTCATCGCCGGTCAGGACTATTATCCCCTCCTGGCAGGCAAGAGCGGACGCAAGGTGATGCTCACCGTCACCGACGCCACCACCGGAGCCTCCTCGCGCCGGCAGATCACCGCCGGCTCATCAGGTCAGCGCTCCTCGCTCCTCTACAACCGCTGGGTGGAGCGCAACCGCGCCTTTGTCGACTCCCTCTCGGGCGGCCGCGTGGGCTATATCCACATCCAGGGCATGGACTCCGAGTCGTTTCGCAAGACTTTCAGCGAGCTCCTGGGCCGCTACCGGAATGCCGACGCCATAGTCATCGACACCCGCCACAACGGCGGCGGCTGGCTCCACGAAGACCTCGCCATCCTCCTCTCGGGCAAAAAATTCGCCACCTTCGAGCCCCGCGGTCAATATATCGGTCAAGACCCCTTCTGGCAGTGGACCAAGCCCTCTTGTGTCCTCGTCTGCGAAGACAATTACTCCAATGCCCACGGCTTCCCCTACACCTATCAGGCCCTCGGACTGGGCAAAGTGATCGGAGCCCCCGTCCCCGGCACGATGACCGCCGTCTGGTGGGAAAATCAGATTGACCCGACCATCACATTCGGTATTCCCCAGGTGGGCATGAAAGACCTCCAGGGCCGCTGGCTCGAAAACCTCGAGCTTAAGCCCGATATCGAAGTCTACAACACCCCCGAGCAGCAGATCTCAGGCGACGACGCCCAGCTCCGCACCGCCGTAGAAGAGATGCTCCGCGCCGCCGACGCCGCCAAAAAGTAAGGCCCCTCATCAGCGACAGACTGCCGGAGTCAGAGCCGACAGCCACGATACCCCTACGCTCCGCGCCCCACCCCGAGGCGCGGAGCCTTTTTTCCCGTCGGAGCAGTAATCTCTACATGATGAAATTTAATTTTATCCATAGGAATGAGTGAGAAACTGTAGGCGCGGGCGCATTTTTTTGATTACCTTTGCAGGTGAAATGAGACTCACATTCCTGCGGCGCCATGCTGCCGCCTTTGCCATAGCATCCGTTGCTATTATCGCCGTCGTTGCCATTGCGGCTACATATCTTCTGAGCAGCCACAGCGGCGATGCCGCATGGCTATTTATCCCCCGCCATGCCTCCTCCGAGGCCGTGGCCGACTCCTTGCGCTCGGCTTTAGGCGAGAAGGAGGGCTCGCGGGTGGCCTCCCTATGGAAGCTCCAGGGGGGCGATCCGGCCAAGGCGCGCGGCGCCTACCGCATCGAGCCGGGGCAAAAAGCCATCACCACGGCCCGCAGGCTCGCCAAGGGACGCCAGACTCCCATCAACTTTACCTTCCACAACCTGCGGACCTTCAGCCAACTCGCGGCCCGGGTGGGGCTGAAGATGGAGTGTGACTCAGCCGCTTTCTCCGCCGCCGCCGACTCTGTCCTCGCGGCCCGCGGCTTCGAGGCGCCCGAATATCCGGCAGCCTTCCTCCCCGACACTTATGAATTTTACTGGACATCGGAGGCCTATGCCATGGTAGATCGCCTGCTCGACTATCACGATGCCTTCTGGACCGATGAGCGCCGCGCCAAGGCCTCGGCCCTCGGCCTCTCGCCCGAGGAGGTGGCCACGATAGCATCCATCGTCGAGGAGGAGAGCAACAAGCTCGACGAGTATCCCAAGATAGCCCGCCTCTATCTCAATCGCCTCAATCGGGGCATGCGCCTTCAGGCTGACCCCACCGTGAAGTTTGCCGTAGGAGACTGGAACCTCCGCCGTGTCCGCGGACGCCATCTGGCCACCCCATCGCCTTACAACACCTATCTCAACGCCGGCCTTCCCCCGGGACCGATCCGCATCCCCGCAGCCGCTTCGATAGATGCCGTCCTTAATGCGCCCCAAGGCGACTACCTCTATATGTGTGCCCGTCCCGACTTCTCGGGCTATCACGACTTTGCATCTGATTATCAGACCCACCGCCTCAACGCCCGCCGCTATCAGGAGGCGCTGAGCGCCCGGGCCATCAATTAATATCACCCTTTCACTTAATCCCCGCCCTGCTATGTCAGAGTCAAAGAAATTTATCCTTCAGGAAAAAGACATTCCCGAAGCATGGTTTAACATCATCCCTTCGATGCCCGTCAAGCCGGCACCCTATCTCAATCCGGTCACTCATCAGCCCCTCACAGCCGAAGACTTCATGCCCCTCTTCAGCGAGGAGGCATCTCGCCTTGAGGTCAACACCACCGACCCCTGGATCGAAATCCCCGAGCCGGTCAGGGACCTCTACAAGATCTGGAGGCCCACACCTCTGGTCCGCGCCCGTGGCCTCGAGAAGCTGCTCGACACCCCCGCCCATATCTATTTCAAGAATGAGAGCGTAAGCCCCGTGGGCTCCCACAAGCTTAATTCGGCCATCCCCCAGGCCTACTACTGCAAGAAGCAGGGCATCACCAACATCACCACCGAGACCGGCGCCGGCCAATGGGGCGCGGCCCTCTCTCTGGCCGCCAAGATGATGGGCCTCGACCTGGCCGTCTATATGGTAAAGATTTCCTATAATCAGAAGCCTTATCGCCGCTCTATCATGCAGACTTATGGCGCTGAGGTCATCGCTTCACCCTCGATGTCGACCCGCGCCGGCCGCGACATCATCACGGCCCACCCCAACTATCAGGGCTCGCTCGGCACTGCCATCTCCGAGGCCGTAGAGCTCGCCATGCAGACCCCCAACTGCAAATATGCCCTCGGCTCGGTGCTCAATCATGTAGCGCTCCATCAGACCGTTATCGGCCTTGAGGCTGAGAAGCAGATGGAGATGGCCGGCGAATATCCCGACGTGGTGATCGGATGCTTCGGCGGCGGCTCCAACTTCTCCGGCATCTCATTCCCCTTCCTGCGCCACAACTTCAGCGGCGAGCGCTCCACCCGCTTCATCGCCGCCGAGCCCGCTTCATGCCCCAAGCTCACCAAGGGCGTCATGCGCTACGACTTCGGCGACGAGGCCGGCTACACCCCCCTCATCCCGATGCTCACGCTCGGCCACTCCTTTGCCCCGGCCAACATCCATGCCGGCGGCCTCCGCTACCATGGCGCCGGAGCCGTAGTGAGCCGCCTGAAGGCCGACGGCCTTATCGACGCCGTAGACATCCCGCAGCTGGAATCCTTTGAGGCCGCTACTCTCTTTGCCCGCGGCGAGGGCATCATCCCCGCCCCCGAGAGCGCCCATGCCATCGCCTCTGCTATCCGCGAGGCCCGCGCCGCCAAGGAAGCCGGCGAGCAGAGGGTGATCCTCTTCAACCTCTCCGGCCACGGCCTCATCGACATGACCGCCTATGACCGCTACCTTGCCGGCGACCTGGCCAACTACGAGGTGGGCGACGCCGAGATAGCCGCCAACACCGAAGGCCTCCTCGAGGTATGATCCGGAGCCAACAGTTTCCGGCCATCTGACACATTAATGCGGCGGGCAACGCGGGAGGAGGACTCCCGGCGCTGCCCGCCGCTATAATTTTCCGGAGGGGGGATAGATTATTCTTCGGTGACGGAGAAGAGATCCTCTTCATCGTCCTCTCCGAAGTCGTCGCTGATGTCGATGGTGTCGAGCTCGTCATCCTCATCGATGCCGGTGCTCTCCGACTTGGTGTCGGAGTTGTCGGCATCGTCGTCCTTGCTGCCTTTGCCCTTCTTCTTGGATTTGGTCTGGCCTGATTTGAGGGCCTCTACGATAAGGGCTTCGAGCTCGGCGCTCAGGTCGGGATTTTCTTCGATGACCTTCTTGGCGGATTCGCGGCCTTGCGCGAGCTTCTGGCCGTCGTAGCTAAACCATGAGCCGCTCTTCTTGATGATGTCGAAATCGACGCCCAGGTCGATGATTTCGCTCGAGCGGGAGATGCCTTCGCCAAACATGATATCAAACTCGGCGCGCTTGAAGGGGGGTGCCACCTTGTTTTTGACAATCTTCACCTTGGTGTGGCGGCCGAGCACCTTATCATCGTTTTCCTTGATGGTGGTCGAGGGGCGGATGTCTACGCGGACCGAGGAATAGAATTTGAGGGCGTTGCCGCCGGTGGTGGTCTCCGATGGGCCAAACATGGCGCCTATCTTCTCGCGGAGCTGGTTGATGAAGATGCAGCAGGTGTTGGTGCGGGCAATGATGCCGGTGAGCT
>CAZAUV010000052.1:0-14965 GCA_964488335.1 uncultured Bacteroides sp.
CGACGGCAGCAACTCGAGCAACTCCGGAGTGGAGATAGGCTCCGATGCCGAGAATAAGGTCAATGACGTGATCCTCGTCCTTGCCAAGAAAGACAATTCCTATATTGCCTCTGTCGAGGTGCCGCAGGGCTCCGTGGAGCCCGTGGGCAATTCCGGCCGCTCCTATCAGTCCACCGCCACCTTCTCCAAGACCGACATAGCGCAGTATTACAGCGACGCTGACAATTTCGACTCCGAGATACATGTCTTTGTCTTCTGCAACCCGACGGAGACCCTGAAGCTGGGCCTCCAGACTGCACAGTTTGGCAATAAGGAATGGGTCAACCTCGTCGGCAAGCTGGATGTCTTGGCCGGCATCGGCGAGGAGATCTGGCAAGACAATGCTTTCCTGATGAGCAACAGCCGGATTGCTTCGCGCCTCTTCCCCGAGACCCTTGCCGACTGGGATAACTATTCTACCGAGGGAAGCCCCTTCAGGCTCTCGGGTATGAACTCCCTTGGGCGCCCCAACGAGATTGACAACTTCACCGACAGGGGCAACATATCCGTGGAGCGCACCGTGGCCCGCTTTGACTTCCGCGACGGCTCGGTGGATGGACTTGACAATCCCGACCTCAACGGCATCGGCGACCAGACATATGAGGTGCTCCTTGATTATGACAATCAGCCTCTGGTCAACGTCCGCCTCGGCAAGATGGCCCTTGTCAATCTCAACAAAGATTATTACTTCCTTCCCAGGGTGTCGCCCAACGGCCTCAATGAAAACGTGACCATCTGCGGCCCCGAGCTCCCCTGGTATAGCAACGCCTCCGGAAGCGATCTTGACGAAAGCGGCAACTATGTCGTGGATGTCAACGCTCAATGGAAATACGCAAAGACCCTTCCCGAGACCGGCTTCAGCGACTTTTTCAACTATCCCCTCTTCACCAACGGCAAGATAGACAATATCGACACCTCCCATGACCGCTGGGACACATATCTCGTTGCCGACGTCGTCGGCGGCAAGACCAACGACAACCCCGACAGCTGGAACAACGACGGTAAATACAAGGGCTACAAGGTGTGGCGCTACGCTACTGAAAACACCATCCCCGGAAAGTCGACACAGCGCAACGGCATCTCCACAGGCGTGGTCTTCAAGGGTCAGCTCCTCCCGGCTCCCGTAGGTAAGGATGCGGCCTCCGACAAGAACCACGAAGACCTGCTCAAAGCCCTGGTCATCGACCCCGACATCAACAGCGCCGACGGCGCATCATCGCCCAAGCTCTATCTCTTCTCGGGGCGACTCTATGCCGGATGGGACAATATGTGCCAGGGGGCTCTCGCGCTCTCTATCAGCAACCTGACCAAAAACGGCGACAAATGGGAATTTACCATCAACCGCAGCCTCGCCACATACCATGCCGTGTTTGGCAACGGCGGCTTCGGCACCATCGACTTCATCAATGAAGAGACCGATGCCGACGGCAACGTAATCTCCTCCCAGACCATCAGACTGACCGACGAGCTGGCTCAGGACGAGAACTCAGCCAACTATAAGCATCAGCTCTGGATCAACGACCCCACTGACGACAACGCGCTCAAGGCTTTCAAGGCCGCCGCCGTCGGAGCCAAAACCACCATCTATGAGCGCAGCTACGACGCCCAGCTCGGCGGATGGGGCTACTACTGCTACTATTATTACTGGAACCGCCACAACGACAATGGCATGTCGGGCGTCATGGGCCCGATGGAATTTGCCGTGGTGCGCAACAATGTCTATAAGCTCGCCGTGACCAAGGTGAGCCGCCTCGGTCATCCCCGCATAGCTGAAAACGACCCCGACGCTCCCACTCCCAACACCCCCGACGAGAAAAGCGACGTCTATATCTCCGTCAACTGCACCACCCTCCCCTGGGTGGTCCGCATCAACGATATCGACTTCTGATTTCCTGACTCATCGCCCTGACTTCTGACCCCGTATGGACTCCTTTGTATATTATCTCAGGAAGGTGGCAGCCATGGCCGCGGTGATTATCGCCGCCATCGCCTCCGCTTCGTGTGATGCTATCTACGACGACCTCCCTCCCTGCCAGTCAGGCCTCAGCCTCCGCTTTATCTATGACTATAATATGGAAGAGGCCAATGCCTTTACGTCGCAGGTGGAATGCCTGACCGTCATTGTCTACACCACCCGAGGCGAGTATATGGGCCAATACCGTGCCGGACGGCCTGAGACGGCCGACGAGGACTGGAGGATGATTGTCAACCTCCCCCCGGGAAGCTACCGCGTCGTCGTATGGAGCGGCGTGGACTGCCCCGACGCTTCCTTTGTCCTCTCCGGCAATACCGTAGTCACTCCGATGGACGCCCTCGAGGTGGAGCTCCCGGCCTCACGCGTCGGCTCCGACCTCCATCCCCTCTTCTACGGCACCATAGAGGCCGAAGTGGCCGAGCCCTCCTCCGGCTATACCGAAGCCACTGTAAATCTGATAAAAGACACCAACGACCTGCGGGTGATCCTCGCTTCGGCCACCGGGACCTCTCTCGATGCCTCGGATTTCAACTTCACCATCACCGACGACAATACCCGCCTCGACTATCTCAACGCGATAGTCCCCTGCGGCACGACGGCCTACACCCCGTGGGCCACCGGCTCATCGGCCATAGGCGAAGCTCCCGACTCCACGGCCGTAGAAGCCGCCTGGGCCGACTTCAGCCTTTCGCGCCTGACGGCCGGCTCGCGCGCCCGACTTAACATTAGCCGCGCGACCGATGGCTCTCCGGTGGTCAGCGTCCCCCTCATCGACATCCTGCTCCTGCTCAAGAGCAGCCGGTTTGACCATATGGGTCCCCAGGAGTTTCTCGACCGCGAAAGCCGCTGGAACCTCACCTTCTTTCTCACCGGCGGACAGGCCTGGACAGGGGTGTCGGTCGTCATCAATGGCTGGGTGGTCCGCCTCAACGACATCTCTGACCTGACATGACTCTGCGTCAAATCATCTTATCAAGCATCCTGCTCCTCCTGTCGGCCCTGATGCTGACCGGATGCTCAGACCATGATGTTTCCGTCCCCGATGAGGCGGGCGAGCTCCATCTGCGCCTTCATATCACGCAATCCAAGGAGCGCTCGCGCGGGTCATATGAGTTTGACCCTGCAGTGGCGTCGGATGCTGAGGCGATGCAGTCGATAAGAGTTGTGATGGTCAGGGCCTACGACGACCTTATCATCCACAATCGCCTCATCACCCTCACCGAGGAAGGGATGAGCGGCGCCGACCTATCTTTTAAAGTCGACTTTGCCACTGCTTACCGCATCTATCTGATTGCCAATGAAGCCGGCATCCCCAATGCCGACATCATCTTCGGCACCTACCGCCTGAGCGAAGGGCAGTCTTATCCTCCCGAATATCTTGAAAATCAGGTGATGGCCACCGACGCCCCCGGCGACCCGCTCATTGACAACTCCCGGGCAGATGATGACACTCCGGTGCCCATGACCGAGATGTTTGAGATTGAGACCATCAGCGACCCCGCCGCAGGCCATCAGGCCGCAGCCATTCAGGACGTGGAGCTTTTCGTGACCCGCGTGGCCTCCAAGTTTTCCTTTTACTTATTCCGGGGCACCGATGTCCCCGGCTATTTCACCTCGGAGATCACCTCAATAAAGATCTCGGGGCTCACCGGCAAGGAATATCTCTTCCCCCGCGATGCCGTCTATTCACCCGAAAAGTATCCCCTGACCGCCGACGATCGCGCCATCACCTCATTTTCCCTCCCCGATGACACCCCTTCGGGCGAGTATATCTTTGCCCTCGCGGAGCCTCTCAACGTGGTCTCTCTCCCCCTGAAACCTGCCACCGGCGACCCCACTGCCGGTTATGCCGGGCCGTTTGCTCCCCAGGCCTATTTCACCGAGAGCAAGGGCATCACCCCCGGCGGCGGATTTAGTTGCACAGTCTCTTTTGACGACGGCACAACCTTTCTCACCGCCAAGACCCTTCCCAATCTTGACCTCCTCCCCCGCGACACCCATGTCAAAGTCGCTATCACCATCCATGCCGACGGCCTTTCGCTCACGGCCGAGGTGGAGCCCTATACTCAGCTCCCTCTCGACCCCGTCTTTGGATTATAACCCTCTGAGCTAATCATTATTATGACATCTACGATAGTCAAGCATCTCTCTTCCCTGCTGCTGATTGTGGTCATGATGGTGACCGCCTCGGCCTGCCGCGACGACCTCTTCGACTCTTTTGCTCCCGCAGCCGAGGGCACCGGTGAGATACGCGCCTTGATTGATTTCAGCGACGTGGTCCATCCCGTCACATCCCGCTCCCGCGCCGCCGGCGATGCCATAGAGAATATCAATTCGCTCTGCGTGTTTCTCTACCGCCTTCAGGAAGGGGCCGGCGACGACGGCTCCGATATCTTCACCCTCTATCACCGGCAGGAGGTGGAGCTCTCGCCGGCCGATGGCCTGGGCTCCTCTAAGGTGGAATTTAATCTCCCCGGCATCGATTTTGGTGTCTATCGCATATATGCAGTAGCCAACATGCCGGAGCTCGCCGACGATGAGCTTTATTCTGACGAAGAGATCTTCACACCCGACAAGCTCCGCGACGTGAAACTCACATGGGACCCTTCCTCTGCCGGCGCCAACAATCAGATGTTTGGCTACTTCACCACTCTCTCCAACCAGCACAGCGACGGCTTCGAAGGTGAAAACATCACCATATCTTCGCTCAAGACCGAGCTCCACGCCTGGCTCAAGCGCGCCGCCTCAAAGGTGACTGTGGCAATCGACGGCTCGAAGCTCAATCCCGGCGTAAAGGTGTGGATCAAGTCGATCCGCCTGCGCGAAATACCCTCCATATGCTGGCTCGGCCGCACCAATACCCCCGACCGCGCCAACCTCACCTCTATGGGCGAGAGCATCACGGTGGCCGATGATCCCGCGAGTCCCGACGGCGACGATGCCCCCAACCTCGTCAGCCGCGAGGGTTCATATCCCCGCGTAATAGATGAAGCCCACACCCCTGACGCCGAGGCCCTTTTCTTCTATGAAAATATGCAGGGCGACGGTCAGCTCAAGGCCCAGGTGTGGCCTGACCAGGGCGAAAACCCCGACAGCCCCAAATATCCCTTCGGCAATTCGCTCGGCGATCCCGGATACAAGGATGGCAAGATTGCCGGCACTTATGTGGAGGTGGTCGGGTTCTATGAAAATGAGTCAGGTTCCGGCCCGATCATCTATCGTTTTATGCTCGGCAAAAACACCACCGACAACTACGACGCCGAGCGCAACTTCCACTATCAGCTCACCCTCCGCCTGCAGGGCAACGCCAACAACAGCGACTGGCATATCGTCTATGACCAGGAGCCCGACCTTATCGGCATCACTCCCGGCTACATCTCGTATCTCTATAATCAGAAGATGACCTACGACTTCAAGGTCGTAGGCGGCGACCTCATAGACCTCTATGCCGAAATTCCCGTCAACGATAAGACCAAGCGCAGCTGGGCTCCTAAAGATGGCGAAGTGACTCCGGAGGATGAGGCCGCCGCCGCATCTGTCGGTGGCACGGTCTATTATACAGGCGAAGTCGCTGCTCCCGGTCCCTGGGATGGTTTCCTCTCGCTCCGCGAACCCAGGGGTATAATTTATGGCACTGTGGAAGAGGGGTTTGGTGCTAATGATGCCCGCACCTACAGCCTCAACAGGAAGAAATTTTATGGCCTCTCGGATCAATATTTCAGTAGCAATGCCCCTGACCTGTCCGATGAGGTTCTTCATAATGATAAGGTCTATAATCTCGGCTTCCGCCGATATGATGTGGCGGAGGGGACCCACGGTGATGAGGATGGCGGCCGATATACTGTTAACAAGACCGCTCCGGGCGAATGGGAGGTATTCGTCCCTCTCTTCACCCGTCAGCTCGTGATGACGGCCCAGACCGGCTACACCGGTGTAAACCCCTACGTGGCCTACAACCGCCTCTCGGAAGTCAATTTCACCGCCCGCATCCGCCGCCGCACCGGCGAAGAGGTGGAGGTGACCAAGACCTTTGAGGTGATCCAGAGCCGCCGTGTGGTCAATCCCAAAGGTATCTGGCGCGAGGGCAATTCCCCGAAGCCTTTCCACGTCAAGCTTATGATACTCCCCTATGAGACCAGCCCTAAGTTTGAGACCTTCCCGTCTGACGGTCCCTGGCGCGCCGAGGTGGCTAAGGGCCAAGGCTGGATCCGCCTCATCCCTACTGCCGGAGTGTCGCAGGCCAATGCCGACGGCTCTGTCTCAGGCACAGGCGACCCATATGACAAGAATAATCCGGGAAGCACCATCGACTTCACCGTTGACTTCAACGGCACCACCTCCTCGCCCCGGGGAGGCATCATATATGTCTATTACAACAATTATTCCTGCGTCCATACTATCTTTGTCCGCCAGGGCTACGACCCGATTGAGTTCAAGTCATGTCCCGGAGTGATGTGGCATTCCTTCAACCTCCTCTCCGGCGGCGACGACACCACCGCAGCCCTTGAGGTAGACGGCCCCGAGGAAGAGGGCTCATATTTCCGTCTCCACAACCGCGCCTTTCCCATCAGCGCGCAGTCATGCTATGCTCCCGACCCCTTCAAGGTGGTCAATCGCGCCGGTACAGACTTTGACATCGTCGGACCCGACGGCCGGATAAGCGAGCAAAAAAAATGGCCCGACATAACGCTCGACCCTATGCCTCAGGACTGGGGTAAGTTTATTGTCGACATCGATGGCGAGCCCACGGAATGTCGACTCCCCTCGCGCGAAGACTGGCACAAGATTATCGACGATCACAACACCATCTACGGCTTCGGAGTGGTCTACGCCGACTGCGCTGACGAGACAGCCGAATATGTCGATCAGGTCTATGGCATCAGCCGTCACCACGACGGCCACGGTATGCGAGGCGTAGTGATCTGCGACGCCTCCGACGGCCATCAGATTTTCCTTCCGATAGCAGCCTGCGGTTACGGCCGGTTTAAGCAAGATTCCCGTTCCGGAGTTTCCGCGCTTCTCCCGCCCGACTTTCTCGGAGTGGTCCAGTATGCGGGTCGCTACACCTGGTATACTGAGACGGAGTGGCCCGGAGTGGAACGCAAGCCCCTCTTCTACGACCTTTTCTCGGCCAACGGCTCCCTCTACTGGCTCGCCGGCCACGATGGTCTCGACATCAACTATTCGACCCTCGACTTTGCCATCAACACACAGGAAGATCTACGCGTGGTTGTCCCCGTGGGCAAAGACCCTGACCGTACCGGCACCGACGCCATCCACATCCGCCTGGTCCACGACAAAAAGTAATCTCACCGCCCGTGTGAGCGGGAGGGGTCACCGCCGGTCTATCGTCTTGCGATAGGCCTTTGGTGTCATCCCGGCCACACGGGCGAAATATTTTGTAAATGTCGGGGCATCAGGGAAGTTAAGCCACGCAGCCACATCCTTGACGCTATAGTTGGAGTCGCCGAGCATGGCTTTAGCGCGCCCTACGACCACCTTCTCGATCCACTGCGACGGAGTGGCCCCGGAAGCCTTCATTATCATCGTAGAAAAATATTTCAGGCTCACACCCGAATGTAAGGCATAGAAACTGACCTCCCTGTGATCCATATAGCTTCTGAAAAGCAGCAGCATAAACCGCTGGAAAATCTCGTCGCCGTGGGTATTGCCTTTCACCTCGTGGGATAAATTGTCAAAAAATGTGCTGATGACATGCCCCACTATCACCCGGCTCTGGAGCAACGCCACTTCACTCATAATCCTGTCGGCATCATCATCGCCCGGATGATCGGCGCAATCCTCAAGATAAAAATCGATATAGTCCAGGATCCTGCGGTAGCGGTAAGGCGGTATATCCACCACCGGATGATTTTGAATGGCAATCAGACCGGAAGTGTTGTTCCAGCGGGGTATAATCTCCGGGACCCTCTCGAGTTTCAATTCACCCATTATCACGCCGCTCGGCTCCCTTAGCCCTGTAACGGCGATATCGACATAAGGCATGCAGGCTATCACACTCCCCTGCCTTACGTGATATGCCTCATTAAGGATAGTAACGTCAAAAGCTCCGCCGACACATATCAAAAAGGCGCAGCGTCCGTTCATATCAAACGAATAACCCTCATCAGCTCCGGGGGTCAGCTCTACCGTGGTTATCTGCAAAACAGCGTTCATGCTTCTCAAGATGTTAATGGGTGTACAAAATAAACTAAATCCGCCGAAATTTCTACCATGCGGGGCCCAAAATCATACCATCTGACAATTTTATCCATATCTCTGACATTTTTTATAATCCGCTTCTGCCTTAATTTTGCCGGCTGATAAAGACCAACATTAAACAGATCGCATATGAGATATCAATCATTGGGCCGGATGGTAGCCATGGCCCTGATGCTCCCCCTGATGACGGGGTGTGCCATAATTCATCCGACGGGCAGGATACGCGCCCCCCTGTCAGAGTAAAGACCCTTACCGTTTCCGACGGCAGCGTAAGCTCCGCGCGACATTATTCCGGGACAGTAGAGCCATCGGGCACCACGGCGATAAGCTTCTCCGTGGCCGGGACGATAAAGAGCCTCAATGTGGCCGAAGGCGACTTCGTCAGGCAGGGTCAGGCCGTGGGATCGGTCGACGACGGCTCGCTGCGCAATGCCTATAATATTGCTGCGGCCACCCTCGAGCAGGCCCGCGACGCCTATGACCGCATGAAGCTGCTCCACGACTCCAATTCCCTCCCCGACATAAAGTGGGTGGAGGTCCAGAGCAAGCTCAGCCAGGCCGAGAGTGCCGAAAAAATAGCCCGCATTGCTCTCGACGATGCCAGGCTGTATGCTCCCGTATCGGGTGTAGTGGCCGAGAAGATGGCATCGGTGGGGCAGTCGGTGGCGCCCGGGATGCCGGTTATCAGCATCATGGACATCCGGGCGGTGAAGATAGCGATCTCCGTCCCCGAGAATGAGGTGAGGGATTTCGACACCGGCTCCACCGCTTCTATCTTTGTAAAGGCAGCCGAGGGCGCATCGTTTACCGGCACAATGGTGGAGAAAGGCATAGTGGCCAATCCTCTCTCCCGGTCTTATATGATAAAATACCGTGTAGACAATTCTGCGGGCACCCTTCTCCCGGGCATGATATGCGATGTGGAGGTATCCGGCCGGCAGGATACGGGAGGAATTGTCATACCGGCCCCGTCGGTGATGCTGGCGGCCGACAATTCACTCTTCGTATGGACCGACACCGGAGGAGCGGCGCGTAAACAGCCCGTCACCGCCGGGGCCATGCTCCCCGAGGGGGTGGTCATCGAGTCAGGCCTCAAGCCCGGAGACAAGGTGATTGTCGAAGGGATGGCAAAAGTTTCGCAAGGCACTCCTGTAATATCAATTGACTGAATAAACGGTTATGGCTGATCAAGCAAAGGGTAGTGCCCCCGGCGGCTTGCTGTCAAAGCTGCCGCCCGTCAAAAACTCCCCCCTCGTGGCCTGGGGAGTGAAGTATGCCAATATCGTCGTCTTAATGACGTGTATACTGGTGATTTTTGGAGTCTATGCACTCCAGAAGATGAATAAAAATGAGTTCCCGAGCTTTACCATCCGCGAGGGTGTGGTCGTGGCGGTATATCCCGGCGCCACATCGCTCCAGATGGAGCAGCAGGTAATGAGGCCCCTGGAAAACTTTGTCTTCGGATTTAAGGAGGTCAACAAGGTAAAGACCACCTCCAACGCCACCGACGGCATGGTGATGATCTACGTAGAGCTCGATGACAAGGTAACCGATTCCGACACATTCTGGAATACTTTCAGCCGCGAGCTCAGCAGCATAAAGAGCTCCCTGCCCCCCGGTGTCCTGGCCGTGGAAGTCATCTCCAATTTCGGCGACACCTCGTCGCTCTTGATCACCATGGAGAGCGAAGACAAGACCTATCGGGAGCTGGGCGATTATATGGATGCCCTGCAAGACCGCCTGCGGACTGTCGAGAGCGTGGGCACAATGACCGTCTACGGCAAGCAGAACGAGCAGATTTCCATAGAGATCAACCCCGACGAGCTATCTCATTACGGCATCTCGGAAAAGACCCTTGCCGCCAACCTCTTTGCCCAGGGCTGCCGCACCACGGGAGGAGAGCTGCGCTCCCTGCGCTACACGTCACCCATCCTTATCGACCATCCGCTCAATTCCGTTGCCGATATAGCCGACATGATTGTCCTCGCCACTCCCGGCGGCGACATCGTGAGGCTACGGGATATTGCGACGGTGACACGCGAATATCCTGAGCCATCGTCATATATCACCAACAACGGGCGCAAGTGTATCCTCCTGTCTCTGGAGATGAAGAGCGGCAACAATATCGTGGAGATGGGCCGCAACGTAGAGAAACTGCTCGACGAATTTGTGACCGAAATTCCCGACGACGTGTCGCTCTTCAGGATTACAAACCAGCCGGAAGTGGTCAACAGCAGCGTCTTGGATTTTCTCAGGGAGCTCCTGATTGCGGTCATCGCCGTCATCGTGGTCATTGTCCTTCTGCTCCCGATGAGGGTGGCCCTCATCGCTGCCGCCACTATTCCCATCACGATATTCATATCCCTTGGCCTCTTCTACGCCTTTGGTATAGAGCTTAACACCGTGACTTTTGCCTGCCTTATCGTATCGCTGGGCATGATTGTCGACAACTCTGTGGTGATCATCGATGATTATGTGGAGCTCATCGGTGAAGGGATGGACCGCAAGGAGGCCACCATAAGGTCGGCATCGGAGTTCCTCAAGTCGATTTTCTCGGCCACCCTCGCCATCTCCATCACCTTCTTCCCGTTCCTTATCACCATGACGGGCATGTTCCGCGATTTTCTGACCGACTTCCCCTGGGCTATCACCCTGATCCTTATGGGCTCGCTGCTGATTGCCGAACTGCTCGTGCCATTCCTGCAATACAGATTTATCAAACCGTCAAAATTGGCTGCCACCATCGGCGACGGCCAGGGGAAGCAACATTTCTCCCTGCTCCGCGTCCTGCAGTCATCATATGACAAGACTCTCGCCATATGCTTCAGCCATCCGTGGATCACTCTGGTTGCGGCGGCTCTCCTCACGGCGCTCGGCTCCTGGCTCCTGATGCAGCGCCCGATGCAGCTGATGCCCATAGCAGAGCGCAATCAGTTTGCTGTGGAGATCTATATGCCCACCGGGACATCGCTTGACCAGACCTCCATTGTCGCCGACTCGCTCGCAGCCATCCTGCGCAAAGACGACAGGGTGGTGTCGGTAGCCAATTTCCACGGATGCTCATCGCCCCGCTTCCAGACCACCTATGCCCCCCAGGTCGGAGGGCCCGACTTTGCCCAGTTTATCGTCAACACCCGCAGCAACGAAGCCACCATAGAGCTCCTTAATGAGTACACCGCCAAATATCGCGACTACTTCCCGCAGGCAAAAATCAGGTTCAAGCAGCTGTCTTACTCCAATGCCGCTTATCCCGTCGAAGTGCGCCTCACGGGCAATGATTTCGCTCTCCTTCATGAGGCTTCCGACACCGTAGAGGCAATCATGCGGTCCATGCCGGAGCTTAACCTTGTCAGCAGCAGCCTTAAATCGCCGCTGACGGGAGCACGGATCTCGCCCGATTTCACGACGATGTCGCGCCTCGGCCTGAGCAGTCTGTCACTGGAGGCTAATCTTGCGATGAGATACAACAGCAGCGGGCTGCCCGTCGCCACCCTCTGGGACGGCACCTACGCCACCCCGATAGTGTTCAGGACGCCGACGTCAGAACGCTCCGACATCAGCGACCTCCGCAACGAACTCCTGCCGGTAATGGCAGTAGCCTCGGCTCCGCTCCATCAGATGGCCGAGGTGACCCCCGTATGGAATTACGGCCAGCTGTCGCATCGCAACGGCATTCCCTGCGTGACAGTGACCGCCGAGGTAGAGCGGGGCGACTATCCGCTGACCGTCACCTCCCGCCTCAAGGAAAAGACCGACAGGCTCACTCTGCCTCAGGGAGTAGAGCTGGAATATGGCGGCGACTACAGCCAGTCACTGGAGATGTGGCCTCCGATTATCTCAGCGCTCATCATGGCTGTGGTCATCATCTTCTTCATTTTGCTCTCCCACTACAAGGATGTGACCACGTCAGCGCTCCTCCTGGCCTGCATTGTGCTGTGTGTCCCCGGAGCCGGCTTAGGCCTGGCCATTCAGGGTGAGGTCCTCTCGCTCACGTGTACCCTCGGCTTCATTTCCCTGATGGGCATCCTCGTCAGAAACGTGATAATCATGATAGACTATGCCGAGGAGCTTCAGCGGTCGGAGGGTATGAGCGTCAGGGATGCCATCTTCCACAGCGCCGAGCGCCGTATGCGTCCGATCTTCCTCACTTCGGCCGCCGCCTCCATGGGTGTCCTCCCGATGGTGCTGTCGGGCACTCCCCTCTGGCGCCCTATGGGCACAGTTATCTTCTGGGGTACAATCGTCACATTTTTCCTGATCGTCACGGTAATTCCCGTCCTCTACTGGAAGGTTATGGAAAGAAAAACCGCTAAAAACTAATCTCTTATGATAAGGATTTTCCAGACTATAATAGGCCTGACAATGTTATCGGCCTTCACTGCGGGCGCCCAGCAGCTCACCCTGGAGGAGTGTGTCGGGATGGCGCTCGAAAACAATGCGCGGATGATCACGTCAGGCTATTCCGTGGAAGCTGCCCGGCAGACCTCAAAGGAGGCTTTCACCAACTTCTTCCCGTCGGTGAGCGCCAACGGAGCGGCTTTCACGGCCAACCACGGTATGCTGAGCCACAGTTTCGACCTCCCGCTGTCGATGCTCGGGACAGGACTGCCGGATATGGATTTTAATCTGAGCCTGCTTAAGAAAGGCTCTTTTGCCGGACTGAATCTTATCCAGCCGGTCTTCATGGGAGGCCGGATTGTCAACGGCAACCGCCTCGCCGCCGTCGGAGAGGAGGTCAGCCGCCTGCAGCAACGCCTTACGGCCGATGAGGTCAGGAGCGATGTCGAGAAATATTACTGGCAGCTGGTATCCCTCCACGCCAAGCACACCACCCTCGAAGCTGTAATCTCGATGCTCGACACTCTGTCATCCCAGGTAAGAAGTTATGTCGATGCGGGAATCACCACCCGTAATGATCTTCTTGAAGTAAACCTCAAGAAAAACGAAATGCTCGCTGCCCGGACCGAGCTTGAAAACGGCATTTCAGTCGTGAGGATGATGCTGTCGCAGTATGTCGGCAAAGGCACTTCGGGCTCGGTGGATGCCGCCTCCTCCATCACCCCGGGCGAGATGCCCCCGTTCCCCGATGAGCTCTACCGCTCTCCCGAAGACTGCCTCGAAGCCACCGTGGCCTATGGCTTGCTGACACAAAATGTCAAAGCCAAGCAACTTGAGCAGAAGATGGCCCTGGGCAGCAATCTGCCTACGTTAGCTGCCGGCGCAAGCTACAATTACGAGCATCTGCTCGATCAGGGCCACACCTTTGCCAACGTATATGTCACCCTGAGCGTCCCCATCACCGACTGGTGGGGCGGGTCCCACAACATCCGGAAGAAGAAGCTCGAGACCCTCATGGCCCGGACAACCCTCGAAGATAACTCCCAGCTGCTTATCATTGCGATGACCAACGCCTGGAATGATCTCAAGACCTCTTACACCCAGATGGGAATAGCGGGCGAATCGATAAGCCAGGCTGCCGAAAACCTGAGATTAAACCGTAATTTCTATAAGGCCGGCACCACAACCATCACCGACCTGCTCAACGCCCAGACCCTCTACATGAGCGCGCAGGAAAAATTTGTGGATGCCTTCGGTCAGTTTCAGATCAAAAAATTGGCATACCTTCAGGCAACCGGGCGCTGATACCGCGCCATTGCTTTGGTCCTCCCGCCTGCTCCCCTTCAGGGGCGGCGCCTGATGCGGCCCCGTCGCAGAGATAGCATAAGAGCATTGCCCATTGTGTTAAAAAAGGTTTAATACGGAATTTTTTCTTTATTGATGCAAACTTTTTTAAGGCAAAATATGTTATCTTTGCAATGATAATTGTGTGCCGGCATGAAACAGGCGCGCAATCTCAACCAAAGCAATTAATAACCAACAAAATATCAAGCATATAACTCAACATGAGCAAGATTGATTTGTCGCAATATGGCATCAAGGATGTCAAGGAGGTGATCTACAATCCCTCTTACGACCAGCTCTTCAAGGACGAGACCGACCCCTCTCTTGAAGGCTTCGAGAAGGGCGTCGTTACAGAGCTCGGCGCTGTAAACGTGATGACCGGCGTCTATACCGGCCGCTCCCCCAAAGACAAATTCATCGTTCTGGACGACAACTCCAAGGACAAAGTGTGGTGGACCACCGAGGAATATCCCAACGACAACAAGCCCGTCACCGAAAAGACCTGGGATGCCGTCAAGGAAATCGCCATCGAAGAGCTCTCCGGCAAGAAGCTCTATGTCGTTGACTGCTTCTGCGGCGCTAATAAAGACACCCGCATGGCTGTCCGCTTCATCATGGAAGTTGCATGGCAGGCCCACTTCGTGACAAACATGTTTATCCAGCCCACCGCTGAAGAGCTCACCGACTTCAAGCCCGACTTCGTTGTTTTCAACGCCTCGAAGGCTAAGGTGACCAACTTCAAGGAGCTCGGCCTCAACTCTGAGACCGCCGTGGTCTTCAACACCACCTCTCGCGAGCAGGTGATCATCAACACCTGGTATGGCGGCGAGATGAAGAAAGGCATGTTCTCAATGATGAACTACTACCTCCCCCAGCAGGGAATCGCCTCGATGCACTGCTCGGCCAACACCGACAAGGAGGGTAAGAACACCGCCATCTTCTTCGGCCTCTCCGGCACCGGCAAGACCACTCTCTCGACCGACCCCAAGCGCCTCCTCATCGGCGACGACGAGCACGGCTGGGACGACAACGGCGTCTTCAACTTCG
>CAZAUV010000053.1:0-14851 GCA_964488335.1 uncultured Bacteroides sp.
GATGGAAGGACACAATGCCCGATTTCGTGCACCTGCCGCTGCTGCTCAAGCCCGACGGCAAAGGCAAGCTCTCGAAGCGCGACGGCGACCGCCTGGGCTTCCCCGTCTTCCCCCTCGAATGGCACGACCCCAAGAGCGGGGAGGTGTCGATGGGCTATCGCGAGAATGGCTATCTCCCTGAGGCCGTGGTCAATTTCCTTGCCCTCTTAGGCTGGAACCCCGGCGATGACTCGGAGGTGATGACCATGGATGAGCTCATCTCGAAATTTGACTTTGACCACTGCTCGAAGAGCGGCGCCAAGTTTGACATAGAGAAGAGCCGCTGGTTTAACCACGCTTATCTTCAGGCGCTTCCGACAGAGACTCTCGTGGAGCTCTTCAAGCCGGTGATGGAGGCCCACGGCGTCAATCCGGCCGACTTCACCGACGGATATATCGCCTCGGCGCTTGCCACGGTCAAGGAGCGCGCCTCGTTTGTCGGCGAGCTCTGGGACCACGCCCGCTTCTATTTCACCGCTCCTACCGAATATGAGCCCAAGGCTGTCAAGAAGCGCTGGAGCGAGGCCACTCCGGCCATCATGGAAGAGCTCATCGGCGAGCTCCACAAGCTCCCGGCATCGCTCCCGGCGGCTGAGGCTGAGCCGGCCATCCTCGGATGGATTGCCGCCAAGGGCTATCATTTAGGCAATGTGATGAACGCCTTCCGCCTGGCCGTAGTAGGCGAGTGTAAGGGCCCCCATATGTTTGCCATCACCGAGATTATCGGCCTCGACGAGACCGAGCGCCGCCTGCGCCGCGCCATAGCTGAAATAAAGCCTGCCGCCGAATAAAGCCGCCTTATGACTCTCAATGAGCTCATACGCCGGTCGATAGCCACCCTCTCGCCTCTCTACGGCGAGAGGGAGGCCCGCGCCTCGCTCCGCCTTATCTTTGATGCCGTCAAGGGCTGGAGCGCCGTTGACCTCGCTATCCGCGGGGCTGAGGAGGCAAGCCCTTTCGTTGTCGGTAAGGTGACAGACATCATCAATCGGATGATGGCCCATGAGCCGGTGCAATATATCTTGGGGGAGACTCTCTGGTATGGGCTGAAGCTGAAGGTCACTCCGGCGGTGCTCATCCCCCGGCCGGAGACGGCCGAGCTCGTTAACCTTATCGTCAAGGAGTGGGAGGGCAAGAGCGACCTGCGGGTTGCCGACCTCTGCACCGGCTCGGGATGCATAGCCATAGCCCTGGCGCGCAATCTCCCCTTTGCCACAGTCGATGCCGCAGACATCTCTGCCGGGGCGCTCGAGGTGGCCCGCGCCAATGGTGAAGCCCTGCGCGCCGGGCGCTCCATCACCTGGATCGAGGCCGACGTGACCGCCCCCTCGGCCCTCCCCGCCGGACCTTATGACATCATCGTCGCCAACCCGCCTTATATCGCTGACGATGAGCGGGGGACGATGGATAAGAACGTCCTGCTGTATGAACCCGAAGGCGCCCTCTTTGTGCCCGACGATGACCCCCTGAAATTTTATCGTGCAATATCGGCCTATGCTCGAAAGGCCCTCAAGGAGGGCGGGCGACTCTATTTTGAGCTCAACCCCATCTATGCCGGGCGGCTGGCCGAACGGCTGCGCAGCGGCGGCTGGAGAGATGTGGAGCTCCACCGCGACGTCCACGCCACAATCCGCTTCCTCTCGGCCACCCGCTGACCACCTCCGTAGGGGTCTTTATCGGTAAAGGTGGAGTAGCTTCTCGGTCACTAAAAATTGACCCACGATCCATTATACCCGGATGAATATTACATGATGGCGAGCATTCATAGAAGACATTAACTCGGATAAACAATGAGAATGTGTTTGATTGACCTTATCATTTAAATGACAGTATCTATTATAAATCAGTCAATTAAAAGATTGATATTGTCTATACTATTTCAGTTGACCTATAGGTCAAGATTTTAGACAATAGGGAATTTTCAGGGAAAGACAGGGAATTTTTTATAAATTTCCTTATCTTTGTATTTTTTAAAACAGACAAGAAATGATAGAACCAACGCCACAACTTTCAAATGCTAAATTTCCGGAAGCACTCATGCTGCTGAATAGGCCGGAATATGCCTCATTATTCAGGAAGATAGAACAGAAATATCTTTATTGGGATAAGGTTAATTACCTTGCTCCGAAAGACATTACACCCTCGATATTATGGCATGCCGTTAAACTGAGTCGCACTTTACAAATGAAGACCTTGAAATTTGGAAATTATACATTCCAATTTTCAATTACCGAACGAATTCTGTCACTACTTCACCAATTTGATCTTAATTTTGGTGGCAGTCTTAGTTCTGAAGGATTAGTTTCTCCTAATGACAAGAAGTCTATTCTTAATAGTTCTATAATGGAGGAAGCTATCGCCTCAAGTCAAATGGAAGGCGCGAATACGACAAGAAAGGTCGCAAAGGAAATGCTCAGAAAACAATCACCTCCAAAGAATAAAAGCGAGCGCATGATTGTAAATAACTTCAAAACAATTAAATTTATTTCCGGAATTACTGGAGAAGATTTTTCCATAGATCTTATACTGAGAATTCACAAGATGATTTCCAATGAGACATTGGATGAAATAGATAACGAGGGTAAAATCCGTAACCATAATGACATTTTGGTAATGAATGTCATAACTGGAGAAGTGGCTCATACACCTCCCAGATTCACGGAAATAAATGGCATGTTGGACGATTTATGTCGTTTTGCAAATAACAATGATGCCGATATATTTGTACATCCGATCATCCGCGGCATAATAATCCACTTTATGCTTTCTTTCATTCACCCTTTTTGTGATGGGAATGGGCGCACCGCGAGATCATTAGTTTATTGGTATTTACTAAAAAATAAATACTGGTTTGTTGAATATTTATCCATCTCACGTATAATTTATCGCAGCAAACCAAGATATGAAAGAGCATTTTTGTGCGTAGAAAATGACAACTACGATTTGACATACTTTATCTTATACCATTTAGAAGTTTTGGAGGAGGCTTTTCATGAGCTTCAAGACTATCTTAGTAGAAAGATACACGAAAGGTCTGCATTGGACTACTTTGTCTCTATTCCCGGAATTACTCTTCGCCAAGCGGAGATATTAAAGTTGATGGACGATCATCCACCAACTATGGTCTCTGCTAAAGAAATTGCAAATAGATTTGGATTGAATCCGAAATCAATAAGAGCAGATTTGCGAAAGTTGACTTCACTTGACATTTTATCAGAAATCCCGCTAAACGGTAGAGAATTCGGTTATCAGCGTCCCGATAATCTTGAAGAGCGGGTAGATAAACTTAAAGAGGGAAATAATAGGGAATAACAGGGAATATTTCAGAAAATTCCCTATTCGAAATCTAGTATCTATATGGGAATATTAAAAAAAATAGCCAACTGATTGTTTGTCAGAGCTGTAAGTTTTGTGATTTTTGCAACGCCCCACGATGCTCGTTATGCCGTGAGATTCTAAAACCTAACATCCAAAACCTGAGAGGGGCGGGAGGAAGGCATCGGGGTAGTGGGTAAGGCGATGGCCCGTCTCGGGGCTGCCGTTGATGATGATAATGTCAAAGCGGGGCAGCAGATCGATATTCATCTGCTGAATAAAGGCATCGGCGGCGCGACACATGCGGCGCCGGCGCTTGTCGTCGACCACCTCCATCGGGTCGGTATCCTCCTCGCGGCGCGTCTTCACCTCGACAAACACCACTTCGCCCTCCTTGAAGGCGATGATGTCAATCTCGCCCCGGCCTCTCATGCGCTCATCCCTCCGATGGATGACATATCCATCGGCCAGGAGATATTCAGTGGCGATACGCTCGCCCCATGCGCCCAGGTCGTTATGTCCGGCCATCGGTCACGGAGTCAGAGGGTTGGGGACGGAAGATAAAGAGGCGCGAAGGCTCGGTGCGCGGCAGGGCCGTAAGATTGATGGCGCAGGCAGCGGAGTCGATTGAGCCCGAAGCATCTCCCACGGGGCCGAAGCCGGCGCTCTCGAGGCGTGTCCTGACGGCCGCCAGGGCAGTGGAGGGAGTGTTGTTTTCGGCGCTCAGATGGCAGAGGAAAATATGCGACAGATTGCCCTCTGCGGCTATTGATGCGGCAAACTCGGCCGAGTCAAGATTGTCAAGATGGCCGTTAGGGGCCGCGATGCGGCTCTTAAGGAGAGGGGTGTAAGGGCCTGTGCGGAGCATCTCGGCGTCATAGTTGGCCTCGAGCACTATATAGTTGGCCTGACGCATATAGAAGTCCACTCGGGGGGTGATGGAGCCTATATCGGTGGCCACGGCAAAGCTCTGGCCGGCTGTCTTGATAAAGAAGCCGCAATTGTCGGTGCCGTCGTGGCTCACGTCAAAGGCCGTAAGGGTCATCGCCGCGAGCTCAAAGGGAAACTCTTTATAAATGGGGTGATGATAGTCCTTGACCCGCCGCGATATATTATGGCGGCGGAGGAGGCCTGTGAGGGTCTTGGGGGTGCAGTAGATAGCAATGTTTTTGCGCAGGCGGACAATCTTGTAGACATACCTCACATGGTCGGAATGGTCGTGGGTCAATATCACGCCGCGGACATTGTCCATCGACAGTCCGTTGGCCGCCATGGCACGCTCTACCGCCCCCGGCTCCACTCCGGCATCGATGAGGATGCCTTCGCGGCGTGTTCCCAGATAAGCGCAGTTGCCGCTCGAGCCGCTTCCGAAGGAGATAAAAAGCAGGGGATCAGGGCGCCGGCGGTCGCTCAGGGGCTCTATTACGCCGCCGTCGGCCGCTGACGATTTGACCCGGTCGGTCTCCTGCCGCCTCGATTTCACCACGAAATCGTGGATCGACGGGTGGATCTCCCCCTCGACAGCGAGCCCCGCCGTCGACGGGCGCGGGATGCCCCCGCCGGTCCTCTCGATATGATCAAAGAGGCCGGGCTGAAGCGATGGGGGAAGCGACTGTTTCTTGCGGGCCGGCATAATCAGGGGGCGTAGAGGAGAAAAATGGTTGGTATCTTATCGAGATGCTCCCCTTCGGCACGCACCCGGCGCCACTGTTCGAGCGAGCGGGTGACAATGCGCTCGTCGGCTCCGGTGATGTCGGAGGCCACGCAGAGGAGCATTCTCGCGGGGAGAGCATCGATGAGCTCGCCCAGGAGGCGATCGTTGCGATAGGGGGTCTCTATGAATATCTGTGTCTGATGCTCGCGCTCGATGCGGCGCTGCATCTCCCGCAGGCGGGCCGTCCGCGCGTGGGGGTCGACGGGGAGATAACCCGCGAAGGCCCACGACTGGCCGTTGAAGCCCGAAGCCATCAGCGCTAAAAGGATGCTCGAGGGGCCTACCAGAGGCACCACCTTAAGCCCCCTGCGCTGAGCCGCCGCCACCAGGTCGGAACCCGGGTCGGCCACGGCCGGACACCCGGCCTCGCTCACCACAGCCACCGCCTCGCCCCGCTCCAGCGGCGCGAGCATCGCGGGGATCTCCTCGGCGGGAGTGTGCTCATCGAGAGTGGTAAAGGTCAGGCTATCAATGTCAATAGCCGGGTCGAGGCGCTTGAGGAAGCGGCGCACCGTCCTGACATTCTCCACCACGAAATATTTCACGTGGCGGGCTATCTCAATATCGCGTCGCGGGATGACATCGTCAACCCGCCCGCCGGCCGTCATCGTCGACGGCAGCAGGTAGAGCGCAGGGGCAATCATCGCCTCCCGACTTTCATCGACCATCTTCTGCGGCATCATAATGCAAAAATACAACATTTCCTCCGCTCCTCCAAACATTTTGAGGTCTGGAGCATGAAAAAGCGCCCTACAGCACAAATTAACTCTAATGCGCTTATTTTTTACCCCTCGTTATTCCCAACTTTGTTCCATGAAAACGGAAAAGATAAAACACCCCTCCGAAAAATGGAAAAGACATCATTATCCCGAGGAGCCACTCCGCTCGGGAGGGGAGCCGCAGAGCTGCTATGTCTCATCCTCTCACGCTCCGAACCCGCGGAGCGGGTTCCGCACAATCCCACTGTGGCAAATCACCTTGGCGGCGTGGGCGCTGCAATTAGGCGTCGTTTTTTCGGATTGTTACATAACCCCCCCCTCTTTTGATCAGGCTTTGGTGAGGGTGCGGAGCCAGTTGGTGAAGAGGGCGGCGGCGTGGGAGTGCCAGCGGTCTACCGGGGGGCGCGAGGGGTCGTCGTCGGGGTAATAGTTGGCGGGGATGGCGGGGCCGATGCCTTTGGCCAGGTCGCGGCGATATTCAAAGTCGAGGGTGGCGGGAGCATATTCTGAATGGCCGAGGATATAATGCTCGGGGGCATCGAGGGCGCTTACGATATAGATGCCGCTCTCGGGGCTCCCGGCAGCCACGCTCAGGCGCGGGCAGGCGTCAACGGCCTCGCGGCTTACGCCCGAATAGCGGCTGTGGGGCACCATATAAGGCTCTTCCATACCCGTGAACAAGGGATGGCCGGCCACATAGGGATGCTGCGGGAAGACGCCCGATATCTTCTTCTGATACATCTCTTTAGGGATGCCATATGAATGATAGAGGGCTGCGAGAGCGCCCCAGCAGATATAGAGCGAGGGGACGGCCCGGCTCCGCAGGGCATCCATCATGTCGGTGAGCTCAGGCCAGTAGTCGACTTCCTCAAAGGGTAACTTCTCCACCGGGGCACCGGTGATGATCACTCCGTCGAGGCGCTCGAGGGCGAGCATCCCGGCGGGGGAGATATAGTGGCGCTCAAGGTGCTCGCGAGGGGTGTTGCGGCTGCTGTGGGATGCGGGAGCTACAAGGGTGAGCCTTATGTCGAAAGGCGCGGGGGCGAGGAGGCGGGCAAAGTCAGCCTCGGTCATCTCTTTGAGCGGCATGAGATTGACAAGGGCAATATCGAGGCGCGGCCCGGAGGGATGGGGGCCGCCGGCGACGGGGATGGAGAGCCCGCGGGGGAGGATCAGTGCCATTGGGTGGTATCGGTGGTCTCGTTAAGGCGGAGGAGGAGCCGGCGGCGCGCTTCGCCGGCATCAAGGATGGTGTCGTGGCGCTCCACACGCTCTATGCGTGGCAGAGGAGAAGCTGCCTCGGTGGCGGTGGGTTTTGCGGCCGGCCTCTCAGCGGGCTTGGGAGCGGGCGCCGAGGGCTGTCGCTGCGCCGGCTTCTCCGCGGGCGCGGTAGCGGATGCGGGCGCGGCACTGACGAGTCTGAAATATGGCTCTACTCGCCCCACCGACATATAATTGCGGGTAAAATAAGGCTCGTCGAGCGAACTGACCATCACCCCCTTGGAGGAAGATGAGTGGACAAACTTTCCTCCGCCGAGGTAGATTCCCACATGATTGACTGTCCCCTTGCCGCCGGGGGAGAAAAAGACGAGGTCGCCCGGGATAGCCTCGGCAACGGCGCCGAGAGGGGAGCACCAGTCGGCCTGGTCGCGGGAGCTGCGGGGGAGCTTGAGGTTGAGGGCATTGGCAAACACTCCGATGACCAGACCGGAGCAGTCGGCCCCTTTACCCCGCTCCGAGGCTCCGAAGCGATATGGTGTGCCTATCCACGCATCAGCCTCGGCCATGAGAAGGCGTGTGGCATCGGCCACGGCCGCCACGCTCTGCTCCACTATCGTCGAGGGGCTGACTCCGGCGGCCGGACGGCTTGAGCCGGAGGGGGCCGGGGAGGACGTAGAGACTGCTTTGCGCGAAGAATGGCATCCCGAGAGGGTCAGGATGAAGATGGTGGCAACGATGGTCGCCCAATGTGGCGGCAGGAAAAAGCGATGGCGTGTCATAATCTGCTCACAAAGATAGGCCTTTGGCATGAAAGGGGCAAATTACTCACCCAAAAATCGGCTATGGCGGCAGGGAGGGGATCAGCTGAAGAGACGGCTCCGGATAAGGAGACTCAGCAGATAACCGGAGAGGAGGGTGGCAGCGAGGCTCAGGACAAGATGCAACGCGCCTGAGGCGCCGCAAGCGGGGACTATGGCTGCGGCTCCCGCGGCCGTCAGGGCAAGCGACAGGGCGCGGAGAGTGAGATTATGGGCCATATAATAGGGGAAGCTGATAGAGCCCATCCACAGCAAGGGGGGCAGGAGCAGGAGCCGCGTCAGCAGGCCGGGGACTTCGCGGGTGAGGAAGAAGACGGCGATGAGGGCGGCCATCGAGGGCCACCAGAAAGGAGCTACGGCCCAGCGCGCCTCAATGCTTCCATAGAGGGCAAAGGAGGCGATGACGAAGGCTGCGGCCGAAAGCTCGGCCAGAGTGGAGAGCGCCGGGGAGAGCCGGAGCGGTCTCATCGCCGAAAGGGCGCAGTAGAGGAGGATGCCGAGGAGGAAATCGGCCAGGCGTGAAAGGGGGCTGATATAGAGCAGCGGCGTGACCATCCCGGCTCTGACGAGGGGGCGCGCCGCTATCGTCGCGGCAATATATATGGCCGCCGCTACGATAAACAGGAGTCGGCGGCGAGTCAGCAGCTTCCAAAGCAGCGGGAAGAGGGCATAGAAGAGGAGGAAGCAGCTAAGACACCACCCGACGGCGTTGCCCGAAAAGTAGACACCCTCGACGGGGACCCAGGCCTGGAGCATAAGCAGATTGGAGGGCAGCCAGAGGCCTATGTGTGCTCCCGGATAGAGAAGGAAGAAGAGGATAAGACAGATGATGTGGAGGGGGTAGATATGAGACAGGCGGCGCCGCATGAAGGGGAGCCATCGCGGTCTGTCGCTCCCCTCGCGGGCCGCTCCGAGGCTGAGGACAAAACCGCTGAGGATGAAAAAGAATGCCACTCCGCAGTCGCCTCCGGCATCAAACTGTCCGCCCTGCCCGCCCCAGGGATAGTGGTGGGCAAAGATCATCAGGGCAAAGATGCCGCGGAGGCTCTGGAGACTTTTTACCATAGGCGGCGGATATGGCGGCGGATGGTCAGGATATTGACGAGGGTCACTGTCAGGGCAAAGGCCGCGGCGATGACGGCGGGAGCGGCTACGGAGCCTCCTCCGAGGCCCAGTTCGGCCAGCGAGGGCTCCCAGAGATGACGGGCGAAGAGCATAATGGCAAACGCCACCGCGGCCACTGCGACATTGATAAGGGCCACTAAGCGGCAGAGTGGCGCGGCACTCTCGGCGGGGGAATAGCCCAGGAGCATCAGCCGGCTCAGGCGCCCGCGGCTCTTCTGGAGGATGAGGAAGATGGAGAGGAAGAGGATAAAGATGGCCATAAGGGAGATGACGGCGCCCACGGCAGCCACCACCGAAGAGGCTAAAGTGGTAAACCGGGCCAGACGGGAGGCTGAAGCGGAGCTGTCGGCCGAGCTCTCGAGGCCATGGGCCTTGAGATAGGCCTCCTTGTCGGCAGTCAGGAGCTGATCGGTCTCTACGATGATGCGCGAGGGGGCCGGGGCTTTCTGTCCGGGGAGGGCAAAGCGGTCGTTGGCCCAGTCCATAAAGCTCTGAGGAACAGCGATTGTATTGAGCCTCGAAGAGAAGCCTGCGATGCGACCCGGGAGCTCCATCCGGGCGCCGTTATCGCCGGCGAGGGAGAAGCTGAGGGGGACGGTCTGAATTACTTCGGGGCTGAGCTGAGGGAGGCCCTGGGGCGCAGCGAGGCCAAAGTTGTAGAGCGCAAGATAGTCGCGGCTCATCACTATCGGCACCGATGGATCGGAGGGGTCAAAGGTCCATCCTGCGGGGCGGATATCGAAAAAATCATCAGGAATAGACTCCATAAACAGGATGGTCGACATGCCGCGTCCGCCCAGGTCGACAGAGGCGTTGACGGAGAAGCGCGAGGGGGTGAAAGGCCCCGCGCGGAGAGCCCAGGGCTGAGCCTGGAGGTCGGCAAGCTCCTCGGCGGAGAAGGCCTCGGCCTCGAGACCTATACCCTCCACGCGCTTGCTTATCACCTCGTAGGCCGAAGAGAAGAATGGGTCGGCCTCCTCGCCTCCGGAGCGGGCCGAAGTGGCATCGGCATAAAACATCAACGCCACAAGGATAATGCTTAGCCCCGCGGCATTAGCCACGGCATAGCCGGCGAGCTGCCATGAAGAGATATTGCGGCGTATGAGCCGCCCTACGGGGTCGCGGAAAGGGAGGATGGTCATAGCTTGAGAGGGGTGAGCGACGGCATCAGGAGATGATTGCCTACGGAGGTGGTGACTATTCCGGCGCCATAGCGCGAGGCTTCCTCATCGAAGATTTGGGCGAGGACGCGGTTGCGGGCTTCATCGAGGTGGCTCACCGGCTCGTCGAGCAGGAGGAAGTCAAAGGGCTGCGCTATGGCCCGGATGGCGGCCACACGCTGCTGCTGCCCTACGGAGAGGCGCCCTACGCGCTCAGAAGCCTTATCGGCAATGTCGAGGCTCTCCAGGAGGGCGGCGATGCGCTCCCCGGTCAGCGCCCCGGTGAGGCGATTTGTGAGATGGATGTTTTCCATCACCGTCATGTCGGCAAAGAGGCCGAGCTCCTGCGGCATCAGGGCGAGGGAGCGGCGTCGCAGCGTAGTCCAGCGGGCTATCGGCAGACTTCGGGCCGGGGTGGAGTCGAAGGTTATCGAGCCGAGATAGTCGCGCCGCGAGCCGTAGATGAAGCTCAGGAGGCTGCTCTTGCCTCCGCCGCTCTCGGCCTCGATCGCCACCCGGCATCCGCGCTCGAAGACCACCTCATCCCGGAGCCACACCTGCGAGGCGGCGATGCGTGGCTGGCCCTGCATCCCGTCAAAGACCTGAGGGAGCAGCCGGCTCAGAGTAATCCGGTCAATCATAGTCGTTTAAGCAAGAGCCCCGGCGCGACGTTACGCCGGGGCTCATCCTTCAGTTTATGCAAGCTGAGTGAAGGAAACAGTCAATAGTCTTACTTGCCAAGCTGCTCGTAATGGAGAGTCTTGGTGGGCTGGTCACATACCTCTGCCGGGCCGAAATACTGTATGGGACCGGGGAAGACATAGGCGGTGTTGATGGCCCAGTCGTCGCGCTTGGCGGCGAAGCGGCGGAAAGGCACCCCGTCGAGGCGGACGAGAGCCTTCTGTATCACGGGCTTCATCTCGCCGTGGCGGCGCTCCATGTTAAACATCATGGTGATGGGTATGCCACCGGCGAGCCACTGCACGGAGGGCTTGGTCAGATTGCGGAGGCTCGACATATAGCCGGTGACGCCGGCAGCGATGAGGCAGGCAGCGTTGTAGCCTAAGGCATAGCAATAGTCGGCGTCGAAGTTGGAGGGAGCGGCGCAGCGGCCTTCATAGCCGAAGAAGTGATGGAGGGGTGAGAACTTACCGCTGTAGGAGCCCTCGGCACGCTTCTCCTCGAGGCGCTTGGCCACCATCTCGGAGAGGAGCTTCTCGGTCTCGATAAGCGACACCTGTACATTGCCGTGGGGGTCGCGGTCGAGGGTGAGCTGGCGGGCCACACCGGCGGGCAGCGAGGCGAAGACGCGCGAATTGGCCTCGGAGAGATTGTCGAGGACATATTTGCGCTGCTTCTCAGGCTCCCAGGCGGCGAAATCGGGGGTGCGGGCCAGAAGGTCGTTGAGCTCGGCGATGAGATTTTTCATCGCGGGGATAAACTCGATGAGGCCCTCGGGGATGAGGACGGTGCCGAAGTTCATGCCGCGGCTTGCGCGCTCGGTCACGATGTCGGCGATGTAGTCAACCACGTCGGCCAGAGTCATATTCTCGGCCTCCACCTCCTCGGAGATGATGCAGATATTGGGCTGGGTCTGGAGGGCACATTCCAGGGCGATATGAGAGGCCGAGCGGCCCATGAGCTTGATGAAGTGCCAGTATTTCTTGGCCGAGAAGCAGTCGCGCTGGATATTGCCGATGAGCTCGGAATAGGTCTTGGTGGCGGTGTCGAAGCCAAAGGAGGTCTCGATGACATCATTCTTGAGGTCGCCGTCGATGGTCTTGGGGCAGCCGATGACCTGCACACCGGCGCCGATCTCCTTATAATATTCGGCCAGGACGGCGGCATTGGTGTTGGAGTCGTCGCCGCCGATGATCACGAGGGCGGTGATGTTGAGCTCCTTGAGTATCTCGAGGCCTTTGTCAAACTGCTCCTTCTTCTCGAGCTTAGTGCGTCCCGAGCCGATGATGTCAAAGCCGCCCGTATTGCGGTATTCGTCGATGATGTCGGCGGTGAGCTCGATATATTTGTGGTCAACAAGACCGCCGGGGCCCATGAGGAATCCATAGAGGCGGGAGTCGCGGTTTTGCTTCTTGATGCCGTCAAAGAGGCCGCAGATCACATTATGACCGCCGGGGGCCTGGCCGCCGGAGAGGATCACACCTACGTTGACCGGCTTGCCGGGCTCGGGGGAGGCGTTGCGCTCAAAGACGAGCTCGGGGAGGCCATAGGTGTTGGGGAAGAGTTTCTTAATCTCATCGCGGTCGGCAACCGACTGCGTGGGAGCGCCCTCCACAGCCTTTACGGCACCGGTGAGCGACACCGGGAGCTTGGGCTGATAAGCGGCGCGGGCAATCTGCAAAGCGCTTTTCTTCATCGTGATAAAGTAGGGGTTTCTGATTATGGCGCAAATTTACTCTTTTTCCCTCTCACCTGCAAAAATTTTCCCATCATCCGCAAAAATGTATCTACAAAATCTCCCGCCAACAACTCATTTATTTTTTATTTCGACACAACCCATTTTCCTGTCTTATCAGAACCGACACGCTGGATATAGCCGTTAGATTGAAGTTGCTTTATTGCGCGAGCCACGGTTGCTCTTCCAATACCAAGCAGCGTGGCATATTCATCATAAGTAAATTCAGGATGAGCTTTGACAGCTTCAAGCACTCGACTGACATTGCCGGAAAGATTTGATAAATTTACAGTATCAGTTACAGTATCATCTGAGACCTTTACAGTATCATTTTCTTGATACTCTTTTAAGCGACGCTTTAGATTGGCTATATGATGGCGGAGCATAACATCCTGAGTGATGGTCAAATCTTCTTTGTCACGACTATCGACCAGAGACTGGATATATTCTACTTTATCTTCTTTACTCACAATGGAGGGGACAAGTCCAAGTTGTCGTTGGATCATATTCATCAATAGTCGGGTAGTACGCCCGTTTCCGTCAACCCATGGATGAATAGTCACCAAACGGAAGTGAGCCTCAAAACTCAACCTATATGTAGCAGCGACATCCGCCTTATCAATATTCACAATAGCATCGTTGAGCCATTTACAAAAGTCTTCGACCGCTTTAGGAACCTTATTATATGAGAGGTAGCTCCTACCTCCAATCCCGGCACTGACATTACAAAGTCGAAACTCGCCCTTTGATGAATCAAACTGGCCGGCAATGGTAGAATATTCACTCCCGGTCCGTCGCATAACCAAAGCCGCCAATTGTTGTAGAAGTCGAGGTGTATATGTGGTATTCTCAGACGCAACCGTGAAAGCATATAGATAGGCATCCTTCAGGTCAACATTCATCATCTGCTCAGTCAACGATCGCCCCTTGGCTGCGATCCCCTCATCAAACAGCAACTGATTTTCAATCTCCGTAACCGTTGACCCCTCAATAGCTGTAGAATGAGTCACAATTGAGTAAAGGTAGAACTTTTGATAGTCCACCTGTCCCTCAACTCCCGAAGCCAAATAGGCCTTGAGTGTCTCGGCAACTTGTATGTCAAGATCCATGTAAGTATAGGTTCATAAGATAATCGGCTTTTTTCTGGTCTCCATCCAATGTGCGAACCAAAGGCAAGCCTCCGTAAGTGTAATCTTTATTTTGAAAAGTTGACATTTATGCCAACTTTTTCAAAGTGCAAAAATAGCGCATTGCGAGTTAAGCATCCAATTTTTTATTTCAAAAGTTGACATTAATGACGTTTTTTCAAAACAGGCAGGCATAAATCACCACATCTCGTTGTCTTTATTTGACATGGAGGCGATTTCATCGGCTATCTCTTCGGAGGATAGTTTGATGAAGTCCATGAAAGTCTTTTGGGTCTTGTGGCCGCCGATATGCATCATCTGGAGGATGGTGTATTTGTGGCTCAGAAACATATTCGTGATGCCCGTGCGTCGGGCGGTATGGCTTGTGACGCAGTCATAACGTGGTACAATCACCCGTTAGAATATGCCCAAATCGGGCAATCAAAAAAAGCCGGGGGAGCGTCGTGGCTCCCCCGGCTCAGAAAAGGGTCGGAAAATGTGGCCGGCAATCAGCGCCTGATGATTTTCACCACCCGGCCGTCGGCCATGCGGACGACATAGACGCCCGGCGCGAGGGTGGAGATGCTGCCGATCTGTGGAGTCAACCGGCAAGCGCAAAATTTGACAATCCGATTGAAAAACTCAATTTTTTTTTGGGGGGGGTAGAAAAGCCTAATTTTTTTCTCGGACGTTCGTTGATTTCATACTGGACTTTGTCAAGTTGTGATTGGGAGACATCTCTGAAGTCAGTGCCTTTTGGGAAGTATTCTCTTACCTGTTGTTTGAATTAAAGTAAAGCGTATTTCACTTGACCGATTTGACGATGATTAACCTAATTTACATACTGCAATGCAGTCAGCGCCGCGATTTTGGTGGCGGTCCGGGTAAAAAGCCCGGTCGGTTGCTTGGCGTAGTTGCTCCTCAGCAGTGCTCGCCTCCTCTTCGACCCACGGGGCAACGATAAAGATAATCCGAAAAACTACAGTAAATTTCCAATCTCGGCGTTGCACTTCGATCTGAAGTCTTCAACAAGTGGCGCGACCCTGAGATAGAGTTGTGCCACTGATTTCAAGCTCAAAATCCGAAAATTATTCGCCACAGGCGGCGGATGATTACTTAATAATGCTTAACTTTGCAACGCAAATTAAGCCGTGCCCTTAAGAGCTTAGTCGTCTTATGTGCACGTTAAAATGGATT
>CAZAUV010000054.1:0-14616 GCA_964488335.1 uncultured Bacteroides sp.
CGCTCGAGATGGTGCCCTGCTCCCAGTCGATAACGCACATGACGGGCGCGGGGGGAACGCGACGACCCCGGCCAACTCCGGGATTATCGTCTGACTCTACTGGAGGTTCCGGCTCAAGGTCAACCGGGTCAGCTGCATAAACACGTAGGCTTATACATAAACCGACGAAGATGATAAAAGAAGAGATGATTTTATTCATGACGCTTAATGTCGTTTAACTTGTGGCAAAGTTAGGACATCGCGCCGCGAATATCAATTATTAGTTTTTGAAATGTTTTTGAAATGTTTTTGAGCCAGTTTCAAACGTTTTGAAATCCTTTTGAAGCCTCTAAGATAATATCCTCAGATTGAGCTAATTAACTCATCGAGTTTCTCAAGCTCCACTTGTTTAGAGAATATCTTCTTAACTAAGCCCTTTCTCCAGTATGTAATGGTTCCAGGCGCTTTAGAGAAAATTGTTGATGCATCAGATGGACCAAAGCCAAGCATTATCATAGAGGCTAAACATTTCTCTTCCTTTGACAATTTGCCGTTAGCTATTTGTTGCAGAGTAATGAAAAAGGCGGGATTATTATTCTCTATACAGTTAAAGATTATATTCCATCTCTTATCTTCTGGATTGAGCCCCTTCTTATTCTTGATAAGTTCATAGAGCATCTCATAGGCCTCAGTTTCGCGCCAAAAGACAACCTCTTTTAGAGGCCTATTCATTGCTTTTTCAAGAATTTGATGAATTTGGAGATTTCTCGCCTTTTCAAGCTCACTTTCTCGTAGCTCGTCTTCGGTAAGGAGCGGTTGGGAAGGCTGCTTCGACAGAGAGGCGTCTTCGAGGTCAGCATTATTTGTTGTTTCAAGGTTTTCCGAAGGCATATGAAGACGGGAGGCCTCTTTATCTTTCAGCCTCCTTGCGAGGATAACACTTAATATTGCGAGTGATATAACCGATATGGCCAAGAGGAATATAACAAACACCAAAGTTTTCTTTGTTCGGGAAAGAGTAGTGTTATCTCTCTCCAATCGAGAATAGTTATATCGAGCCGTTTGCTCTATCACCCCATCTTTTGACCACTGATTGTATTCGGTGTCTATAGCCTCACGATAATTTGAGAAAAATGAGTCAATACTGTCAGTGCTCAGGTATTTCCTGAGTTCAGGTTTGAGAACTATCTTATATCCCGTAACTTTCCTGGCCGGCTCTTCAGATTGTGTCAGCGGCATAGCATGAAGAAATGCAGAGTGATAATCACCGGTTTTATAAAAGACTTCCGACGCTATGGCGTGGAAATATTCTATCAGTCTACTGATCATTTCATCGCTCAATCTATCAGTGCTTTGAATCCTGTCTGATATCTTATAAAGAAGGGATGAGGCGGCTTCATTCTTTCCCGACAGATAAAGCGCTTTAGCAATATCTACTTGAATCATGGCCGTCTCGTATTCATTATACTCCAATGCGTAATGATAGGCCGTCTGTAAGTTGTGCAATGCTGCGTCATAATCTCCAAGCCCTATATATGCTTGGCTCAAATAATCGAGATCATTAATAATCCCAAAAGTATCAGAAAGCTCATAATCATAGGCTATGCTTTTCGCATAATATGGAATAGCTTGCTGATACAACTTTTGAGAATAGAGGAGAAAACCGGTCTGGGAGAGGACGTTGGCGCGGAGGTTGATGTCGCTGTTGTCGGGCGGGAGGCGGTCAAGGGCGTCCTGATAGTAGCGTAGGGCCGTGGGGTAGTCGCCCAGGTCGGCATAGACGCGGCCGCCGTAATAGAGGGCTTCGGTCAGGATATGGTCGTTGCCGCAGCCGCGCGCCCAGTCGATGAGCCGGAGGATGGTGGTATCGGACTTATGGGTGACATAAGCCTTGTCGGCAGCCTTGATGGTCAGGAGGTCGCGGTAATGACGGTCGTCGGCTCGGAGGGAGGCGGGGTCGACGGCCTCGATGAGCTCGGCCGCTCTCTTGGGATTGACATCAATGGAGTCGGCCGCGGCCGACAGGCGCGGGTCAGGGGCATATCCGCGGCATCCGGTGAGGGCCGCTACGAGAAAGATGAGGCTGAAGCGAAGGAGTCGGGTCACTGACATAGGGGGGAATGGGTAGCCGGCTCGAGCCGGAAGTCTTAACCGAGAGCAAAGATAATGAAAAAAACTTAAATGAGCTATAATTACTTCAAAAAGTCAATTTCTCACATATTCTGCGCTTCCCCCCCCCGGATAATCCTCGAAGGGTGATTATTAATGCGGCTCGGGATAAGGACTGACCTACGGCTCTATGGCCGAAAATCTGAGTGTCGCTTCGAGCAGGGGGAAGCGGAAGGAAAGGATGCGCGCCTCGGGGTCGAAGAGGGCAAACGAGTCGTCGGCTCCCGGGACCGGGATGCCGTGGGCATCAAACCATTGGAGGTCATATTGACCGGCGAAGGGCGTGGGGGTAAGACACCCTTTGAGCATACCCTCGCTCCATAGGGAGGGCTCCACTTCGGCCCCGCTGATATAGAGAATGAGAAATCTTCCCGGCTGAGAAGGATCGGGCACCACGGCCAGTCGGTAACGGCCGCCGAGGCGCGCCACGGCTGGATCGGCCTCGCGGTCGAGATAGGTGTAATATGCCGCGGGCGACGCCGCAGGGGCGCCGGCCATGGCTTCTCCGATGGCTTCGGGTGGCAGCCCCGCGAGCCGCTCAGAGAGTGAAGGCGATGTCTCTTCGACCAACAGCAGGGCCACGTCGGCACGTCCACGGGCGCTGAGAGTGCATGCCGAAGAGGGAGCCTGAGCCGACACCCCGAAGCGGGGAGTGGCCTCTCCCCTGCCGGCTCCGATGAAAAGAGAGTCGCCCTCAAAGGTGATGGTGAATGTGTTGAAAGCGCCGGGGGGATGTGATAGGTCGCGGCAGTCGGCCGAGGCGATGACACTGTCGGCTCGCAGGAGTGTGAGGCGGGTGACTCGCCCGTCGTCAATATCGTCGTTGACGGTCACGAAGGTCTGCAGGCGGAGAGCAAGCTCCCCTACCCCGACATCGAGGCTCGAAGGCGAGAGGCCGGCCCGGAGGCGCGGAGGGTCGATGAGGGCAGCGCGGACGACGACCGTCGACAGTGGCCTCGGCGAGAGCTCGGGAAAAACGATGGTGGTGTCGGTCAGCGCTGTCTCAGCCGCAATATGATAAGCCCTCCTCTCTGCCCTTAGGGAGACGATGGCCATAAGGGCAACGGCACTGAACACCAGGAGCCTATTCATCTCCATGGGTGGCCATGAGGTTGATTACAGCCGCCGTGAACTCCTCGGAGCTCATGGCGGCAGGGAGCCAATGGAGGGTGAAGCCCCGGCGCTCCATGCCCCGAAACCAAGTCATCTGGCGCTTGGCAAACTGATGGATGGCAATCTCAAGTCGGCTGCGCATCTCGTCAAATGTCAGGTCGCCGCTGATATAGAGCGTCAGATAGCGATATTCGAGGCCGTAATTGATGAGGATCCCGGGGTCGACGCCGCCCTGAAGCAGACGGCTGACTTCATCGACCATGCCGGCGGAGAGGCGGGCGTCAAGGCGCTCGGAGATGAGACGCCGGCGGGTTGCCCGGTCAATATCCACGCATATTATTAGCGGCTGACTGACGGGAGGGCCCTGCGCGGCCTTCATGGGATCCATGTCGGGATGGGCCTGATAATAGGTCTGTATCTCTATGGCCCGAATAGCGCGGGCGCAGGTGTCGGTGTCGGTGGTATTGTGAAGGGCTTTCATGCCGGCGAGGATCCCGCGCAGCTCTTCGAGGCTCTTGCCCCGGAGGCTCTCGCGGAGCTCGGGCATAGGGTCCACCTCGGGGAGCACCGTACCCCTGGCGAGCGCCTCCACATACATCCCGGAGCCGCCGCAGACGATGGGTTGCCGGCCCCTTGACTCTATATCGCTGATGGCGCGGCGCGCCTCGCTGAGCCAGCGGAAGAGGTTATAGACCTCGCCGGCCTCGGCCACGTCGATGAGATGATAGGGCGTCGGGCCATATTCGGCGAGATCTTTGCCTGAGCCTATGTCCATGCCGCGATAGACCTGGCGCGAGTCAGCCGAGATGATCTCGCCGCCGATAGCCCGGGCGAGGTCAACGGCGCGGCGCGTCTTGCCGGAGGCTGTTGGGCCGGTGATGATTACCATGGGAGTCAGTAAGAGAGGCCTGAGATATGACGGCGCCAGAATGAGCGCAGACGATAGAGGGGCTGGTCTTGATTGCAATGGGCCACGTAGAGCCAGTGGCGGTCGTTGTAGTCAAGACCATAGTCTATCACTTCGCTCAATCGGAATGTGGGATGATAATGCTTGATGGGATAGAGCCGGCGCCCCTCGCGGTTGTAAGTCTTGAAGGCCATGGCGGAGGTGTAGATGCGATAGATCTCGGCCGAGAGGATCGGCTCGAGGGCTTTTCTGGCCAGCAGGATATTGTAGTCGCGCAGCGAGAGCCAGTCGGCCCCCTTCACCGAGGAGGTGAGCATCTCCTTATCCTCCTGCGAGACATTGACCACATAGTGAAACACGTTGCATTTCATGTCCCACTCATTGGTGGAATAGAGAAACTTCACCTGCGGGTCTTTGAGCGACATGATGCCGGCGAGATAATGTTCGGCCTCATGAAGGGGCATCCGCTCGCGATATGGGAGGATCACGCGGGCGGGAGTGTCGGCCTTGACGTGACGGAGATCGGCCACGCCATCGGCTATGTCGGTCGGCAGAGCCACGAGAAGCCGGTTGTCGGCAATGATGAGGAAGCGAAGTCGCGTCGACGAGCCGTGGCGGAGCACCGAGCCCTCGAGATCCTGGTCATAATAGCGCCATATGCCGAGATAGCGGAGGGTCATATAGAAGGCTCCGATGAGCCAGAGGGCCGCCGGGATGCCGAAGAAGAAATAGATGTCGGCATCGGTGAGGCTCTCATTGACATATTTCACAAGGTAATAGGGAATGGCGGCTACCGCCTGGAGGAAGAAGCCCCAGAGGAGCACCCTGACCTGGGTCATACCCTCCTGGCTGTAAAGGATGCCGAAGAAGCCGCGCTCGGCGGGGGTGCCGAGCCTGAGCTTACAGTCTACGCAGAAAGGGAAGCGATGGCCCCTGAACAGCATCCAGCCACATACCAGCGCTCCGATGGGGGCTACGATGAGGACCGGGATGAAGGGGATTTCCTTATTGATGCCCAAGGCAATAATCTCGGCGTGGGGGAGCTGGCGGATGATGAGCATGGCGCCGAGCATCGTCACCGCGCTCCAGAAGAGGATGCGCGAGGTGATGAAAAATGGGAGGTAGCAGCGGGTGGAATTGGTCTCGCGCCCCTTGCGAATAGCAGCCCAGAGCGACACCTCGATAACCACAGCCACCAGAGGATCAAAAAGCGGGCGGAGCACCAGCGGGACGAGGAGCACCACAAGGATGGCTCCCGAGGAGATTATCCACGAGAGCCACAGGCTGAAGAGTCCGTTGCGGCTGTCTGTCAGTGTTTCGTTGTTCATTGAGAGATAAAACGCAGTCGGCAACTAAAGGGTTTATTTCATCTTCTCGTTGAAATATTCAAGCATGCGGGCATAGACCACTCTCTGCATCCCGCAGCCATTGATCGAGTGGTTCATATTCGGGAAGATATATAGGTCACACCATCCGCCGGCATTCTGAAGGCGGGCTACATATTCGACAGTGTTGGAGAAATGGACATTGTCGTCGGCGGTGCCGTGCATGATAAGCAGGGGACACTCCACCCGGGCAGCACGATTTACGGGAGCTGAGTCGCGGTAGCCGTCGGGGTTCATCTGAGGTGTGAGCATATAACGCTCGGCATAGACGGTGTCGTAATAGCGCCAGTCGGTCACGGGAGCCACGGCCACGGCGGCGGCATAAGGAGCGTCGGGCTGCGAGGCGGCCATAAGAGTCTCATATCCGCCGTAGCTCCAGCCGAAGATGCCTATGCGGGCGGGGTCGACATAAGGGAGCGAGGCGGCATATCGGGCGGCATTGACCTGGTCGATGCTCTCATAATGGCCGAGGTTTTTGTAGACTATGGTCATGAAGTCGCGACCGCGGCCACCGGTGCCGCGACCGTCGACGCAGATGATGATATAGCCCTGAGTGGTGAAATATTGTGGCCAGCCGATGCTCCAGCTATTGAGCACCTCCTGAGAGCCGGGGCCTGAATATTGATACATCACAACGGGATATTTCTTCGAGGGGTTGAAGTCGGCGGGCTTGAGGATCCATCCGTTGAGGGTCACGCCATCGCTTTGCATGGTGAAAAACTCCTTGCGGGGGGCGGAGGCCCAGCGGGCGGCATAGGCGGCATTGTCTTCGAGAATCTTGACGGTCTTGCCGTCGGAGGCGCTGATGAATTTGGCTGTCGGGGGGGTGTCGGCAGAGCTGTAGGAGAGGGTATAATAAGCGAAGTCGGGGCTAAAGGCGGCTGAGGCGGTGCCCTGCTCGGGCGAGAGGTTGGTGGTGACGCCCTTGGAATCGATGCGGCTCACGACGCGGTTGATCGGGCCGGTGGCGGTTGACTGTACATAGTGGCAACGACGGTTGGCATCATAGCCGTAATAGGCCGTCACGTCGTAGTTGCCCGAGGTGATCTGCTTCTCGAGGGCACCGGAATAGGCATACTGATAGAGATGCTCATAGCCGGAGCGACCGGAGAGGATGACAAAGTTGTCGGGGTAATAATGAATATTCTCATAAGTGGGAGTGGAGAGCCATGCCTCCGACTCCTCTACAAGGATGCTCTTGACCACGGTGGTCTTGGGATTGGCTGAATAGATCTCCATGCGGGTCTGCTCGCGATTGAGGGTCACAATGATCAGGCGCTCGGGCGAATAGGCAAAGGTGATGCGGGGGATATATTCTATCTTGCTGTCGGGCAGAGTGATTTTCTTGGTCTTGCGGGTCTCGACATCATAGGAGTGGACGCTCACGATGGAGTTGGGGGCGCCGGCCACAGGATATTTGTAGGTGAAGCTGCCGGGATAGAGAGCATATTTGCTGTCGGGGTGGCAGGCTCCCTCATAGAGGGGGAAGGTAAACATAGGCACCCGGGCCTCCTCATAGCGGATGAAGCAGAGATTGAGGTTGTCGGGCGACCATGTCATCGACAGGGCGGTGGAAAACTCCTCCTCGTAGACCCAGTCGGGGACGCCGTTGATCACCTCATTGACCTTGCCGTCGGTGGTTACGGGGATCTCGGTCCAGTAGTCGAGCTTCTTGACATAAATATTATTGTCGGAGCCTACGAAAGCTATCATGCGGCCGTCGGGCGAGAAGATCGGGGCGCGCTGACGGGCTATATCGGTCGACAGAGGCTTGAGCAGGCGCGAGCGCACCTCATAGACGAAATATTCGGCATCGAAAGAGCGGCGATAGATGGAGCGGGGGTTGCGCCAGAGGAGAATGCGGCCGCCGTCGTCGCTCACCTTGTAACCGCTGATGTCGGTCAGGGTGGTCTCGCGGGTATTGTCGAGGTCGAGGATGGTCTCGAGCTCTTTACCCGAGCGGGTGTCAAATTTGACGAGGCGCTTGCCGTCGGGGCTCATCTGGAGATATGACTTGCCGTCGGGGAGATAGTTGAAGGGCGCGGGCCGGGCCGCCCAATCGCCTCCGATATATTTGTTGAGATCGGGAAACCGGTCTTTATTGTTAGGCTCATAGGTTGTCGATGCGGCCGAGAGCGATTGCATGGCTGCAATAGCCGCTATGATGATGGCGAGGATGCGGATGGTCATGACTGATTGATTTCTTATGGATTGATGATATATGATTGAGGGCTCAGAAGAGGGTGAGCTGATTAGCGTCGTCGGGTTGCTGAGGCTTGCGTGCGGGAGGCCGGTAGCCGAAATCTTCGGCGGGCTCCTGGGCCACGGGAGCTGCTTTGAGGTCGTCGTCGGTGGGGGCTTTCATCCATTCACACCCCTCGATCAGTTCGTCGATGGCCGAGATCTTCTGCGACTTACGCTTTGATGCCGAAGGGTCGGATGAGGGCACCTCCGACTGATGGCGATCCTTGCGGGGGCGCCCGCGGCGCGGCTTGTCGAGGGCCTCGAGCTCCCGGCGGAGCGAGGAGACCTGAGCGGCATGCTCATACAGATTTGCTTCGATGGTGTCGCGGAGGGAACGGTTTTCTTTCTGAAGACGGTCAATGGTCTCCTCAACCTTGGCGGCATCGCGCAGACGGGCTTTGAGCTCATTTATGCGGGCATCCTTACGGGCGATCAGGTCGGCTGTCTCAGCGCTCTGCTCCAGCTCTTTACGGAGCGAGGCCACCTGGGCCCGGAGGCTGTCGAGCTCTGTATTGGCAGCCTCATAGATGCGTGCCTTGCGCTCCTCGTCGGCTTTGAGCCCCATGGCGTTGCGCTCGGCATCTGCAAGGCGCTTGCGGAAGTTGGCTATCATCTCGTCGGCCACCCGGCAGCGCTCCTTGAGGGCCTCGACCGAATTAATCAACGCCTCATTTTCCCGGCTTAATGACTCGCCACGGGCTGCCATATCGGCCATATTTTTTTCCATCTCGGCGCCTTTTGCTTCAGCGGCAGCAGCCCTTGCCTCGGCTTCCGCAGCCCGGGCCTCGGCCTTGGCCACGGCCTCTTTGTCGGCAGCCGGGAGCTCCTGAGCCTCGGCTGATGCTGCAGCGGGGGCTATTGAGGCCACCCGTATCTTATTGGCCATCGAGCGCTTCTCGAGCTCGAGTTGCTCCTTATCGGCAGCCAGCTGTGTCAGCTGTGCTTCGAGGTCGGCTATCCGCTCAGTGAGAGCCCGCTTCTGACGCTTGGCCGAGAGCTGCTCGTCTCTGAACTCCGAGCGCCGGCGCTCGAGCTCGGCGTTGCGGTCGCGCATGCGCTTGAGGTCGGCATCAAGGCTTACGCGCTCGGCCCGCGCCTCGGTGTCGACCTGCTCTCGACGCTTGGAGGCGATGGCCTCAAGGCGGCTCTTGAGGGCGGGTGTCATCTTCTCGGTCAGAAGTGCCTCCTGCCTGACGGGGTCGAGCGAGCGGGCGATAAACTCGGGCTGGAAGGCATTGAAGATGGCCACCACCTCGGCGAGCATATCGGCGGCAATCGACTCGGCCTCTCCTTCGACCGAAGCGGCTGAGCTTATCGCAGGAGCTGCAGCCGGGGCGGTCGAAGCCTCTGGCTGCGGGGGGGCCGAAACGACCCTCTCGGCTGCCGATATCTCGTCGTCGAGATATTGAGGCTCTCCGTCGCCTCCGTCATCGAGGCCCAGGATGCGGCGCATTTTTGATATGAATGACATTTATATTATGATATCGTAGATTGAATGTCTTGGATTGAATTATTCATCAGCGGGGAGAGCCACCACGCCGATGCTCTTTCGGCCATCGATGCCGATAGTAAGGGGCGCGGGGAAATTGACCACACGGAGACTCTCGCTCTCATATTCGGACGGCAGGGCATTGAGCACTTCATAATTGCAGAAGCCGGAGCCGGCGCCGGGATCGACCGTGAAATAGCCCACTCCCATCGAGGTGAGGTTTTGGAAGAAATGGGTGCCCTGGCTCGGCTCCACCCTATAGCCCGGGAGCGACGACTCCACGATAAGCCGGGCCTGGGAAATATTGGGCCACTTGACAGGGATGCCCAATGCCGGGTCAGACGAGCCCCAGCGCCCGGGGCCGATGAGGATATATCCCTCGCCGCGCTCGGCGAGCTGACGGTTGAGCTTCTCTATCTCGCGGGCGAGCATAGGGTTGCCGGCCGAATTAAAATTCTCGGGGCGGACGTAGACTACCTTCGTGATGTCGGCCACAGTGCCGTTGCCCAAAGCGGTGGAGCTCCTGAGCAGGAGCGCATCGTCGGGGAGGGCAAGGAGGGCCTCGTCGACCTGCTCGCTCTTGTTCACGATCGGGCGGATCTGGAGCCAGTAGATGCGCCCTTTGATTGGAGCGCTCATGTCGTCGAGCATGCAGGCAAACTCTATCTCTACCGGGCGACCCATCTCGGCGGCGCCGTTGGTGAGCATAAAATCAATAGCCGATGCCAGAGGGAAGGCATCATGCTTGAGGATATTATTGAAGGTCACCACACGGCGTCCACGGCCTGTGTCGTAGTCGAGGAGGCGATAGTTCTCGTGGTCGTAGCTCGACACCATCATCTTGAGCGCTCCGGCTTCAGCGGCAGCGCGGATGGTGATGCGCTTGAGATTGAAGCCGTCGTCGGTTGAGAAGTCTACCGGCCCGTCGGTGGTGTTGAGCGCAAGGAGGGTCGTCTGAGTGTCGCGCAGGGCGAGCTCCAGCTCCGAGGTCTGTATCACGGCCGACGGATGGGCCGGCGAAAAACGGAGGCTCAGGCCACCGTCGACAATATACTTGCCGAGGCCGACGGCTATCTCAGCTACGCCCTCCTCAGCCCTCTCCTGCCCTACCGGGTAATAATTGAGCGAGCGCCCCACTCCGGCAAACGACGGGAAATAACCCAGGCCGGGGACGTCGCGGCCCACCACCTCCTGGATTATGACAGCCATCTTCTCCTGGTCGATTACGTTGGAAGTGGCATTCATATAAGCCTTGGAGTCGGCGAAAAACACTGAAGCGTAGACACCCTTGATGGCATCAGAGAGCATCCTGAGCATCTCATAGCGATCGGCCACGCGGGGAACCATATATGTCGAATAGACCCCTGCAAAGGGCTGGTAATGGCTGTCTTCGAGGAGCGACGAGGAGCGGACGGCCAGGGGAGTGTCTACCACCTCCATCAGGGCGAAGAAATCTTCGATGAGGCGCTGCGGCAGACGGGCCTGGAGGAAGTAGCGGAGAATATCGGCATCCGGCAAGTCGCTCAAGGCCACGGGGTAGAGATTATTCGTGGCCATAAACTCGTCGAATATATCGGTGCAGAGCACCACGGTGCGCGGGATGGTGATCACCGCGCCCCCGGGGTAGTTGTCGCAGATGGGATGCTTCTTGATAATCTGGTCGATGAAGGCCAGGCCGCGGCCCTTGCCGCCGAGACTCCCCTCGCCGATGCGGGCAAAGTTGGAGTAATGGTCAAAGCGGTCTTTCTTAAACACGGCCACTATGCCGCGGTTTTTCATCTTGCGATATTTGACGATGAGGTCAAAGAAGAGCTGGCGGGCGGCGGGGGCATCGTCGATGGAGAGGGTGCGGTGCTCCTTGACGACGTTGGCTATCGGGAATAAGGCGCGGGAATAGAGCCAGCGCGATATATCATTTTTGGAGGCGTGGTGGAGGAGGCTCTCGTCAGGAATATCCTGGAGGTGATACTGGAGGTCTTTAAGCGACGTGATGCGGAGCACCTCGCGACCTGTCTCAGGGTCGGTTATCACAAAGTCGCCGAAGCCGAAGCTGTCGATAATGGCCCGCGACAGGTCCACGGGGAGTTTCTTGGAGGTCTTGTCGAGGAAGATGCAGCCCATAGCCTCAGCCTCGCCGCGATTGTCGGCCTCCGATGATTCGATGATAAACGGCAGCAGGGGGCGGCGCTCCTTCACCTTGCGGGCAAAGCGAAGCCCTGCCTTGGGGTCTTTGACACCCTCGCGGTGAAACGACACGTCGCTGATCACTCCGAGGATATTGCTGCCATAGCGCTCCATCAGCTCTTCGGCCTCCTCATAGTCGCGGGCGAGCATCACCTTTGGACGTCCCCTCATGCGGAGCATCTGCTCATGGGCGTTGAGGGCCTCGGTAGAGGCATCGCGGCTCTGCTTGAGGAGGTCTTTGTAGACATGTGGGAGGACGGATGAATAAAATCTCACCGAGTCTTCGATGATGAGGATCATCTGGACACCGACGGTGTTGATATCGTAATCGGCGTTCATACGATCTTCGAGCAGCTTGATAATGGCCAGGAGGAGGTCTACATTACCGAGCCATGAAAAGACGTAGTCGACACCCGAGAGATCTTCATTGGCAAGGCGGTTTGACACCTCGCGGCTGAAGGGTGTGAGCACCACTATAGGGAGCTCCGGATTAAGCTCCTTGATAGCCTTGGCGCCGGCCATGGTCTCGCTGACCATATCGACGCCGGGCATCATTATCACCAGGTCGAAGGGCTTGGTGGCTACTGCCTCGAGGGCAGCCTCTACATCGGGCACCTGCGTGACGCGCGGGGGCGATGAAAGGTTGAGCGACACGTATTCAAAATAGAGCTGCTCCTCGATGCGGCCATCCTCCTCCATCATGAAAGCATCGTAAGGCGATGCCACCAGAAGCACACTGTGGATGCGCTTCTGCATAAGGTCCTGGAAGGCCGTGTCCTTGAGGATAAGCCGGCTTAGAGCGTCTTCATTCATATCTCAAGCGAGGGGTTTGCGTCTCTGTTGAAAGTCAATCCACAAAGTTACGCAAAAAAACGTTAACGCCGGCCATCGCGCTCCCGTTTTTTTCTCTTTACCTCAAAATTGAAATTTACGGAAATCCATCGACCTGACATCGAAGGTCAGGAGCTGGTTGCTCATCGCCCCGGGCAGGCGCCCGGCAATCTTCAATATCTCAGAGGCTTGAAGAGAGGCCACTATGCCCGGCACCGGGCTAAACACACCCCCTGCACTGCAAGGCATCACGCCCCGGCACTGAGGCGTGGGGAAGAGGTCGGCGAAGCGCGGAGCATCGCCGCCTGGGGCAAAGACACTCACCTGACCGGCATATTCCCTGACACCCCCCGCCACCACGGGGATGCCTGCTCCGACACCCTCATCCACTATCATCTCTTTAGTCGGGGGATTGTCGGAGCACTCTGCTATCACGGCGCTTCCGCTGATAAAATCAGCGACGTCAGCCCGAGTGACGAGTGCCTTCAGCGGCTCCACCGTCACTTCGCTGTTGAGGGCCCTGAGGCGCCGGCTCAGCACTTCGACCTTGAGCTCCCCGGCATCGCTTTCGGAATAAAACACCTGGCGCTGAAGGTTGGTGATGTCGATGGTGTCGAAGTCGGCTATGCGGAGCCGGCCCACCCCGGCGGCAGCCAGATACATGGCCACCACCGAGCCGAGGGCCCCCGCGCCAACGATGGCAACGGTGGCCCGGCGCAGGCGCTCCTGAGTCTCTCCGTCAAATCCCTCGAGCTGAAGGTTTCGTATATATCTGTCCATCATTGATACAAGATGACTGTCAGAGGGATTACTGGAGGACACGGTCCCAGTCTTTCCATACCGGGTCGTAGCCATTGGCGCGGATGGCTTCAACAACCTTTTCAGGAGTGCGTTCATCCGTCACTTCAAACTGCTCGAGCGCCTCGTCGGCATGGGTGTAGCCGCCGGGCTCGGTGCGGCTGCCGGCGCTCATCGAAGTGACTCCCAGATGCATCATCCTGTCGCGGAAGGCGGGGTTTTCGCGCGTGGAATAGGATATATCTATGTCGTGGTCGAAGATGCGGAAGGCAAAGGTGAGCTGGGCCAGATCGCGGTCGGTGACCACACAATTAGGCTGGAAGCCGCTCTCCGAAGGGCAGAGGCGGGGGAAATTGACACTGAAGCGGGTCTGCCAGTAGTGCTTCTGCAGGTAACGGAGATGACGGGCCATCATGGTCACGTCGGTACGCCAGTCCTCGAGGCCAAGAAGCACTCCGAGTCCAATCTTATGGATACCGGCGCGTCCCATGCGGTCATAGCCATCGAGGCGCCATTCATAGACCGACTTCATGCCGCGGGGATGATATTTCTTGTAGTTGCGGCGGTTGTAGGTCTCCTGGAAGCACACCACGCCATAAAGACCGGCATCTGCCAGAGCCCTATATTCGCGCTCGCGCAGGGGTTGCACTTCGAGAGAGATGTTGTTGAAGTGGCGCAGAGCAATCTCTATGGCCTCCCGGAAATATTCTTCGCCACACACGGCGGGAAACTCGCCGCTTACAAGCAGCAGATTGTCAAAGTCGCCTAAGCGCTTGATGGCCTGACACTCCTCTTCAATCTGCGCGGGGGTGAGCACGGTGCGGTCAAAGGCATTGTCGTGGTTGAAGCCGCAATAGACACAGGCATTGGCACACATATTGGAGACATACATCGGGATGTAGAGCGAGATGGTCCGGCCAAAGCGCTCGAGAGTGAAACGACGGCTCAGGAGGGCCATCCGCTCGAGATAGGGGGCGGCTGCCGGGGATATGAGTATACCGAATTCCTCGGGAGTGAGGGGCAGGCGGTTTGACTCGGCCTTAGCCAGGACGGCCCTGACCATTTCATCGGTGGCCGACCCGATGAAGCGACCGGTAGCATCCCAGTCCCAGCGATCGATCTCGCGGGAGAAGCCTTGATATTCCCCCTTTGGGCCCGTCGCTTCGGGGGCATTGGAGGGCTTGGTTTGTTCGTTCATCAGTCGCAACACTTATCGTTGATATTCTGAGAGATGCGCATAGCGCAGAAGTTGGGGCCACACATGGAGCAGAACTTCTCGTCGGCTTCGCCTCCAGTATGCGCCGAGTCGAGATAATAGCGCTTGGCCTTCTCGGGGTCGAGGGAGAGGTTAAACTGGTCTTTCCAGCGGAAGTCAAAGCGCGCTTTGCTCAAGGCATTATCCCTCACATCCGCTCCGGGGAGGCCTTTGGCGAGGTCGGCGGCGTGGGCTGCTATCCTGTACCCCAAGCCCACCAGCGCCCAGGTAGGTCTGGGTGTGCGCAATGCCTCCATCACAT
>CAZAUV010000055.1:0-14387 GCA_964488335.1 uncultured Bacteroides sp.
TCCGGGGCGGCGAGATAAGGACGTCAAGGGGCGATCCTACAATCCCCCCGCGACCTAATCATTTATCCCGACGCACCATTTCGCGTTGGATAATACCTTTGGCGGACGGGGTCGCAATATATCGCGACCCTACAATCACCCCTGCGACCCAATCATCCATCTCGGCTGACAAACGCCGACCAAATCATCCATTCGGGCCGACAAACGCCAACCAATGTAGGGTCGCGATCCATTGCGACCCCGGCGACTTAGCGGGTGAGGAGCTTGAAGGAGCGGGGGGAGGAGGTGGCGGGGACTACGGTGACGATGCTCAGTCCTGAGGGCAGGGTGATGGGGCAGGCGGCTGCGGTGCCGCTGTAGGCGGCTATGAGGCGACCCTGAAGGTCGTGGATGGTCACGCGGCCAATCTCGCCGGGAGCTATGCCGCACACCGTCATCTCATTACCCTCGATGGAGAGATAGATGCCCGAGTCAGAGGCTGCGGGGAGGTCGATGCCGGCCGGCCGGGCTTTGACAAGGGCGAAGCGGCCCGATGATGTGGCTCCTGCAGGGAGGCTGACGCCACCCTCGGCGTCGAGGGGATATTCCATGCCGGTAGCTCCGTCGAGGAGGATATAGCTCTCGCGGTCGAAGCCGTTGAAGGCTCTGACGCAGAGATTCAGTGGCTCATCTGCGGGGGCTATGATGGTCAGGGGGATGCGGTCAGATGAGGGAACTATGTCGAAGGCGCGACCCTCGGAGGCTGCCAGAAGAGCCAGGCGGGGAGCTACCTCGCCGTCGAGGAGAGCTTCGCTGACGAAGTCGGTCTGGCCTACGATGGTGAGCGATGTCGAGAGCTCGCCGGCGGAAAGGGTCACTGCTAAGGCGGAGGCGTAGCTGCGGGCGTCGGGGGCCACAATGGGGGCTATCATCGCGCCGGTGAGGTTAAGGTCGATTGTGGTCGAGGGATTGGCGGCTTCGAGCATCACCGATTGCATCGGGGCGATGACGTTGACTGAGCCTGAGAGAGCGCCGTCGATCAGGGCCACCGACTGAGTGGAGTTGCCGTCGTAGAAGATCACCTTGGATATCGTGCCCTCATTCTCCTTGAGGAGGAGCTCCACGCTCAGGGGGCTCATAAAGGGATTGCCGAAGAGGAAGTGGCCTGTCGACTCGGTGGCAGAGAGGGTGACGGTGGCGGGGAGGGTGGCTTCATAGACCCATCGGTCATAGAGCGTGAGCTTCTGCCCTTCGGCATCGTCGCGCGTGAGGACAAAGTGCTTGTCGCCATCCTCGGCTTTAGCTTCATAGATGAAGCGGCCTGTGTCTTCGGCGGAGCGCTCAATGCTCTCGCTGACGCCATCGATGAGCGATTGGTCGAAGTCGCTGAAATAATCATAGGTGTCATGGACCTTAGGGAAGCGGAAGCGGAAGGGCGTCGAGGGGTCGAGGTCCTCATTGTCGACCCACAGGGAGAAGCCCTGCCAGGCCTCGTAGGGAGTGGAGAGATGGTTGAAGTGGCGCGACCATCGGGTGAGCGTCAGCCCCTCTATCTCCTGAAGGTCGGTGAGCTCCTTATAGGGCGACGATGTGTCGCGCAGGCGCTCGGTGGCCGAGGAGAGCCAGCGGCGCTGATAGATGCGGGGGCTGAAGCGGTTTTGGGGCGACGAGGCGCCGTCGAGGTCAGTGAAGTAATCTCCGGAGTGGATGCCGGCCATTTCGGCAGGGACAAACATATCTCCGGTGACCATCTCCTTGAGGGGGGCCGACAGGAGATGATAGCGGTTGGCGGCGAGCTCGAGCTCCACCCAGGCTTTGGAGTAATTGAGGCGCGTCACGTTATTGATGATGGCGCGGGGCTGGAAGTGGATGCGGTCGCAGCAATATTCATCGCCGTCGGTGAGGGCTCCGGAGAGGTCGGGGTAGATCTTGGCCCCGGAGGGGATGATGACGTCGGTGCAGCAGTAGGGCGAGCCGTTGGTCCAGTTGTCCCATTTGTTCCAGTCGCGGTTGGAGGCATTGAGCTTCCATGTGGTCTGGCGGGGATGGACGAGATAGGTGTCGGAGAAGATTGGCGAGGGGGGAGTGTCATCGTCGTAGATGACCATCTGGTAGCGTCCGGCGCGGCGTGTGGTGTAGGCCACGGAGAGGATGCCGTCTACCTCGGTGTGGCATGTCACGTCGTCGATGCCGGGCTCGGAGAAGGTGATGGTATAGGTGGCGTCGGGGGTGGCGTGGGCATAGATTATGATGTCGTCGCCCTGGCATACGTCGTTGATGGTGATGTCGGCGATGGTGTTGGAGCAGGATTCGGGATCCTGGCAGTCGGGGATGCCGTCGCCGTCGATGTCGCTGCGCATGAAGATGCCATAAAACTTCTTGATGTCGAGGGCTCCTACAATCTCGGCCACGGTGAGCTTCACCTCATCATAGATGGTCTTGGGCTGGATATACATGATGCCCTTGTCGCCATAACCGGCCACGTCGGCATCGACAACATTCCAGTCGGTGAACACATCGCCCGTGGGCTCGCCGTTGTAATAAGTCTCGAGGGTGAGCCATGAGCCCGCGCCTATGCCGGCGAGGAATGTTTTCTGGTCAAGGATGATGCCGAGCTGATGGCGGAAGTCGAGGGTGCGCCCGAGCTTGATGGCGAAGACCTGGCCGTTTCCGGCCGAGACAGTGTTGGCCAGGGAGAGATAGGAGTCGGGGTCGTCGTCGATGAGATTGTCGAGGTCGTTGACAGCGTTGGCCACCACGATGCCCGAGCCGCTGTCCATCAGATTGAAGTCATAGGTGGTGTGGGTCTTATCGGCGGAGAGGAGCTGCGAGGAGCATCCGAGGGGGTCGTCGCATATTGTCGACGCTTCTTCGGTAAAGGCATAGTAGATATGGAGGTATCCCCCTTTGAGGCTGAGGAGGCCGGAGGTCCAGAGCACTATCTGGTCGACCTGCATCGGGTTGCCATCCTTGTCGGTGGGGGGCACGAGGATGCTGTAGCGCATCTTGTCGTTTTTGTTTGCGCCGCCGATGTCGGCCGACACGCCGTTTGATTCGTCGATGACATTGCGATACACCTCCTTGCCCTCATGGTAGCAGCGCACCTGAATGAAATTGAGGAGGGTAAGGTTGACACCCTCTACGGCAGAAGCCACGACAAAACCCATGCGACGGCCTTTTGAGTCAGGGTCGTCTTCGGTCGCATCATACATCAGGCCGTTGAGCTTCCTGACGCCTACGATGGCCAAATTGTCGGCCAGTTCAAGGCCGCCGGCATAGGAGGCATAGGTGTTGAAGTCGGTGCTCAAGACATTTTCGGGGTTCTCAAGTTTGTCGATGATGAGGAGGCCGCCGGTCACGCCCTCCATGTCTTCGATGGTGATAAGGCGATATTCCGGGTCGTCGGGGTCTTGGTTTGTCAGGGGGGTGCCGCAGGCTATCTCGCTCTCGGGGAAAGAGTCATAGGCGAGGGTCACATCGTCGGAGCACCCGTCGGCGGCAGTGGCGCGGAAGGTATATTCGCCCGGGAAGTCGAGGCCCGAGACATGGCCGTCGTCGCTTACGGTCACCGCGCTCCCGTCAGGGGCACTGACGAGGCTCCAGATGACGCTTACCTCCGGGTTGCTGTGGAGGTCAAATGTGGTCTGGGTGACGCACACCGAGGTAGAGGCCGAGGGGTTGATGGGGCAATGGTGGCGCTGATCAGGCTTCTCGCGGACGTAGGCATAATGGAGGAGGATTGCCCCGAGATCAACACCCAGAATGGTGTGGAAGCGGAGTTCGGCGCCCGAGAAGGGCACGGAGGCGGTGATGGCCGCCGATGAGGCGCCGCCGCCGGCCACGCTGAGGCCGAGCACGCCGGCCGACACATCCTCTTCTTGCACCAGATTACCGTTGCGGTCATAGAGGCGCATCTTGATGAAGGTGCCGGCCTTGAGGTCGAGCCCGTCGGCAAAGGTGTAGACGAAGCCCACTTCCGAGCCGGGCTGATATATCTCGCGCTGAGTGTCGGCCTCGTCGACCATCATAAACTTGGCGCCGCCCTGATAGCCTACGGAGATGATGGGCGTAAGGGGGATATTGTTGGTCAGGTCGGCATCGGTGAACCGGCCCATTGTCTTGCTGTCAAAGGGGAAAGGAATGCCGAGCAATACGGGGTCCCAACCCTTGACATAATCGAGGGTCACCTGCTCGTTTTCAGGCTTATAGAGCTGAAAGGGTGAGGGATTGCCGTCGACGGGGATCGAGCCGTCGGCGGTGTTTTCGGTGATGCTGAACTGGCGGGCGCTCCCGACAAAGGCATATTTGATGCGGAAGATGCGGCCCACAGAGACGCTCAGGCCTCCGGCGAAGTCGAGCACCACCTCGTCAAAGCAGCCAGGCGCGGTGGCGGAAAAATAGAGACTCGCTTCGTCAGAGCCCGGGATGTTGATGAGCTGGAGGTTGACACCCGCGCCGCTCTGTCCCTGATCGAGGGGCACCACGCCCACCAGGACGCCGTCGCGGTAAAAGCCCATGCAGAGGGCCTTGATCACGTCGAGGTCGAGGACCGAGCCGGAGCCGCTGCCGGAGACGAGGCAGAAGCCGGCCTGAGTGCCTTTGGCGTAATAGGCCGAGCGGTCGCGGACGCTTATGATGGGGTCGACCGTCACACCTACGCTCGCCACGGCGTTGATTTCGCCATAGTCGGTGAGGTCGTCGTTGAGGATATTGCCGAGGCTTTTGGTCCAGCTGCCTACGCCCACCGAGTTGATGAGCTTATTGATGGAGCAGCTCTCGCCGGTGAGGGTCAGGCGGTTGGGCAGGTAGCTGTAATGGATGTCGCCGTAGGAGGTGCTCTCGGTGGTGCCGTCGAGGGCCTTGAGGCTGTCGTCGTTAAACACCAGCGGGCGGTCGGAGGCCGCGATTGAGTCGCGCTCGTCGTCGTTGCGGAAGAGCGAGGAGGTGTCCTGGGCCCGGGCGGCGAGGCCTACGGAAAGGAGAATCGAGGAGAGGAGTATGCGGCGGATGAAACGGGGAGTGTTCATCTTATTATCAGAGGGAGTGGTTGGTGAGGAGTTTCTCGGAGTCGGCGACCCGGAGGATATATTGATGATTGCGGCGGAGATAGAATATCTCGTCGTGATAGTCGGGGGAGATGATGCCGGTGGCGTTGTCGCCGGTGGTGACGGTGTTGACGGTGGTCAGCAGGGCGTCGCGGGTGTAGTTGAGGGCTGAGGCGTTGGAGACGGTGTGAATTCTCACGGAGAGGCGGGTTGCCGTGGGGAGGAGATAGGCCGTGATCACTGCTTCGCCGGATCCTCCGACAGAGATATGGCCTATAGGGGTGTAGCCGCCGGTGATATGTCCCGAGGGGGTAAGGAATGAATCGTAGTCAGTAAGGGCGGTGGACGTAGGCACATTGTCGGCCATCAGTGTGATCCACTTCACGGGATAGTGTACCAAGCCAACTACCTGGTCCGTGGGGGTGATATGGAGCTCCACCTTGGCCATGCCGCGGTAGAGGATGCCGTGGAGGCCCACTTCGTCTGACTCCCCTCCCGTCAGGGGGTCGGGCTCGAAATATTTTACTGGAGATGCTTTGCCGCGCGAATGACACTCGCCATAAAAGAGCTGGGGGGTGTCTACGAGGCTATGACTCAGATGCTTGTCTATGCCTATATCGACGCCGTCACTTGAGGTGGGCTGGAAGAATTGGCTCCAGTCAGATTTCTTCAGCTGATGCGATGCCACAGTGGCCTGAAAATCATCGAGAGTAGGGACGGCTGCGGTGTTGAGGCTCATCCACTGATGCTCGCCCGACGGCAGGGAGAGGGGGAAGGCAGATGTCCGGCCGGCGGAATAGGCCACGGCTATGACGCGATATTCATAGCCATAGACCTTGCGGAGGGTGCCGCGGGCGGTCAGGTGGATATGGGTATCGTCGATGTCGGTAAAGATGCCCTCCTCATTGGGGGATGTGGTGGAGGTGAGGGATGCGATGCGGTCGTTGGTCACATCGTAGGTAAACGGCTCATCGTAGCCGCTGCCCTGGATGTCGGGGTCGGGGCGACGGAAGGCTATGATGCGCACCCGGTCGGGCCGGATGTCATAGGGTGTAGAGCCATCGGCACCGTCGCTCTCCGATGAGCCGCTCTGGGAGCCGCCGTTGTGGATGCCCGTCCCGGGAGGGGCGTCGCGCGAAGCGAGGGGCTCGATGTCCCAGGCGGAGCCCAGGGCCACGGTCACCTCCACTTCCTTCACTCCCGGGGTCTCCCCGGGCAGAGCGGGCTCGTCGGCCGAGCAGGCTGCGAGGATTGCAGCGAGGGCAGCGGCGGCTATCGCGGGGCTGAGTGCAGTGATGTTCATAGGGCTCAATCGGTGGCTATGTCAAACTGGTGGGTGCGCTCAAAGAAGCGGCATACCTCAATGTCGATATCTACGGGCATCGTCTGGGAGAGAACATCCTCAAAGCGCCCGCTGAGGTTGACGCGGACATTGGCGTAAGAATAAAACTTGTTGTCGGCCGAGGCATAGACGATGATGTCATTGCCGCTCCGGAGCTCGTCGGGCACTCCGGTGTAGACGTCGGCGCCCCCGGTGCCATAAGGTAGGAGGGCATCGGCTTTGGGGCAGATGTCAAAGCTCTTTACCGCTCCCGAGGCATAGGTGACCTTGACTAAGAGCTTGCGCCCCTCATAGCTGGGGAGGATAAAGGTCGAGAGGGTGGCGCGGGAGTCGGTGAAGTCGGTGGCTGAGGCCACGGCCACCGGCTCTTTCTCCGAGCCTTTATGAGCCGCTCCGGAGGGGTCGACAGGATAATATTTGCCGTGGGAGCCGAAGAGGGAAAGCGATGTCGGTATGTTGGTCAGATACATATCGAGGCGCTTCACCTGCGAGGGGTCGATGTCGGTGATGGTCAGATTGAGCTGCGACACGATGCGATAGAGCTTGCCGTAGGCCGGGCTCGAGCTGTAGGTGGTGGCGACGAGCCCACTGTTGTGGATATATCCCAGACCATCGTTGCCGGCGGTCATCTTGTCTTCGAGGTCTTTGTTGGTCACGCTCTTCTGCCCGAGGGCCTCGAGCCCGAGGCGGCCGAAATAAATCTCCGGGGTATAGTCGCCGGTCAGCGAGAGGGCAAGGCCGGTATAAGAGTCGGCTGCGACGCTGAAGGCATCCCGGTCGGCTGCCGTATATGCCAGGGCGGGGAGGGCAAAGGCCGTGTTGCGCGAGCCGGCGGCCGTGAGGTCGGTGGCCCAGGTGGTCCATTTGTCGCTGTTGTTCTCGCCCGAGAAGCGGGCCACGGCAATATCGTCGGTAGCCGAGAGGGTGGTCAGGTCGGCTGCCGCGGGGGTCACGGTCGTGAGTTTTTCGGCCCTGAAGAGCCAGAGGGCGAGGCGGTCGGCGCTGCAGCGTCCGGGCTGCTGAGGTTCGTCGGCATCGGCGCGCGAGGGGGCGGCAGTGCCGGCGGCTATCTCTATGCGGGGCTCGGGGCGCTGAGCCGGTGCCTCGGGCTCGTCGGGAGCGTCGGAGCAGGCGCTGAGGCTCAGGGCAAGCAGTCCGGCGATTGCCACATCATATATATAGGAGCGTAAGAGCATGATTGCCTTCAGAAGTAGGGGATGGGGGGAGAGAGGGATTACAGGTCTATATTGACATCGGCTTGCCATGCGCCGATGACTTCGATTTTCAGTGTGGAGGTGTTTGTCACGTCGCTCAGATCGAGGGGCTCGTCGGTAGAGTCATAGCGCTTGCCGAGGCAATAGATGCGATTGGCGATGATGTCAAACTGCATGCCGTCGGCGCTCACATAGCCGTCGGCGGAATAGTCAATTTCCGGGCCGGTGGGGGAGGTGGAGAAGGCCTCTACGATCTTCACGGGCTTTACAAGGAGCTCGGTGCCGTCGGCGGCGAGGAAGCAGAGCGAGAGGGTGGAGCCGCCGGCCGAATGCTCTTTGAGAGAGGCGGGGGAGATAAAGGCTCCGGCGAGGCCGCGGCGGTCGGCGTCGGCCGAAGGGGCGACGGAAAGCAGGGTGGTGGGCCCGGCGGCAGGCTCGGAGACAGGGGCGCGGTTGACAAGGTCAACGGCCATTCCATGGCCTGCGGAGCGGAGCTCGATATGGTCCACGGCCTCTGAGTTGATTTCAGAGGGGATGTTGATTACGTTGACCAGCACTCCGGCCACGGCGCGGCGCAGGGTGATGGTGGTCGAGAGGGTGGTTGACCCGGTGACATGGAGGGTCAGGGGGGAGCCGGAGCCATCGGCGGCATAGCCGGAGAAGATCTCGCTGACGCAGGGTGCCGAAGCGGCGGCCGTGGCCGAGGTCCATGTGGTGGCCTCGCTCAGGGCAATCTCTACGGGGCTCTGGTCGAGGTTGTCGCAGCCCACGGCGAGGAATCGGTAATAGCCATCGGGGAGGCTCGGATTGATCACGGTAGGGTGGCTCTCCTCGATAGCCGGGTTGGGGCTGAGGTTTTTGAAGGCGGCCACGCTGATATAGTCAGTGGCGGAGCCTGTGGGGTAGGGAAAGAGGGTAAAGGAGTCGTCGGTGGTGCCGCTCTCGGAGCGGAAGATATAGAGCCGCATGTCGTTGACCTGCTGCAGGTGGTCGGCCGACTCAAGTGGGCGCGGGGCGCGGGAGTCGGCGGCGGCGTTGAGGGTGAAGTCGATCGCCAGCTTGACGGAGTGGGCCGCGCCGGGTCGTGCCGGCTCGTCGGATGATGACCCGGAGCAGGCTGTAAGGGCGAGAGCCGCAGCAAAGATTGAGGCGAATATCAGCTTGATAGACTTCATGGTCGGGGGGGGATGGGTGTCTCACTCACGCTCGTCATCCCGGGCCACCATCTTGCGGCCCGGGGTGACGGCTGTGATATGGGTGTGGATCGTGAGGATTATCTGATTAGTCGAGGCCCATGTTGTAGATCACTTCCCACTGGGAGTTGACCTTGATGGTCAGCACCTGACCGATCTTGAGGGGAGTGGGCTGGTCGGGATCGGGATCTGGATCGGGGTCGGGATCGGGATCTTCGGGGTCTTTGGGATCCTCGGGATCATCAGGATCGTTGGGGTCTTCGGGATTGTGGGGCGTAGCCTTGGGGCGGGCGCCGATGCCATAGAGGTGGTTGCGGAGGATGTTGAATTTCCACTTAGTGTCTGTTGCGCCGGTGGAGCTCCAGGTATTGTCGTAGCTCCACATATCGTAACTTTTGAGCTGATGGGAGTCGGAGGGGAGGGTTACGTTCCACTCGTGGATGATCACGATCTGATCATCCTTATCCTTGCCGCAGAGCTGCACCTTGAAGGTGTTGTTATCATTCTTGGCAAAGGGGATGATGAAGGAGCCGGCGAAGATGGAGCCCTTCTTGATCACTGTGTTGGAGCCGTTTTTCCAGTTGAAGACAACGGCACCATCCTCTTTGACGAAATCATAAGTGCCATCCTCATTGGCTTCCTCCTGATACTTGCGGGTGTCAACGAGGCCGTCGCCGTTGATGTCGACGATTTCTTCATACCAGTCGTTGAGGTCGATGGAGTAGATTACATGCTCGGTCTCATCAACCTTGTTGTAGCCGTTGACAACGGAGAGGATGGGCTCAGATGATGAATTGCCCTGGGGATGGTCGGTGTTGGTGAACTTGCCGAGGTAGAGAGCATTGTTGCGGTCGCTGGCAACGAGGCGGATGATGGTGCCTTCGATGAGATCCTCGCCTTCGCCCTGAGTCATGTAGGGCACCTGGGAGAAGTAGCCGAAGGTACCGGCAACCTGACGGTTGAGGATCACCTCTACTGACACGTTGGTAGCGCCCTCTTCCATAGCCACGGCGGCGGAGCCGGCAAAGATCTCTTCGGCGATGAATCCTTCTGGGGCGCCTGCCTTAGTGGGGATGGTAAAGGTCTTGTCTTCGATAGTAGCCTCCTGATTGGCGGTTATGTCGATGAAGTCTGTGAGGTCGTAGTCGCTCTCCTGAGTGTAGCCTAAGGCATAGATCACGTCGCCATCGGCGAGGGTGCAGACATCTTTCTTCACCTCGAGCTTGGCCTGGCGGCCATTGGCATAGGCGGTGGAAGCGTCTTTGTTCCAGTTGGTTATGTCATGGACAAATTTCACGAGGCCATCCTTGTCGGCGATGACGATCTTTACGATGTCGATGTCCTGACCCGGCTCGGAGCTGAGGAGCTCGCGGCCGGCGCGCGTGGCGATGGCGTTGTCGTTGGCCACGCTGATGGTGATGGTCTGGACCCCCTCGGTCGATGCCAGAGGCTCGTCAAAGACCTTGCTCTCGTCGCTGCAGGCTGTAAGCAACAGGGCGGCAGCAGCGCCGAGAAGAAGATTGAGTTTCTTCATTGTGATGATAGATATATGATTGGATTATTATTTGCGGTCAGTCGAGCTCCATCCGGTTGACGGACTCCCAGCGGTCGTTGACCAGCTTGAAGATCTCGAAATCGTCGTCTTCCGGCACCCATACATAGCGGAGCACCGTAAGCTCATTGCGGTGGATGGTCAGGTCTACATCCTTAGGCACGAGGGTCATGCCCGGGCCGTTGTAGGTCAGCGAGATGGTGGAGCTCTCTTCGTCGATCGACGGCGCCACGACGGTCTTGGTCACCAGGCGCCCCGACTGCTCGAAGTAGATCTCCTTGTCGAGGACCGTCTCGCCGGAGTAGTTAAACTCGCGGTCGTCGGTGCCGTAGAGGCCCGTCACCACCTTGATGGAGGAGTTGATCTCCTCGGGCAGGTTGACGCTCTCGATGATCAGTTTCCCTTTGGTGCGCTCCAGGAGCACCAGGTGCTCGGGTTGCTCATAGGAATATTCGATGGTGTCGTTGGTCAGAAACACGTCGCGCCCCTCGCCGTTGTCGGGGTGGAACGCTATCTCTGAATTATCGTCGTTGAGAGGGCCGAGCGATCTCATGCCGGCCCACACGGTGAATACATAGTCGCCGAAGGGGAGGTCGTCGTCGATGTCGGGGGTGAAGCAGTCGGGGGTGCCGGTCAGGGGGATGATGCCGCTCTCGTCGACAATCTCGCCGGTGGCGGCATCGCGGAGGGTCCACTGGATGGTGGTGAAATAGCTCGTGAGGGGCAGGGTGTCAGGCACGCGGGCCTCCAGCGCAACTTCATCGACATTGAAGTAGTTGCGGTCGAGGATGTCAACGGTGATGCGCAGGGGCGGACACTCCTGTAAGTCTTCGTAGACACACGAGCTGACTGAGGCTGCTGTCAGGAGGAGAATAAGATAGATAAGATGTCGCATAGATTGGTGCTGACAAGGAGGATAAGAAGGTCAGATTAAGGGAGTTGCGTAGCCGCGGTGGCGGCGCTCGGAGCGTGTTGTCAGGGTGGTTGCGCGACTGTGTGATTTCTTTTCCGGGCGCAAAGGTAGACTTTTTTCGTATAGCTAAATTTAATTTAACATTTTACCCCCCCCGATATTGGACATTTGACCAATTTTTGCGACAAAAAGACCAATGGCGCTCCCGCGCCGCCGGCGCCCTTAAGGTCCGTCCATGATTAGCCGGGATGCAACCCCGTGACAAGGTCACATCATCAATTTGCGCCCTGAAGGGGCGCGCCCATGGTTAGCCCGGGGTGAAGCCCCGGGACAAGGTGCCCCCACCACGGAATGCGCTCCTCCGGGGCGCGCCTTTTCCGCCTATGTACATGGCCTGACGTTAGGCGCGCCCCTCCGGGGCGCAGAGATAGGGACGGGGGGTTTCCCCCGGGGCTTCACCCCGGGCTACTCATAGGACCACCCCTCCGGGGTGACGTCGCCGCCCCCGGTTAACATCCTAAGCCCCTCCGGGGGTTCCCTTCGGTCACCCCCGGTTAACATCCGTGACCCGCGCTGCGGGTCGTCGCCAAATCATTCATCCTCAGCGGCTTGGGCGCCGAATGCGCCCCTCCGGGGCGCGCCCATGGTTAGCCCGGGGTGAAGCCCCGGGGACGAGGCGTCCCCAACACGGAATGCGCCCTGAAAGGGCGCGCCAAACGGCGGTCAATGGTCCGAGACAGGCGCGCCCTTCCAGGGCGCAAAAAACAAAACGAGCCACCTACCCCGGGCGTTGCCCGGGGCTAGTCATGGGCGCGCCCAAAAGGGCGCCAATGCCGCCAAATCCCGGCCGTAACGTAGCCTCGCGGCACGTTCCCGTCGCTCATTCGGGTCAGTTGACCAAGATGGAGGGCTCAGCTATGGCGTTTGACTCGATGACGGCGCCCCTGACGCGCTCGAGCTTGATGGTGAAGCGGTTGCGGTGGAAGGGAGGGAAGGCCCCGGTGGCGGTGGATCTGTTGCCCCGGAATGTCAGTCCGTCGACCGACTTGGCGTAGAGCAGAGGCGCGTCAAAGGCTTCAAAATCATTGTCTTCGATGACTATTCCGCTATGGAAATAGCCCCGTTGGCCCTTCAGGTCGGGGATCTCGGGATAGATGGAAATCACAGCCTCGGTAAACTGGAAGAGGCTCGTCAGTGCATTGATGAAACGGTTGGAGCGGATGGTCACGTCGCGGCAGGCGCCGGTCTCATACCAGCCGTTGCAGTCGCCACACAGGAGGATGGCCGAGCCGCTGGTGTGGTCAAAGAGATTGTCGGTCACCGTCACGCGGCGGGGGGTAGAGAAGAGGCTGCCGCGGGCGCGGTTGTTGCGGATGGTGTTGCCCGAGAAGGTCACCGAGGGGGTCCATGTCAGATTTTCCATCCCGCAGGAGTTGGCGGGGGATATGGTGCTGTCGAGGGGCTCGGTGAAGGTCACCTTCATCAGCTTGGCTCCGGCTATGGCAGGAGTGTCATAGGGCTCTATGGCGGCGATGACGGCAGGGGAGCCGGTGAGGTCCATCGTCGGGGAGGTGACAAACTGCACCGTGTCGCCCGGCTCGCCCCAGAGGAAGCCATAGCTCTGGCCGTGCATATATCGGCCGATGAGCGTCCGCTCGTCGGGGCGCTCCACAACCTTGAGATAGGTGCCGTGGACGTTGATGGCATCATCCATCATCCCCTCATAGAGGCCTCCGACCGAGGTTATCTCCCCCTTGCAGCCCGAGAAATGGGTGGCGTCGGCCTGGGTGGTGAAGAAGCGGGGGTCGTCGTCGCCGCGGAGCGCCACCCTGAAGCCGTCGAGCGTCACGCCGTCGCAGAGCTGTGCCAGCAGGCCCATCCCTTCGGCATAGTGGACCGTGACATCCTTGAGGATGGTAGAGCGGCAGCCGGCGAGGAAGATGCCGGGGTGGGGGCGCGCCCAGGAGCGGAGGGCCACCTTGACGCCGGGGCGCAGGGCGGCATTGCGCCAGCGCGGGGCGCGGTAGTCGCCCCCGGGGAGGGTCACTACGCTATCGAGCGGAGCGCCAATGTCGCTGCTGCGATAGACTATGTGGCGCGTCGAGGGCTCGAAGGCTATGCCCGAGCGCGGGGCCAGTTCCCAGCCGCGGCCCTTGACGGTGAAGCGCCCGCGGGAGTCGACGGCGGGGCGGCTCTCGGTGGTCTCCGTGTCGGGGCGGAAGGTAGTGCCGTTGCCGTCGGCCTCCACTATCGTCACCTGAAATATCTGTGGATCGGCAAAGTCGATGCTCACCCCCTCGAGGCGGCAGTCGGCGCAGCCCACCATGGCGATGGGGAGCATCCGGCCGTGGAATATCAGCTCGGCGCCGGGCCCTTCGATGGTCAGGCCGCTCCAGCCGTCGAGATCGATGCCCACAATCTTAGGGTCGGTCTGGTCATGGTTGGAGATGAAATAAGTCTTGCGGGCCGCTTTCTCGGGGTAGAAATGATATACCCCCGGCTCGAGGCGCAGCGTCACGTCGCTCTTGCCCGTGGCCCGGGCAATCTTCTCGAGCGCGCGGGCCAGCGGGGCCGTGGTGTCGGCCTTGCGGCCCGGCTTCACACCGTAGTCGGCAAGGTTATATACAGAGGCGGCATCGGCGGCTATGATGGCGCCGAGCAGGAGCATCAGGGCAAGAAACTTACGCATAGCAAAAAGTGCGGGTGGATGATTAATGGAGCAAAGGTAACAAATAATTCAACAGCGCCCGCCCCCAAGCCGCAAAATGTATCGCGACCCTACATTGGACGGCGTTTGTCGGCCGGGATAAATGATTTGGACGGCGTTTGTCGGCCGGGATGGATGATTGGGTCGCGGGGTGGGATTGTAGGGTCGCGATATATTGCGACCCCGTCCGCCAAATGTATTATCCAACGCGATATCGCGCCGGGGATGAATGATTAGGTCGCGGGGTGGGATTGTAGGGTCGGCGTTTGTCGTCCTTATCTCGCCGCCCCGGAGGGGCATGAAGACGTTAACCCCGGGTGACCAACGGGAACCCGGGGATTGGATGACCACCCCTGAAAAGAACCCGCAGCGCGGGTGATTGAAAGGGCGACGGAGGCGGTCGGACCATCAGTCACCCCCGCCGGGGGTTCCGGGAGGGAGA
>CAZAUV010000056.1:0-14238 GCA_964488335.1 uncultured Bacteroides sp.
GACGTTCGATCTTGATGACGTCGGCGCCAAGCCAGGCGAGGAGCTGAGTACATGAGGGACCTGACTGTACGCTGGTGAAGTCCACTACTTTGATTCCTTGAAGAGGTGCGGTGTTCATAGTGAGTGTGTGTTTTAGAGGAGTGTGTTGTTTGTTTTCGGTTTGTTGGTGATAGCGAGGGGACGGGGCGCGGCGCATTAGCTGTCCGGCTTTTTTCCTTGCTTTCAATCTTACAACAAGTCGCCCGCCGTAAAAGTTGGCGAAGATTATAAAAAAAATCTCCCGCAGCATCACAATGAAGCTGCGGGAGATGTAGATTTCAGCCGGTTAGTGGCCTATCGGCCGATATAATTTATTTGCCGGAGGAGAGGATGATCGACACGAGGGTAGTCACGTCGCCCACATCTACAGTCTTATCGCCATTGATGTCATATAGGCTGTCTTTGTCACCGCTGAGGATGGCGCTGACCAGAAGGGTCACGTCCTGGACGTTGACCGAGCCGTCGCCGTTGATGTCGCCGATACCTTCCTCTACGCTTGCCTGAGTCACCGTCACCTTTATCTCTATCGGCTTGGCTTGGCCCCCGCCTGCGGTTAGAGTCACTGTTGCCGAGCCCTTGGCGACAGCCTTAATGGTCAGGGTGGAGCCCGAGATGGTGGCCTGCGCCACCTGTTCGTTGCTGCTCGAGGCCTTGACACTGACATTGTCAGCGGGTGTCACGGCAAACTTGGCGCTCCTCTCATCGCCCGGCTTAAGGCTTAGCGTGGCGGTCATCCCGGTCGAGAGGTCAGTTGCTATATTATATAATGTGCCCGGTCCGCGAAACAGCTCGCTGTAGGCTGAATAATAGTTTTGCGGGACAAACATCTCGACGTCGGGGTTGGCGCCGAAGAAAGCCACGGTCGACATCGCAAACGGAGGCTGCGGCGAGTTGAAGGTCACCGATTTCAGCGCTGAGGTGCCGCGGAAGGCGTTGGCCTCCACCTTAGTGATGGTCTCCGGCAGGATCACCTCCTCGATAGCGCGGTTGACATCAAAGAGCTCCTCGCCAATGGTGGTGACAGTCTTGCCGTCGATGCTCGGGGGAATTGTCACTGAAGTAAGAGACGCGCCCTCGGCTGTTGTATTAATGGCCTTGACAGTTTTCCCGTCGTCGTTCATTGCATACATGATGCCGTCGTGCTCCATTCCTATAAAGAAATCGCTGGGATAACTCAGAAGATTTCCGTTGTCGGCATTGCGGAATGCCATGGTGTAATTGCCTATGGGCAGATCGGGCTTCACCGTAATGTCGTCGGCCTTCCTGTGGTTCAGGTCATCTCCGTAGACATAATGATGAGATCCCAGTGTCGGGGAGGTCCACAGCGGATTTTCGCTCATTGCCATTCCGCGGTTATAGATCTCCATCCTGTAGTTGATCGTCTGGGCATATTGGGGGCTTATCGACGTGGCGCAGGAAAAGAATCCACCCTTTATTATCGTTACGGCATAAGGCTTTACATATTGGTTGTCTTCCCAGAAGCCGATCTCGCAGCCGTTGGGCCCATAGCCTTTACCTCCGCCATCAGGTGTCCCGGGCATCACCTCCACCTGAAGGTAATTGTCGTCAAACGGGAGTGTGACATCAGCCACATACAGGCGCAGCAGATAAGTCCCGGCAGGGATATTGAGATTTTGGAAATAGGCGCCGAGTTTGCGGGTCTCACCGTCGCGAAGCAGGAGGTAGTTCAAGTCGCCGACGAAGGTCACGTTTCCGGAAGAGTCCTCGAGCCCGAAACGGAGCTTGGCCGAATAGTCATTGCCGGAGAAGTTGGTCACGAGACCCTCGACATAGTTGCTGTATGACTCTTTGTAGATTCCCTTTGTGGTATAATCGGAGGCGGCCACTCCGGGATTAAGTCTGTCGGCCAGCACTATTTCCTTGACGAGATATGGCTTCCCGCCGGGCTTGCTCCCGTCTCTTACGGTAAGGAGCCAGTGGTCTTGCCTGGGGGTGCCTCCCCACGGGGATATTTTCCAGTAGCCATCATAGCCGTCGACCTTAAAGGCGAGAAACATCGTCCATTGCCCCTCCACACTGAAGATCTCCTTATCCAAATAGACAGTGAAGCTTCTATAGACCCTATTAAACTTATCCGGCGACAGGGTTTCATAGGCCGGCAGGAATTTTTCTTCGCCGGTAACGGTGTTGGTCACCAGGAAACCGGGCGTGAAGGGAAGTGGTTCGGAGCTTACGCTGCTGCCGGTCTCGGCAAACATCGTTCCTGAAATCTTGCAATCATCAAGGTCATAGGTAGACTGATTTGTCACCAGCTCGAGCTCCGGCAGATTCCCTTGATAAGCAACGTTTGCCGGCTGAGGTGATGTGGGTTTTACGGGTATCTCTGGGGCTGTAGAGGCTGCGCTCGGGGGAACGAAGGTGGTGATGGCCTGACTGAAGTTGTAACCGCTGTCTGACGCGCCTGCTCCTTGCTCGGAGGGATTGAGCACCGAAAGCACGAAATATCCATCGCTCTGTCCTTTCCAGCCCCAGTTGATATGAAACAAACCGTTGTCGCTGTAGCCGTCGCAGACAAAGGCATGGCCGTCGGAACTGTAACCGACATACATCACCGGGCGCCCTGTCGTCAGCTCGTCATAAACGATTTTCTCCCACACTTCGGAGCGATAGCCGCTGCGCGAGATAGATTTCGAATTTTCGTCATAGCCCATATAATTAATGATGCCCGGGACAGCAGAAGGCGCTCTCGTGCCATTGACGCCATAAGTGGCGCTGGCGGCAACGCCGCAGGCGAGCATCAGCTTGGCCACTTCATCCTTCTGTTCCTGAGTCTGATGGCCGTCGCTTACGTCATACATCAGGGAGAAATCAGGCGTCCACGAGCCGAAGTCAAAAGTCACGGAATAATCTTCCGTCTGAAGGGTGCGCGAGCCGCTGCCTTCATAAAATCCAACAGTCTTTATTACCTGCGCCATGGCCGTAGGGAGGCAACCTGTGAGAGTCACCTGTCCATTGATCTTAGGGCACATGGCCTGAAACGGGCCATCCTGACCCCACTTGGTCTTGACTATGGGCGCAATAGGCTCCCACTGGGCATAATTGTCATACACATTGCCGCGTGAGAGAAGCTGAGTCGCCGGCTCGGGCGTTGAAAGGACTGCCTCGGCCTCGGCCTCATAACATGAGAGCCACCAGGCTATGTTTTCCTTCTCGAGCGACTCGGCGAAGGTGCCGTGCTCCACCGTGGCAAGCACCGGACGGAGCCTGTCGTCACCGGAAGCTATAATGAAGCCGTCGCCATCGGCGCTGCGGCTCAGCGTCTGCTCGGCAAAAACATAAAAGGCCGGGACCCTGCCGGGGCCCACCTCGCGGGCCGTATAGACAAGCTGAAGGCCTGCCCCCGCTGTTGATGATGATGTCGCCATAGTGCGGGCGGCAGTGCGGGCTGCCGGCATCCGGGCTGAAAGGGCGCGGCTAAGCGCCTCATCGGCCGTCAGTTGGCGTCCCATCGCAGGAACTACGGCGAGGGATGCCGCGGCCAGGGCGGTCACCACTCGCTTCGTGATATTTCTCATGGTTGCTGTAAGGATAGTGTTCGTGGAGTTGAGGATTGTCAGAGACCTAATCCGAGTCCTGACAAATAATTCCACAAAAATAATCATTTCCCTCCAATCAGACAAACATTATCCCCGGAATAAATCTCCCATCAAAAAAGATTAATAGCGGAGCCGGCCTGACACCGGCGACGAACTAAAGACCCGCCCGGCCGACAAAGCGACCGGGCGGGCTATTATGGGGCTTTTGTAAGATCAGCGGGGATTAGTTGCCGAGGACACCCTGGAGGTTAAACTTGGCAAACTCGAGGTCATTGACGGCCTGCTTGGCGAGGCTCTGGTCGAGCTTGATGGCCTGGCGGAGGTTGGAGGTCACAAGCTGGCTGTTATTGGTGCGGGCACCGAGGACGGCTGTCAGATAATAGGTGATGGCGTTGGGCTCGGTGATGGAGGCCAGAGTGGAACGGGCTGCACCATAATCTTTGGTAATAATCTGCGAGAGGGCGGCATTATTGCTCTTGGAGTTGCCGAAGGCCTTGACGGCAGCAGCGGCATCGCCCTTCTTGAGATAGTAGACGCCGAGGGCTTCGCCCACCTCAGGAACGCTGCCGGCATTGCCGAAGGCGCGGTTGGCCGATGCATAGTCGCCTGCGAGCATCGAGAGGAGACCGAGGTTCATCTGAGTCTCGCCGGCATTGGGATTGAGCTGAGCGGCTTTTTCAAAGGCTGCTTTTGCACCTTCATAGTTGCCGGCCTGATACTGGGTCATGCCGAGGTTGTTGAATGTGCGGTAGTCGCCGGGGTAGAGCTCGGCGGCCTTCTGGTAGATGGCCTGGCGACGGTTGTTATCGCCGGTAAGGGTGGCGGCATAGAGGATTTCGTCGATGGAGAGGGCGGCGGGATCGTTGTCAAAGAAGGTGTTGATCTGCTCGTCGCTCTTGCCGATGACGTTGACCGAAGCGGTCAGGCGTGAATAGCGGAGCTGGGGGAGGATGGTCTCGGCGAGCTGCTCAAAGACATTGGAGAGATTGTGGATCTCGCGCTCGCGCTCCTCGGGGTCGGTATACATGGAGAGCACCGAGAGGATGAGCTGCTTGTCCTGAATGTTGCTCACCTCGACAAGCTTCTTGAAGCCCTCCCAGTCCTCGGCGGTAAACTGCTTGGTGATCTGGCCGAAGTCGGTGATAGCCTCCTGCTTGAGCTTCTTGGTGAGATAATCGTTGGTAGTGGCTTCGCGCTTCTGGGCGAGCTGGTTGTTGAAGGCCCAGGGGCCGTCGGGAGAGGCATAGGAGGAGATATTGATATCCTCGATTACGCGGGCGGTGTCGGCAGCAGCCTTGCGGACGTCGGCGTTAAAAGCCTCCATCTCGGGAGTATAGAGCTGATTGCTGCGGATATTGGCCTGGTTGATCAGGAAGAGGATGTCGGCGGTATACTTCTCGTTGATGATGCGCTGGAACTTGTCGGGAGCGATAGCGGGATTTACGGCGCCTGCATCGGCCATAGCGGCGGTGGCAATGATGCCGTTGGCAACCTTCACGCGGGGGAGAGCATAGGTCTTTGAGCCCTGCTTGACGGCAAAGTCGAGGAAGAGCTCGCTCTTCTGCATGGCGGGCTCATAGGTGAAGTTAACGGGGATGGTATAAGCGCCGCCGGCATATGACACCACGGTGGCATTGCCGCGCACCTTCTCGCCCTGGAAGGCGTAGGGGGTGGAGGTGGCTTCACCGCCGGCATAGACGAGCACGGGGGTCACGGTCACCTCGGCGTTCTTCTTGAAGAACTTGGCGGGGACGTTGGCGGTGACGGTGGCGGGCACCTGAGTGCCTACTACTTCGAGTGGATTGGGATTGCATGAGAAGTAGTCAGGAGCAAACTGGCTCATCTTCTTGTTACAACCCGTCAACAGCATAATGGCGCCCACAAAGAGGAGAGCGCGGCTGAAGAGTCTTTTCATAATGTGAAAACGGATGGAGTAATATTTAATTGTTTTAATTTCAAATTGTTGGCAGCGCCGCCTGGCGACGCCTCCGAATTGAGCTACAAAGGTAACGATTTTTCAATCATCTCCTATCTTCACGTCCCATTTTTATTCGAAGAATAAATCAAATATCAGGCGAGAATGTCGATTTTGTCCTTTACATAATTGCATATCCTTCTTCTCAGTTCTTCCGATGCAATTATCAGTTCTCGGCCTTAGGTGTCGCTCAGCGAAAAGACATTTTGATAGTCGGCCCTCTCCCTCATTGTCTGCAACCTTCCATACAGTACACCATCCGGCCTGCCAAACAAGCCTGTCAACACATAATGTTTGCCAAATTGTATGGAAGTGCCCTTATGTGTCCCGGTATTAATGCCGTCGATCAAGAGCATCGCATTAACAGCATGGAACACGGCATAATACAGACGGTTAGCCACTAAATCCCAATAGCCGAGCCCCGCATTGCTCAAAGCTTGCTCCATGTTCTTATCCGATTTCTCCAGAAGCAGACGTGCAGCTGTCAGTTTATGCGTATTGTCAAGGCTCATAGTCTTATAGCTTCATTGGTGACATTTAGGTAAAACGCAGTGCCGCTCTCGGCTTTCCACTCACTACCCGTATAGATAAGAGGGATGATGTTTGCGCCCAATCTCCATCCTGTCTCGATAAAAGGATATGCATATTTCTCAAAAGCATCGTGTGTGGAAGAGAGAGAGTCGTCAGTGACTATGAGAAGATCCCAATCTGAATAAGCGGTGGCATCGCCGCGGGCTCTCGACCCGTAGAGATATACCGAAGCCGGAAGATTGGCAAACAGGTGATCGGCAAGACGCTTAATCTCACCGAGTACTCTGTCTTGACTATTTCTGCTTTGTCCTTTTATGCTCATTTCGATGCAAAAGTACATATTTTTTTGTCGTGACAAAATTTTTTCTCAACTTTGCTGAGGCTGTGAACATAACCCTTCGCGCCGGCGTTAATTTTTAAGCCGGGACACTGCTCCGCGGCTCAACACTCCATTCATCTACCATGCATTTCCGTTTACTCCTGTCGTTATCGGCTTTGACGGCCGCAATATCTTCTCAGGCTATCTCGCCCCGCGAGGTGATTGACCGTATCGAGCCGGGAAATTATTCCGCCCCGGTAACATTTGCCGTGACCATGCCTCAGCTCCCCGACGATGTGGTCTATCAGCTCGAAATCAGCCAGACACCTGCCCCCCACGACACCATCCTCCCCATCACTTACCTCATTGACTGGGCCATCACACAACGACCGGGGATGGACAGCCCCTCCCCTGCCGACAAAGGTTTCAATGCTTATTACGACGGCAATTTCTTCTCGCTTATGGCCGAGCGCCTGAGGGAGCAACACGCCGCCGAGGCCCCCGCAGCCTTCCTCTCTCCGCGGCGTGGGGGTGTGGCCGCCACGGCTCAGTTTGCCGACCTTGTCCCGGCCCTCCTTGCCGCCAAGCTCTCCGCCATGATGGATGACCCTCATTACTCGCTCCGCGCCGTGGCCGACACCATCGTCGACGGGCAGAAGGCCATAGCCATCCTGACACGCCTCGCCGCCGGAGGCACCACCGCCTCCGAGGGGGAATACATCTTCTATCCCGGAGAGAAACTCACCCCCCGGCGCATCATCCTCGAAAACAACATCGGAGCCATCAGCGAGCAGACCATCACCGCCCGATTTGACGAGCCCTCGGCCGAGGCCCTCCCGGAGCCTGTCACCGAAGAGAGTCTCCTTGAGCGCTACCCCGAGGAGTTTGCGGCTTTCCGAACCTCCACCTATCGCCTTGAGACGCTCCCAGGCCGCCATCTCCCCGCCATGGCGGCTCCCGCCACCGACGGCACCCGCTTCACCCGGACGGCCTCACAGATGCTTCCGGCCCCGGCTGTCATGGTGTTTCTTGATGCCGACTCTGAGTTTACCCCGTCGGTCATCAAGCAGGTCAGGGAGGCAGCCGCAGTGCTCCCCTATCGCTTTGATATAATCTGGGCCTTTGTCAACACCAATCCGGAGGCTGTAGAGCCCCTGACAGCAACCGGCGCCGGCCCTTATGAGACTACAATCACGTCGGCCCGGAGCATTGCCGCCGACTGCGGCGCGGCCTCTACAATCCCCGCCCTGGTCTTTGCCGCCAAGGATGGAATTGTCACCGACTTCATAGCCGGAGTCAACAAATCATTTGCTTCAGACGTTATGAAGAAGATGACAGCCATAAGGCCGTAGTCGCCCTCTCATCTCTAACACACTCATTTTGTACTATGGAAACCATATACTTCAAAGGCCAGCCGTGCCACACTTACGGGACTGTCCCCTTCGTAGGCTCCCCCGCCCCTTGCTTTCATCTCACCGGCAGCGACCTCCGGGAGGTCCAGTGTCAGGACTATAAGGGAAAGACGGTGGTGCTCAACATCTTCCCCAGCCTCGACACTGAGGTCTGCGCCCGCTCCGTACGCCGCTTCAACGAGGAGGCTGCAAAGATGGACAATACGGCCGTGATATGCGTGTCGATGGACCTCCCCTTCGCCATGAGCCGCTTCTGCACTGCCGAGGGCATCAAGGATGTCACGGTGGCATCGGCTTTCCGCTCTCCTCTCTTCGCCCAGAAATTTGGCGTGATGCTCTGCGACGGCCCTCTGGCCGGGCTCCTCGCGCGAGCTGTCATTATCATCGACCCTGAGCGGCGGATCGCCTACCGCGAGCTCGTCGAGGAGATCACCAACGAGCCCGACTACGACGCCGCTCTCTCAGTGCTCCGCTCCATCGAGAAGAAATAATCCCCCTCTCCACCGAAATATTCAGCCGGGCGAGGCGCCGACCCTATGGTCAGCGCCTCGCCCGGCCGCTTGTCGGTCAGCTTGTCAGTCAGAAAGCGTAGCTCCCGCCGAGGGAAGGAGCGAAAGCATGGACGCGATAAGAGGCGTCGAAAGAGAGCTGACGCTGGAGGAGCAGATCGGTGTAGGGGCAGCTTACGTTGTCGGCGCCCAGACCGGCTATATACATCAGAGCCAGGTCAACCGAGAGGCGCTCAATGGGGCGGAACGACAGGCCTATTGTAGGCTCTATCTTGGTCATCCCCGGAGTCTCGGGATTATAATAAGATGAATTGACGGGGCTGGTGTCTATCATCAGGCCGGCGCGGAGGTCGAGGCGCGAGGTGACCCCATATTGCGCGCCCATGCGGAAACACCACGCGTTTTTATAGTCTTTGGTGATATGCTGGTTGAAGGCTTCGAGGCCGGTGGGGAAGGTGATGTTGAGCTCGCGATAGGTCTTCCAGCCGGTCAGCTGAGCGTCGGCGGCGATGGTGAGATTGTCGAGCGGCTTATAGGCCACGCCGAGGTTGAGCACCCAGGGACACGGCATCGAGGCGGCGAAATTGGCGCTGTTGATAAGGCCGAGGCGGCTCTCGAGCACCTGCTCGGCTATGGCATTGGCGTAGCTAACCGAGGCTACACCGGCAGGGACTTTCATCTCCATGCGGGTGCGGAATGATGCACCGGCGCTCCATCGGCGGTCAATCTCATAACGGATGCCTACGTTGGCCCCTAATGACACGTCGGAAGTGCCCTGAAGGTTGACCGACGCCGCTGCGGCATGACCAAGCGATGTCCCTGCCACCATATCGAATGATGTGCCGCTGACAAGCGCTTTGTTGAGGTCAACGGTGCCCCAGGTAATCATCAGCCCGGCGCCCACCGAGAGCTTGGGGATGATGCGCCATGAGAGTGTGGGCTGGATGGTATAGGTCTTGAGGCTCACGCTTTGATTGAGGGCTGCGCCGGGCCAGTCGTTGGTCCAGTTGATGCCGCTGCCATAGGGTGTGAAGAAGCTCACTCCCGCCTGAAGATTATCATAGATGCGGAAGGCGGCGTTGACGGCCAGTGGGGTGCTCAGCCCATTGTTGGTCTTATAATTACCGCTCTCTGTTATTGCCGTGGCCGTGGCGGCAATGCCGGTCACCGACGCCGTCAGATCCAGGGTCTTGCCGGAGAAGGCGAGCGAGCCGGGATTGAATATCATGCTCTCGGCGCCGAGCGACATCGCCGTGCCGGCGTGGCCCATGCCGAGCTGTTTGGCGCTCAGGGTATTGATTTGATAGCCTTCGGCATGGGCGCCGAGGGCTATGACCATGGCGCAGGCCGCAATGATTGATTTTTTCATTTTGAGGGCGGAGAGAGGTGCTTATACGGGCATCGGCAGAGCCGTGCGCGAGGGGTTATGAGGGTTAATATGCCGCAAAGATAGGCATTTTCTACCAATCCATTTCTCTTTTCGCCCAAAAAAGCGTGCTGCCGTGCCCTCCCTGGCATGTTGATCCAAAAAACGTAAGGGCCGTCATCGCGACGGCCCTTACGTTTTTTAACCTTAAATCTAATACCATGAAAAAACACAGTGAAATCTTAATTTCATCGTTAAAACATATAGGGAGCCGGATGGTTTGCTCGCCTTTTGGCGTTTTAACATTCTTTAACCCTTTGGCCACGCGCTTTTTTTGTAATTTTGGCCTGACATAAGAGCGACCGCGACCGGGTCAGTCATCCCAGCCGCTTATTTTCACGCTCTTACATTATTTTTAAGAGCATTATTTCATGAGAACCCGTATTTTAGTCATCGACGACGAAGAAGCTCTCTGCGAGATACTCAAATATAACCTCGAGAAAGAGGGCTTCGAGGTCGACACCGCCTACAGCGCCGAGGAAGCCCTCGATATGGACCTCCGCCCTTACGACCTCTTCATCGTGGATATCATGATGGAGCAGTTGAGCGGTTTTGACTTCGCCAAGCGCATCCGTTGGGATGGCTCCCCCACCGAGTTTACACCTATTATATTCTGCTCGGCCCTCAATGGCGAAGACGACACCGTGATGGGCCTCAACATTGGGGCCGACGACTACATCACCAAGCCCTTTGTCATATCCGAGGTCCTCGCCCGTGTAAGAGCCGTCCTCCGTAGAAGTCAGCCTCAGTTCCGCCCCGCGGCTCCCGCTGAAGTCGACGACAGCTACGAGCCCGACGTGGTCTTCAACACCCTGCGCATCGACCGCAACGAGAAGCTCTGCTATCTCGGCGACCAGGAGATTTCGCTCACCAAGACCGAGTTTGACATCCTCCTTTTCCTCCTTACCCACCGCAATCGCATCTACTCCCGCGAAGAGATCATCCGTCAGGTCTGGGCAAAGGACATGGTGGTCACCAACCGCACCATCGACACCAATATTGCCCGTCTGCGCAAGAAGATCGGCGAATACGGCAACAATATCGTGACCCGCCTCGGCTTCGGATATGGCTTTAAAGAGACGGCTTAACTACACCTGGCGGCTCTTCCTCCCCGTGGTCACCATCATCTGGTTGCTGATGGGGGCCCTCGTGTTTTATCACTACAAAAGCGAGGAGAAGCTCCGGGCCGACTCTGTCCGTTCGCAGCTCGATTTCATCAATCAGCGCGTGGTGGCTGCCTATGAGGGGCATATAGATATTGACCCCTTCATCAACTTCATCTCTGACTATTTCACACAGAATGCCCTCTTTGATGAAGTGACTGTGACAGTCTATGACAACATCTCCGGCGATGCCATCGCCTCCATCGGCATGACTCCGCAGGAGACAGGCGTCGTTGACATCTCCGACACTCTCGTGGCCGACCCCACTGAGATACGCCAGGCCCTTCACACCGGCTATGGCGAGGCTCAGCGCAAGATAGGCAACAAGATGTTTACGACCACCGCCAAGACCAGCGTTGACGGTCGCATTACCGTACATTCGGCCATCCCTTATTCCCCGGCGCTCTACGACCAGCTCAAAGCCCAGCCGGAATTTTGGATCATCATATCCGTCTATGCCATCCTGGCCACTGCCATTGCCTTCCTTGTGGCCCGCTACATGTCACGCTCCGTCAGGATATTGAAGCGCTTTGCCGACAATCTTGAGGCCAACAACGGCGGCATGACAAATATGCCCGACTTTCCCCACGATGAGCTCGGCGACATATCACGCCGCATTATCGACCTCTACCGCGAGAAGTCTGACGCCATAGTCCGCTCCGAGCGCGAACATGCGGTGGCCCTCCATGCTGTCCAGGAGCGTGCGCGCATGAAGCGACAGATCACCAACAATCTCAACCACGAGCTCAAGACTCCCATCGGCGTGATACGCGGCTACCTCGACACCATCCAGTCTAATCCCGAGATGGACGAGGCCACTCTACGTCGCTTCATCGACCGAGCCCACCAGAATGTTGAGCGCCTCTGCTCGATGATTGAAGATGTCTCGACCATCACCCGCCTCGACGAAGGCTCCTCCAATATCCCGATGGAAGATGTTGACCTCCATGAACTCGTGTTCAACATCGAGCACGACCTTACCGCCTCCGGTACCTTAGGCAACATGGAGTTTGTCAATGAAATTCCCCTCTCATGCCACGTCAAGGGCAATTCTACGCTCCTCATCTCGATGTTTACCAACCTCTGCCGCAATGCAGTGGCCCATTCAAAAGGTACCAAGATAGGCGTCAAGCTCATCATCGAGTCAAAGAAATTTTACACATTCGGCTTCTGGGACAACGGCCAGGGCGTCGAAAACGAGCATCTCAACCGCCTCTTTGAGCGTTTCTACCGCATCGACGCCGGACGCTCCCGCAAGGTCGGTGGCACCGGCCTGGGACTCCCTATAGTCAAGAGCACCGTAGAAGCCCATAACGGCACCATCTCGGTCCACAACCGTGCCACCGGCGGCCTCGAATTCATCTTCACCCTACCAAAATTCATTCCCGAAGACATTCCCGCACCCGCCGACACCCCGGCCGCCAAAGCCTGACCGACACCTTTGTAGGGTCGGGGCATGGCCTCGACCGGGCCGTCATCAATCCATCTGGTTGTCAGAAAAATGATTTGACAATCTATCTTTCCCCGCCCTATTATCCATGATTAATCATGACTTATCTTGTTAAATCATGATTAATCATGGATTTTTGTCATTCCGCACGGACGCGAGAAGCGGGGCTGGCGCCCTCCTCCCCCGTCATATTAGCGTCCTCCTTTTATGTTCCGACTGTTGGCGAGCCGAGGCTCGCTACGTCCCCTAAGACCGGTAAGGGAGCAAACAGACGCCCCGGCGGCATGAGGCCGTCGGGGCGTCTGTTTGCGGGCGCGGCGCTCAGGGCGCCGGCTTTATCAGTCGGCGAACTTGGCGTTGATAAACTCGCGGTTGAGACGGGCGATATTGCTTAGAGGGATATTTTTGGGGCACTCGGCGGAGCAAGCACCGGTGTTGGTGCAGTTGCCGAAGCCGAGCTCATCCATCTTGGCCACCATGGCGCGGGCGCGACGCTTGCGCTCTACCTGGCCCTGGGGCAGGAGGGCAAACTGGCTTACCTTAGCGGAGACGAAGAGCATAGCGGAGCCGTTTTTGCAGGCGGCCACGCATGCGCCGCAGCCGATGCAGGTAGCGGAGTCCATAGCCTCGTCGGCAATCTCTTTGGAGATGGGGAGGCTGTTGGCGTCCTGAGCGCCGCCGCAGTTAAACGACACGTAGCCGCCGGCTTGCTGGATCTGGTCAAAGGCGTTGCGGTTGACCATGAGGTCGCGGATCACGGGGAAGGCTGCCGAACGCCAGGGCTCGATGGTGATGGTGTCGCCGTCGGAGAACTTGCGCATATGGAGCTGGCAGGTGGTGATGCCCTGGACAGGGCCGTGGGGATGGCCGTTGATATAGAGCGAGCACATGCCGCAGATGCCCTCGCGGCAGTCGTTGTCAAACACCACGGGCTCCTCATTGCGGTCCACGAGCTGCTGGTTAAGCATATCGAGCATCTCGAGGAATGATGAGCCGGTGGATACGTTGTCGAGGTGGTAGCTGACGAACTGTCCCTTCTCCTTCGGGCCACGCTGACGCCAGACTTTGAGGTTAACGCTTATAGTTGTTTCCATTGTTGCTGTGTATGGGTGTGATGAAGGGGTGAGGGATCTTATGACTTATAGTTACGGGTCTGCACCTTGATGGCCTCATAGTTGAGGGGCTCCTTGAGGAGGACGGGCTTCTCGTCGTCGCCGGTATATTTCCAGCAGGAGACATACATATAGTGCTCGTCGTCGCGGGCAGCCTCGCCGTCGGCGGTCTGATACTCCTCGCGGAAGTGGGCGCCACACGATTCATTGCGGTGGAGGGCGTCGATAGCCATCATCTTGGCCATTACGAGGAAGTCTTCGAGGCGGAGGGCCTTCTCAAGCTCAGTATTGAGATCGTCGGCAGAGCCTACGATGCGCAGGTCGGTATAGAACTCCTTCTTGACCTCCTCAAGCTCGTTGAGAGCTTTGACGAGGCTCTGAAGAGTGCGGCCCATACCTACGAGCTCCCACATGACATGGCCCAGACGCTTGTGGATCTGGTCAGGGCTCTTGGTGCCCTTGATGGCCATCAGGCGGGAGATACGGTCGCGGACACCCTTCTCGGCTTTGTCAAATTCGGGATGATCGGTGGTGAAGTGAGGCACCTTGATCTGGTCTGACAGATAGTTTTGCATCGTGTAAGGGAGCACGAAGTAGCCGTCGGCGAGGCCCTGCATGAGGGCAGATGCGCCCAGACGGTTAGCACCGTGGTCAGAGAAGTTACACTCGCCGATAGCGAAGAGGCCCTTGCACTTCTTTTTACAAGTATGGAAATAAGAAATCAGAATCTTACGAGATATATCAC
>CAZAUV010000057.1:0-14177 GCA_964488335.1 uncultured Bacteroides sp.
GCGAGAGGGTGCGGAGGCCTTTGGGGGTGAGGAGCTCGCGGGTGACCACGTCGAGCACTCCCTTGCGCTGACGGCGGTCGAGGGGCGAATAGTCGAGGCCTATGGCTATGGCCATGTTGGGGCGCACCGAGGGGTCGGAATAATTGCCGGTCACATAGTCATAGAGATAGCCGTAGCCGTTGAGGAAGGTGGCCACGAAGGCTCCCTTGAGCTTCTCGGCCGTGGCGCTCCAGCGCTCGCGCGCGCCGGCATATTCCTTATGCTCTTCGGCCAGGGCGCAGGCAAACATCAGAGCATTGTACCACAGGGCGTTAAACTCCACGAGGAAGCCGGTGCGGGGCACCACGGGGCGCCCGCCGAGTGTGGCGTTCATCCATGAGGCGGGGGTTGCGGTGCCGAGGGTCTCGATAAGGCCGCTGTCGGCGACAACGTGCATATTGGGGTGGCGGTTGTCGAGATAGTAGTCGACGATTTCGCTCACCAGGGGGAGATATTTTCCGGCGGCTTCGCGGGTGCCGTAGGCTTTGCTGTATTGCTGGAGAGCCCAGAGCGCCCAGAGCCCTACGTCGGGGAGGTCGATGCCGTGGATGCGGTGGTCGAGCTCGCCGGTGTCCATATAGTGGCGGAGGGCCTTGGCGGCTGTGTCCATGATGGCCTCATAGTCCTCGCGGTGGTTGATGGCTATGGTCGAGCCGGGGAGAGCCATAAAGGTGTCGCGGGCGCGGACCTTGCCCCAAGGATAGCTTGAGATGATAAACATGCCGTCTTTGTCGCGGAGATAACACTGCTTGGCGGCATTCTTGAGGCAGTTGAAAAATGAGGTGCGGCAGGTGCGGATGGCTATCTCCTTGTCCCACATCTCTTCGAGGCGGTCGGGGTCGACTTCGGAGATGCCGGCCGAGAAGATGATGCTCTCGCCCTTCTTGATGGGCATCTGGAAGTAGCCGGGCACCCAGAGGTCTTCCGTATAGGGCACGCCGCGCTCGAGGTCCTTGACATATTCAAATCCGTTATACCAATGCTGGTCGTCAACCCACTCGGGCTTGCGGTTATATTGCATGAAGAGCGAGGGATAGCCGGGATAGAGGCAGCAGCTGATACCGTTGGGGATGTCGGTGTGGCTCTTGTCGATCTGGTCATTTTCCATCACCAGGGCGTTGGCCTCGCGGAAGGCCAGCATAGGCTTGAAGCGGAGGGTGGTCTCTGAATGGGCGTCGACGAGGGTGTAGCGGATAAGGAAGCGGTTTTCGTGGGAGATAAACATCTTTTCCTTGGTGAGGATCACGCCGCCCACGCGATATGTGGTGCGGGGCACGCTCTCGCAGTCAAATTCGCGGATATACTTATGTCCGTTGGGGTTGTAGACGCCTCCGGTGTAGCGGTGGAGGCCGAGGTTAAATGGGGCGCCATGCTGGATCACGGTTACATCCATCGAGGATAGCAGCACGTGGGGTGCGTTGTCAAACTCCGGGACGGGGATCACCAGGAGGCCGTGTTGCTTGCGGGTGTTGCAGTCAACGACGGTGGTGCAATGGTAAGCGCCTGACTGATTTGTGCGGAGCATCTCTTTGGTCAGGGATTGCTCCAGGTTGATCATGAGGTTTTTGTCAAATTTGAGATAGCTCATGCTTATGATAGATGTTATGTTTTTTCAATGGTTGAAGGAGAATTTTGCGAAAATACACATTATCTATCATAGCCCCAAATCAAAAGGGGGATAAAATGCCGAAATATGTTGTCAAACATAAAAAAGCCCGCGGTAGGCGGGCTTTTTTATTATCTGATTTGGATATTGTTACCATGATATCGCCATCATGGCGAAGACGCAGATGAAGCCGTTGAAAAAGCCGGCGGTTACCTGCGCGGGCGTATGGCGGTAGAGGATCAGGCGCGAGGTGGCCACTAGGCCGGCGGCCAGGATAGAGGCGCAGAGCAGACCGGGGCCCCAGCGGAGAATGAGGCCCGACGTTACCAGACGGAGGATAAAGGCCACGATGCCTCCCATGGCCGTCAGATGGACCGATATCTTCCAGCGGAGGTTGATAAGGACACACACCACCAGGGCGAGCAGGCCGCCGGAGATAAACATCGTCATCCATCCCGGAGCGTTGATGCGGATGAAGAAAAACAGGGTCAGCAGATAGCCGGCGGCGGCAACGGCAAAGGGCAGTGTACGCTCCCGCCGGTGATTGAGCCCAGGATCGCTGACAATCTTCAGCTTATACATCAAAGCAATCAGCACCAGCGGGATCAGGCAGGTGAAGACAAATACCATGATGATGAGCGAGCGCAGGGCCGAGGCGGCCAGGAGCATCATCATCGTCGACCAGCAGGCTGCCGCGATGGCATAGGTAGGAGCTAAGAGCGGGCTGAAGATGAATGAGAAGAAGTTGGCCGCGGCCTTGAGCCCGGGGGGGGTAGGGGCGGTGGCGGTGTGTGGTGTGGTTGCTGAGGGAGTAGTTGTGGTGGTGTCCATGGGTATGATGATATGGTGGAGAGAGTCAGAGCCTGCGCCTGAGTCGGGCAACGGGAATACCGGCCTTCTCGCGATATTTGGCCACGGTGCGCCTGGCCAGGTCATAGCCCTTTTGGGCGAGGATGGCGGTCAGGGCTTCATCGCTCAGGGGAGAGTCGTGGTCTTCGGAGTCGATTATTTCGCGCAGGATGGATATGATTTTGGTAGGTGAGTCGGCGATGTCGGCCTTAGGAGCTTCGTTGAAGAAAAATCTCAGGGGATAGGTGCCTGAAGGCGTGGCCACATATTTTCCGGCCGTGGCGCGGGAGATGACCGAGAGGTCGTCGCCGGTGATGGCCGCCACGTCTTTGAGTATCATGGGGCGGAGCGAGGCGGGGTCGCCGTCGCCGGTGAAGAAGTCGGGCTGGAGGGCTATGATGGCCCTCATAACGCGATAGAGGGTGTCGCGGCGCTGGCGTATGGCGCTGATATATGAGGCGGCTTCGTCGCGACGCGAGCGTATAAACGTCATCGCGGCATCATTGCGGGCGGAGCGGCGGATGCCTCGGGCTGCATCGTCGATGTCAAAGGATGAGTCGATGCGCAGCTCCGGGATGGTGTCGGTCATCTGGAGGTCGATGCGGGAGCCGTCGGTCTCCACCGTGAAGTCGGGGGTGATGCGGTTTGAAAGGTCGTCGGCGTGGCCCCCGCTGATGAGCGCTCCGGGCTTGGGATTGAGGGAGCGGATGATGTCCATGGCCTCGCCCAGGCGGGCGCGGTCGATGCCCAGAGCTGAGGTAAGGCGGTCGAAATGACGCTTTGAGAAGAGGTCAAAGTAGTCGGCAATCATCTCGGTGGCAGTGTCGAGGGCGGGGGATTGGTCGCCATCCTCGGCGCGGCGCCGGAGCTGGAGCAGGAGACAGTCGCGGAGGTCGAAGGCACAGATGCCGGCGGGGTCGAGGGAGCGGATGACGGTCATCACCTCGCGCACTTCGGCCGACGATACTTCTATGGCATCGTGCATCGCCAGGTCGTCGACAATCTGAGGGATGGTGATGGTCAGGTAGCCATTGTCGTCGATATTGCCGATGATGTCGGTGGCGATGAGGCGCTGTCGCGGGGTGAGGTCTATGCCGGCGAGCTGCTCGGCCAGATGGTCCATGACGGAGGCGCCGGAGGAGTCGGCTGTCTCGCGATGATGGATGTCGTCGGCCCGGCGGGATGCAAACCCGCGCGGATATGCATCGGCTATGTCGGCCGGGGCAAAGGGCACTTCGTCGGCGCTGGCAAAGTCGCCGAGCTGGAGGCTTTCGGCGCTCTCCTCAAAGGGGTGTCCCTCTTCATCGGTGTCGCGAGCCGAAATATTGTCGGAGCTTTCGGCCACCGTCAGAGCGGGGTTTTCGTCGAGAGCGCGGCTCACATCATCCTCCATCTCCAGGGCGTTGAGGCCGAGGAGCCTGACATAGAGCACCTGCTGAGGCGACAGCGACTGCTGTTGCTTCAGTGCCTGGGTCTGGCCGAGGGTCTGCCGCGATTTTGACATCAATTAGTTTTCGTAAGTAAATCCGCCGACAACAAATGTCGGGGTGTAATCTAAGCGGTTGGATTGCATCTGGAAGTAGAGATAATCGATGTCGCCGAGGCTCTTGGTGTCGATGGCCATCCAGCCACCGCCGTTGGAGAGGGAGTTGTAAGGATATTCCGGGTCGCCGAGATATTGGTTGTCACGGGCGAGCCACACGGTCTCGATAGATGTCTTCTTGCCATCCTTGACTCCGACGATGAGCACCTTGGCCCAGTCGCCGTTGCGGAAGGGGAGCATATCGGGAGTGCCTGATTTCATGGTGTGCAGGCCCTGGGCAGTGTTGGTGATCCAGATCATCTTGGGGGTGAACTCTTCGTCGGAATAGGTCATCCTCACCAGGGCGGAGGGATGGGCGGGGATGTCGGTCAGGCTCTCGGTCTTGTCAACTCCTACAACGAGATATGACATGCCGGGGCCACCGATGCCGCCGCCGGTGGATGATGCCCAGGGGCGGGCCGACCAGTCGGAGGTGATGCTGTTGTCGGTCACCCGCGAAGGCACGAAGCCGGTCCACGAGTCGCCTATCACCGAATGGGAGAAGGTAAAGGGCGCGAGCGTCAGGGGCATATCGTTGAGCTTCTCGGTCCACACATTGTCGCTCCCGTAAGGGATGTTGTAATAGGCGGGCTCAAAGAGCCGGAGATCAGACTGAGAATGGTCCTTGCAGCCGGTGGCGCTCAGGGCGGCGATGATGATGGCTGCGGCGGCCGTTATCTTGGTGATTATTCTGGTCATGGGGTAGAGGATAAAAATATAAGGGGAGTAAATCTATATAAATATAGAATGAAAGTTGAGGGGCTAAAGTTCAATCAGGGAGTCATAGGGGAAGTCGCGGGGAGCTCTTAGGCCTATGACGGTATCCCAGAGCATAGGAGAGATGCCGTTGCCGGGGCGCTTGACGGTGATATTCTCCTCGGTGAAAGTCTCTCCGGCCTTGATCGGACGGGCGGCGACGATGCTCTTGCGGGCCACCACGATATTAGGGGCCTCGGAGGGGGCCACCGCCTTGATGCCCGAGCCGAGGGCGGCCTCGGTGGCGCGGATTGCATCTACCATGGCCTTAAGCTCGCCCGGCTCGAGGGAGGCTTTGTGGTCGGGGCCGGGGAGGGCGCGTGAGAGAGTGAAATGCTTCTCTATGACGCGGGCGCCGCGGGCCACGGCGGCGATGGGGATGGTGATGCCCCGGGTGTGGTCGCTGTAGCCCACGGCCCCACACCCCAGAGAGGCGAGGGCATCCATGGCGCGGAGGTTCACGTCGGCAGGCTCGGTGGGATATTGGGTGGTGCAGTGGAGGAGGATGACTGATGAGCGGGGAGTGCCCGCCTGCTCGAGGACTCTGAGGGCCTGCTCCACCTCGTCGAGGGTCGACATGCCTGTCGAGAGAATGACCTTCTCGCCCAGGGCGCCTATCTTGCGCAGGTAAGGGAGGTTGGTGATCTCGCCCGAGGGTATCTTCCAGTAGTCCATCCCTAAGGGGGCGAGGCAGTCGATGCTCACGAGGTCAAAGGGGGTGGACATGAAGCCTATGCCATGCTCGCGGCATAGCCCGGCAAGCTCCGCATAGTCGGTCAGGGGGAGATGGATGGCGCGGCACATCTCGAGCTGGCTTTCTCCGGCGCCGGTAGTCTCTTTCTGATACTCTGCTTTGGGCGCAATGGAGGAGATCACCAGATCGGGCACGGCGGTCTGAAACTTGACATAGTCGGCGCCGGCGCGGGCTGCGGCGACCACCATCTCGCGGGCGCGCTCGATGGAGCCGTTGTGGTTCACTCCCGCTTCGGCGATGATTATCGTGTGGGCGGGGTGGGGAAGGGTGTCTTCGGCCGGGCGCGGGAAGGTCACGTCGTGGAAGCAGCGGGCGGTGAGCACACCGGGGCGTGGGCTCGCCGGCTCCGGAGCGCGCCGGAGAGCTTCGTCGACGATCATGGCGGCGATGTCGGCTCCGGCCGCAATAGTGGCTGTGGCCCCGCCTCCGAGCCTCGGGTTGATCTCCATCAGCAGGGGCCCGCGGGGGGAGCTGAGATATTGCAGCGTGACAGCCCCGCGGAGGCTCAGGCGGGTAATGGCTTCGCGGGCGGACTCTACGAGGTCGGGGCGGTCAAGGGTCAGAGTGCGGGTCACCTCGCCGCCGAGGGTCGTCAGGCGGCGGCGCGGCGAGATGGTCATAATCCCGCCGGCCCGGTCGATATAGCAGTCGACGGTATATTCCTCTGCGCCGGAGATATATTCCTGGATGAGGTAATCGTCGGGGGAAGGGATGCGGTCGAGGGCCGATTGGTCAGGGATAACGATGATCCCCTTGGAGGCGGAGCCGCGGCGCGGCTTGGCAATGAGGGGGAAGACCGCTTGAGCCCCGGGGTGATATGTCGCGGGTATAGCGAGGCCGGCGTCCTCAAATAAGCGGGCCGAGATGATTTTGTCGAAAAGCGAAGCCGAGAGAGAGGGCGGGCAGCAGGGGCAGAAGAGACCCTCGCAGGCCGCTGCCACCGTGGCTGCAGGCTCGATGGCTCCGTCGACAAAGGGGATGATGATGTCCACTCCGTAGGCTTTGATGACCTCCGCGAGATGGCCGGGCAGCGAGGGTTCATCCCATCGGCGCCCGATGATGACCTCGGCCACTTCGGCTATCGGCTCCTCGGTCGAGAGCTCATAGCTCAGGAGCCGGGGCTTCAGGCCGCGGGAGCTGACGGCGCGCATCAGATGGCGTGCCATGGTGAGGCGCTTGGCGCCCCCCAGCATCAGGATGGTGAGGGTTTCGGGCTGAGTGTTCATCGGTTATAGATATCAGGCTTATAGTGGGCGAGATTGGACGGGTCGGTAAACCAGTCGATAGTCTTGCGCAGACCTTCGGCGAGGGTGTGTCGCGGTGTCCATCCCGTGAGGCTCCGCAGGAGCGACGAGTCGCCGCAGAGCCGGCGCACCTCGGAGGCGGCGGGGCGCAGTCGGGCCGGGTCGGTGACCCAGGTCACTTCGGCCCCCATCAGCGAGGCGATGGTCTCGAGGGTCTGCTGCATGGTCACCTCGGTGCCGGTGGCGATATTGATTTCTCGCCCCTCGATGCCGGGCGCCTCGGCCAGGGCAATGAAGCCGGCAACGGTGTCGGCCACATAGTTGAAGTCGCGCGTCGGAGTGAGGTCGCCAACCTTAATTTCCCGCTTGCCCGAGGCAATCTGCGAGATGATGGTGGGGATGATGGCTCGGGCGCTCTGGCGAGGGCCGAAGGTGTTGAAGGGGCGGGCGATGACCACCGGAAGGTCAAAGGCGGCATGGAAACTGAGGGCCAGTGCATCGGCCCCAATCTTGGTGGCTGAATAAGGGCTCTGGGGCTGGCGTGGATGGGTCTCGGCGATGGGTACTGTCAGGGCGGTGCCATATACCTCGCTTGTAGATGTGACGATGATGCGGCTCACCGTCCCGGCCGCCCGCGCCCCCTGGAGCATATTGAGGGTGCCCCTTATGTTGGTGTCTACATAGCTGTCGGGGGCCACATAGCTGTAAGGAATGGCAATGAGGGCAGCCAGGTGGAAGACGGTGTCGACATCGCGGCATATCATCCGGCAGAAGTCGGGGTCGCGGACATCGCCGAGCACAGTCTCCAGCCCCGGATGGTCAATTCCCTCGAGCCATCCGAGGTTACCCTGTGAGTTATAGACACATAGGGCGCGGACCTGCACCCCCTTTTCGAGGAGCGCCTCCGTCAGGTGAGAGCCGATAAAGCCGTCGGCACCGGTAACGAGCACTTTTTTCATCTCAGAAGTCGGTAATTATCCTGCAAAGATAATGAAAAAAGCTTAAAGATGCTCTCCGTGACTCTCCCCGCCCCTCAAAACCGTTTATTCAACAGGTAATGCTCGATTGGCGCAGGAGGATGATGTAACGATGGGCGGACGCCGGAAAATCAGAGGAATACTCACACAGAAGTGTCGCTGATGTTTTGCCTTATCCGATTCATGAGTTCCTTAATCCTGTCAATGAGTCGTGGAAACGGCAAGCAGTCTTTTTCGAAAATGAAATATCGTCGCATGCTATCGTAGTCCTTTTCCCATTCTTTAAGAAGATATTGTGGCGGAATGAACGAAAGAGTTTAAGGTGAATGCAGATTATAATCTATACCCTCAATTTTATTGAAGATGGAGCGGTGGGAAACCACATCACGATATAGCGCCACATCGAAAAAAGCTTCGCCAAAAGGGGTATCCATCATTTTTTCTATGTCGTAAAGATGCCGGGTCATTCGCTTGTGGCGAGGTCGGTCTTTCTGAAACTCTTCGTGTAGCAAGAAAATTTTTTCGAGAAAAGTGCGTGTCGGAACGACGGTAGGGAACTTTACTTCAACATCCTCAATATCGGCGACAGTCTCAGCTATGAAACTTCGCAAGACCTTTAATCCAACAGGTTCGTCCATAAACAAGCAGCTGATCTCAATCTTTATTTTGGGTTCAATATAGTTTGAATGATCGCCGGAAATAGATTTGTAATGGACAAAAATGGTAGATGGATGGGTCGTTGCGCTGAGGACGCTGTATTCCCCCTCCACATCGAGGCGGTTGATTTCAGGCTCGATATGATAATTGTTGAGCCCACAATCCTGCATAGCATTGTTTAACTCTTCAGGCAACTCCTTTACGATATAGTGCCGGGCTTTCCGACGGAGTTTCGCCAGTTGGTTTCCTGAGGTAGAAGAAATTTTGAATATGTCCTCCCTCCGTAATGCAATGTCAATATCTTCGCTGAAACGATTGATCAATGACCATCCTTTTGAAAGAGACGTTCCTCCCTTAAACGACATTAAGTGGGAAAATCGGGTCATAGTCAATGCCTTGAGGGTCATTGTCACCCACCAATCCTTTTCAACGGCCTGAAGTGGGAGACCTCTTTGTGCCGCAGTTATTTCGAGGACAGACTTGCGCTCCTCAATATTCAGTAATTGCCAGTGTCGCATAATGATATTGTTTATTTGAGGGCCGCTCTGATGATTTTTTGGATCCAGACGGGGGCGAGTGAGATGTCGTCGGGCAAATGAGGATCTGAATTTTTGATGATAAATCTTCTTATAGTGGTAAATTCTTCCTCGTCGAGTTCGTTCCCTCCATGGTCTTTCAATGCTTCGATGATCAGCGGCACGGTGGTCCCTTTGGCCCGGAATATTTTAGGCGACGCGTGATGGAACGAAATGGATCGCTCGCCAATTTTCACATCTCTTGATGAGCCGGAGGTGATATACGACAGATGCATAGGTATCTGGGACGATAGTCCGATAATATTGGCCGCTAAAGGTCCAGAAGGTAATATCTGGCATTTATCTCTTTCTGCAATTTTTTTAGCGATATTTTCAAGAGGTATGGGGACGTTACCAAATCGGGAGTCTTTGGGCTTGACGTAGATACCCTGAGCCACCCTTTGGAGGAGGCCTTGTTGTGTGGCAAGGAACAGTATTTTGCGAATAGTCTCCGGCGAGCCATCATCGGCGAAGTCAGAGATGGAAAAGATGGAGTGAGGCGCGCTAAATTCTATCTCCCTCATTACCTTGGCCTTTATCTGTCCGCGCGGTCGGGAAGGCGTATTTAACATTTGTTAGTACCGAATTATCGTCGATATTTCGGTGCAAATGTAAGGCGTTTTTGAGCGAAAACCAAATTATTTGAGTGACTTTTTTTCATCTCAGAAGTCGGTAATTATCCTGCAAAGATAATGAAAAAAGCTTAAAGATGCTCTCCGTGACACTCCCCGGCCCCTCAAAACCGACTGTAAAGAAAAAGAAAGACAGGCTATGTTACCGAGGGTCGGAGAGGTGCATGATGCGCCATGACTCAAGGCGGCGTGTGTCACGGCCGAAAGCCGCTCCGATAAGAATTACCGGTCTGTCATCCATGACGAAAGGCCGTGAATAATCTTTGTCAAGGATCTGCTGTAAAGCCTCTTCCGCAGTGCCGCGGAGCTTAAATTCAAGGATATAGATATAGCGCTTGGTAGTAATCAGCATATCTATCCGTCCCTCAGAGGTCTTGTATTCGGTGTGGGTATAGAAACCCATCAGTTTCATTATGAGATACATCATATTCTCATAATGTAGCTCGCGGTCGAGTATCTGGTCGTAAGGGATGTCGGAGAGGAGCGACTGTATGGTGCTCATCATTGCCTCGGCATTACCGTTTCTTACACTCTTGACGAGCTTTGTTATTAGGGTAGCTGCCTCATCATTGCCGGAATATAATTTGAGGAGATCGTTTGTGAAACCTTCAGATACTTCTTCGTTGGGATAGTCGAGAGTATATTCATCAAACTCTCTGTCATATCCTTTGATGGTAAGATAACCGCTTTGAAACAGAAGTGGAATGGGATTGGATAGATATCTGTCGCTCCCCTTGAGGTCTGATGCGGAGCAGGATGATCCGGCAATCGTCTCCAGGTCCCATCCTTTATCCTTGAGAATGTTGATAAGGAATGACGGTGTCCCCGATTCGATCCAGTAATGACTGAAATCCATGTTGTCGAAGCAGTTAAGGAGGCTGAAAGGATTGTAGATGCCCTCGCCTGACTTGGCGAAATGGTATCCGTCATATTCTTTCCTGAGCTTTTCCATCGTAGCTGACGCAGACAGGCCGCTTGCCTGGGCAAGACCTGAGATCCCCTCCCGGAAGTTTTCCATAAGCTCTGAAGCGCTGATGCCGCAGATGGCATTGGCTGAGGGGTCGAGGGATATATCGTTGAGGTTGTTGAGGCCGCTGAAGACGCTCATCTTGCTGAACTTAGACACGCCTGACAGCATACAGAAGCATATGTGCTTGTCCTGAGCTTTCAATACGGAATAAAATGCCTGAAGATGCTGACGCATATTGAGATGCATATCTTCTTTCCCTTGCTCGATATTTTGGAGCAGGGGCTGGTCATACTCGTCGATGAGGATTACAACCTTTTGTCCCAAAGCCTCATGGGCATTGCGGATGCAATTGAAGAAGCGGGTAGAGGCCGAGGTAGAGTTGTCTCCTTTGGGGAGGCCGTAATGCGTTTCCCATTCTTCCATATTGTTGTGAAGGGTCTCGATCAGGCTGCTTGTCGAGTTGTAAAGTTGACCGTTGAGAGCCAGGTGAAATACCGGGTGTTCAACCCAGTCCCAATCCTTGCCGGCGATGAAAAGGCCATTGAAAAGATGCCGTTTGCTGCGGTAAAGCGCATCTATTGTTGAGAGAAGCAGGCTCTTCCCAAACCTTCGTGGACGGCTCAGGAAGAAGAATTGACCGCGAGAAACAAGGTTGTAGATATATTCTGTCTTGTCAACATAAAGATAGTTGTCTTCGCGGATTTTCTCAAAGGTCTGTATTCCGACGGGATACTTGGGTTGCTGCATAAACAATGGATTCAGAATGCAAAGTAAATAAAAAGATGCCGGATGAGCAAGACAATCGGCCGTGAATGTGTGACGGAAAAAGGCGGAGCGCGGCATCGGTGAGATGTCGCGCCCCGCTTATAAGTGAGTCAGAGGAGGTATGATCAGAAGATCACGCCGTCTTGGCTGGTCGGGTTTTGGGTGATCTGGCCGGGATAGGCGTTGATGGCGTTCTGGGGGATGTAGTAGACCACGCGGTAGTCGGTGGCATCCACCTCGATGTTCTGGGTGTGAGCGCCGGGATAGTGGCGGGTCAGGCGACCACCATTGCGGAACACATCGTAGCTTCTCTCAGCCTCAAAGGCGAGCTCGAGGGTGCGCTCCTTCTCGATGCGCTCGGCGGCATTTGAAGCATCGAGGGCGTCGTAGGCGCCGCCGATGATGGCGCGGGTGCGGACGGTGTTGAGGTCGGCAAGGGCTTCGCCATAGCGGCCGAGCTTGGCGAGGGCCTCAGCGCGGTTGAGGTAGATTTCGGCCAGGCGGGAGATTATGGGCGAATAGAGGTGTGAGTCTTCGGTCTCGCGGCTCTGCTTGTTGATGTAGAACTGCGGGTTGGCGCGGTTGAGGGTTATGTAGTTGTCGATATAAGCCTTGCACTGCTGGCCATTGTAGTCGATAGTGTAGATCTCCTGCTCCACGTTGACGGGGGTGCAGACGTATGATCCGTCGGCATCAGTAGCGGTGAGAGTCCCGTCGTCGTTGCGGGTGAAGGAGAGCTGGGAATAATTGACATTGCCGTCAGAGCCGACGAAGGTGAAGCGCACTACTTCATCATCCTCATAAGTGGGCTCGATGAAGGCAGCGCGGGCATCGGTGAAGGTCTCGGTGCGCCAGTCGTTGCGGCCGGTCTCGTCGAGGAGGTCGAGATATTTCTGGGAGGCAAACATCTCGCCCCAGCCCATGCCGCCGATGTTGGCATACATGCCGCCGACACCATAGTAGTGGTCATAACCCACAAACTCGGAAGCGAGACGCTTCACGGCGAAGATGGCCTCGGGATTGGCCTCGGGAGCGGGCTTGATGTAGGCCATGAGGTCGTCGTGGGAGCGGAGGGAATAGCTGCCGGAGTTGATTACCTTGTCGGCATATTCGACAGCCTTCTGGGCATACTCACGGTTGGGGTTCTCATAAGTGCCGCTCATATAGAGGTAGACGCGTGAGAGGAGGGCATAGGCAGCGTTGACCGAGGGACGGGTAGCGCCCTTGTCTTCGTTGATGAGCTGAGCGGCCTTCTCGAGGTCGGCGATGATGAGCTCGTAGTTTTCCTTGACGGTCTTGCGGTCAGAGAGATGGAAGTTGTCAGAGAGGATGTTGTCGGGAGTGCCGTTGACGACGGGGATGCCGAGGTTGCGGTCGGGAGCCTGATAATATGGACGGCCGTAGGCGCGGACGAAGTAGAAGTAGAGCATGCCGCGGATGTAGTAGCACTCGCCGAGAGCCTGGTCAACCGAGGCGCTCTGGCCCTCTTCAAACATATCTATGATGTTTGAGGCCTGAGCAATGGCCTTGTAGCCGCTGTTCCAGAACTGATCGAGACGATAGTTGTTGGGGGTGCGGGCAAAGGATATGAACTCAAAGAAGGCGTCGGTGGAGTAGCCGCGGATGGCGACATTATCGCCGGCATATTCGCCGCAGCGGTGCATGGGGTCGCTCCATGAACCGAGCTGGGCGTAGGCGCCGTTCATGAGGGCGTCGAGGTAAGCGTCGGGGTTTTGCTTGATCTGCTCCGCCGACATCGAGCCGTAAGGCAGACGCTCCACGTCGCAGGCAGTCTGACCGAGAGCCAGGGCGGCAGCCGCAGCCAGGATGATATATTTAGCTTTTTTCATTGCTGTTAAAGGTCGATAGAGGTGGATGATTAGAGAGAGACATTAAGGCCGAGGGAGAAGCGGCGCACCGAGGGATATACGCCGGGCATGGTGGTGCCCATGACTCTGCCATCAGAGGCGGGGAGCTCGGGGTCGACGCCGGAGTACTTGGTGATGCAGAAGAGGTTTTCGGCCGAGAGGCTCACGCGGAGGGTGCGGATGCCCCAGTTGGAGGGAGTGGGGATGGTGTAGCCGAGGGTGAGGCTGCGGAGCTTGAGATAGTCGCTGTTCTCGAGGTAGCGGCTCGAAGCCTTGTTGCCCTGGTCGGTGTTGTTGTAGACGGCGCGGGGGTGAGTGGCGATGTCGCCGGGCTTCTCCCAGCGGGTCCAGTCGCCCTGGAGCTTCATCTGGTTGCGGTCAGTGTAAGCGCCGTCGGAGTCATATTCGAGGCGTGAATAGTTGTAGATTTTACCGCCGAGGGCATAGCCGAAGCTGGCGTTGAGGTCGAGGGCTTTCCAGCGCAGCGAGGTGTTGAGGGCGCCGAAGACTTTGGGGTTGAAGGTGCCGAGCTTCACTTCGTCGGCCTTCGAATAGTTTTCGGTGATTACGCGCTCGCCGGTCTCTTTGTCGGTAGTATACCACTGGGGCATACCGGTCTCGGGGTTGACACCGGCCCATTCGCGACCATAGTAAGTGTCGATAGGCTGACCCACCTCGAGGACGCGGTTAATGGAGCCGGCGATGTTAGAGCCGTCGGAGATGATTACGGGACGAACCTCGGTGCCGCCCTTGCCGTCGCTCTGAGCAAAGAGCTCGCGGAGCTTATTGGCGTTGTGGGCGAGGGTGAGGTCCATGGTCCATGTCCAGTCGCGGGTGGTGATGATGTCGCCGCCGATGTTGAGCTCAACGCCGGTGTTGCGCATCTTACCTACGTTGCGGTAG
>CAZAUV010000058.1:0-14079 GCA_964488335.1 uncultured Bacteroides sp.
CACCCTCGACGGCCGAAAACCAGAAGGTGTCGCTCCAGGTGTAGACCAGGGCGCCGCAGAGGCCGGAGCCGAAGATGGCGAGCATCTGAAGGGGGGAGACTCCCTCGGCATCCTTCTTGACTATCAGGCGCTTGACCAGATGGGTAATGGTCCAGAAGAGCAGCAGGATAGTTCCGGCCGAGAGGAGGGCGCTCATCGAGTTGACCGCGGCGGCCACTTTGGTGATGTCGCCTCCGGTGAAGTTGATGAAGAAGCGGGCGGCGAGCATAAAGATAGGGTTGCCCGGCGGATGGCCTACTTCGAGCTTAAAGCCCTGGAGGATAAACTCGGGGCAGTCCCAGAAACTGGCTGTGGGCTCTATCGTCAGGAGATAAGTCACAGCGGCAATGACGAAGCAGAGCCAGCCGAGGATGTTGTTGATGAGGTTATACCGTTTCATTATAGCAGAAAAGGGGTGGAAGGGCCCGGGGCCCGGTAGGTGCATAATGCGGCGCAAAAATAGGCAATTTTTTTCATTATCCCCTACCCTTTAATATATATTCACATTCCCGGGGAGGCGAAGCGAGCCGCCGTGCTGACAGCCTGATCAATGCCATCTGTGGCTGAAAGACCGCCCGTGGGAGAGAACCCTCGGCAACAGGCGCCCCGCGGCGGCATGTGGAGTAAGGGTTTTTCAGTAAAGTTTTAGGAATATTAACGAGGATTTGGGCCGCTTTTTTGCCCATAGTGTCAGAGGAATTGCTTATCTTTGCAAAATTAAACACGCCGGGGGATGTGCTCCGCCGTATCAGTCTATCAATGAATAATCTTCTTTTTTTTCGCCCCATATTTTCTCTGCTCCTCAGCCTCGCGGCTCTCGTCGCGTGTGCGCGTAGCGGGGAGGCTACCGCGGCCGCTGCCCATGAGGCCGTGGATGCTGCCGACGCTCCCGTGAGGGTAGGTGCCGAGCTCACCGACCGCTATCTTCCCTTGCTCAGAGGCAAGAAAGTGGCCCTGCTGAGCAACCACACCGGCATGGTCGGCAACCGCCATACCCTCGATCTGCTCCTTGACTCGGGCATCAACGTCACTACCATCTTCTCGCCCGAGCATGGCTTCAGGGGCACAGCCGACGCCGGCGAGCATGTCAAGAGCTCGGTTGACCCCGTTACCGGCATCCCCATCGCATCGCTCTATGACGGCAAGAGCCGCTATCCGGCCCCCGCCGTGATGGACTCCATCGACATCATTGTCACTGATATACAGGATGTAGGGCTCCGCTTCTACACTTATTATATCACGATGCTCGACCTGATGAACGCCGCCGCCAAATATGACAAGGAGTTTATGGTGCTCGACCGCCCCAACCCCAACGGCATGACGGTAGACGGCCCCGTGCTCGACATGAAATTTAAGTCGGGCGTAGGGAGGCTGCCTATCCCGGTGCTCCACGGCATGACACTCGGCGAGCTCGCCCGGATGATCAACGGCGAGGGATGGCTCGCCGGCGGAGCATCTATCCCGCTGACCGTCATAACGATGGATAATTATACCCATTCCACCCTCTACTCCCTCCCCGTTGCGCCCTCCCCCAACCTCAAGGATATGAAGGCCATCTATCTCTACCCTTCGCTCTGCTTCTTTGAGGGCACCCCGGTGAGCGTAGGGCGCGGCACCGACTCCCCTTTTCACGTCTATGGCCATCCCGGACTCAAAGGCCGCTCCTTTTCCTTCACCCCCGAGAGCCGTCAGGGAGCCAAGAACCCGCAGCTTATGGGGAAGAAATGTTATGGCGAAGACCTCTCGGCCCTCCCCGACTCGGCCATCATCGCCCGGGGCGTAGACCTGAGCTATGTCATCGATGCCTACCGCTCGCTTGCCCTCGGCCCCAAGTTTTTCACCGGTTTCTTTGACCTCCTGATGGGGACCGACAGCATCCGCCACCAGATAGAGCGGGGCCTCTCCGCCGAGCAGATCAAAGCGGGATGGCAGCCTGAGGTCGAAGCCTTCAAGGAGCTCCGGCGCCCTTATCTTCTTTACCCCTTATAATAAACAAATCTCTCCCCCCCTGCCCTACGACAGTGAGCCCGCTTACCGTAATACTGGCCATCGCGGCCTATTTCATTCTGCTCCTCGCCATAGGCCGACTGGCCTCGCGGGGGAGCTCTGACTCGACCTTCTTCACAGGCGACCGCCGCGCCCCATGGATAGTGGTGGCCATCGCCATGATAGGAGCTCCCATCTCGGGCGTGACCTTCATCTCCGTCCCCGGCATGGTTGCCGCCAAAGGCTACGCCTATCTCCAGATGGTGCTCGGCTTCATCGTGGGCTACCTGGTCATAGCCCTCTTCCTTGTCCCCCTCTTCTACAACCGCAAGTTAGTGTCGATCTACGGCTATCTCAACGAGCGCTTCGGCCGGGGGAGCTACACCTCTGGGGCGTGGCTCTTCATTATCTCCAAGATGACCGGCGCGGCAGTGAGATTTTTCGTGGTGTGTGCCGTGGTCCAGCTCCTTGTTTGCGATCCTCTTGGCATACCGTTTGAGGTAAATGTCATCGCCACTCTCCTGCTCGTATGGCTCTACACGGCCGGCGGCGGGGTGAAGAGCCTTATATGGACCGATTTTCTCAAGAGCTTCTGCCTGGTAGGGTCAGTGGTGCTCTGCATCTTCTTCATCGCCGGGGGCTTAGGACTGTCGTTTGCCGACGTGCCCTCGACAGTGACCTCCCACCCCTCGGCCCGCATCTTCTTCTTTGACAATCCGATGGAGGGCTCCTATTTCTGGAAACAGTTTATAGCGGGAGTGTTTATGGTCATAGCCACTAACGGCCTCGATCAAGACATGATGCAGCGCCATCTGGCGTGTACCGACTCCGTGGCTTCGCGCAAGAACATGATAGTCAGCGGAGTGCTCCAATTTTTCGTAATTGGCCTCTTCCTCGTCCTCGGCACCCTCCTTCTTCTCTATGCCGACCACGCCGGCATACCCACTCCTGAGCGCACCGACGATCTCTTCGGCCTTGTGGCCTCCCATTCGTCGATGCCGGCCATCGTAGGGATCCTCTTCGTCGTAGGCCTCGTGGCGGCCGCCTATTCAGCTGCCGGCTCGGCCCTAACGTCGCTCACCACCTCGATGACGGTAGATATCATCAGGGCCCCCGAGCGGATGGCTCCGGAGAGAGTCACCCGCGTCAGGCGCGGAGTCCATGTGGCCATGACAGCCGTCATGGCGCTCGTGATAATAGTCTTCTACCATCTGAGCAACGACGATGCCATCTCGGCCGTCTACACCCTCGCCTCCTACACTTACGGGCCTATCCTCGGCCTCTTTGCCTTCGGGCTGATGAGCCGCCGGGAGGTGGCCGACAAGGCTGTGCCGGTCATCTGCATTGCAGCTCCGGTGCTTTCGTGGGTGCTCCAGTGGTCGCTCAATCATTTCTTCGGCTATGTGTCGAGCTTCGAGCTTCTGCTCTTCAACGCCGCCTTCACTATGATAGGTCTCGGCGCCGCCTCCCGCCGCCCCGCCCTTAATTCCTCAGTCCTCATCCCTAATTCCTGATTTCTCCTTGTCCCACGATCTCTTCAGCCGCTATATCTGGCTTGTAGACACCATCAAGCGTCACGGCCGCATCACCCGGAGCGAACTCAACCGCCTCTGGGATCGGTCTCGTTTTGCCGCCGAGGGGAGTAAGGGCCTGCCGCGCCGCACCTTTTACAACTACCGTACGGCCATCGAGGAGCTCTTTGGGCTGACGATAGCCTATGATGCGGTGACATATGAATATTACATCCCGACAGCCGACCGCAACTCGGCTTCGGTCTCCGACTGGATGCTCAATTCGGCAGCCATGGGCTCGGTGGTGCTCGACGCCCAGGAGGCCGCAGACCGCATCTTTGTCGAAGATGTGCCCTCGGCGCGAATGCACTTAGGCGCAGTGATCACCGCCCTGAAAGCCAAGCACCCCATCCGCTTCACTTATTCGCCCTATAACCGCGTCAATCCCACCCGCGACGTGGTCATCGAGCCCTTTTTCCTCAAGATATTCCGCCAGCGATGGTATATCACAGGCCGCAACGTCAAGGACAACGCCATCAAGACCTATGCCCTCGACCGCATGACCGACGTGGTGGTGGAGACCACGACCTTTGAGCTCCCCCCCGACTTCGACTCCAAGGAATATGTCAACGATGCCTTCGGCATCATCTTCTCCAAGGGCAAGACTTATACCGTCCGCATCAAGGCCGACCCCCGGCAGGCCAAATATCTGCGGACACTCCCCCTCCACCACTCCCAGAGCGAGCGCATCTCCGACGGCTACTCGGAGTTTACCTACCGCCTGCGTCTGACGGGCGACCTTGTCAATGAGCTCCTGTCATTCGGCCCCTCCATCACCGTGCTCTCCCCTCCCGAGCTGAGGGCCATGATTACCGACTCCCTCCGCCGCTCCCTCGCCCTCTACGCCGAGCCTGATGCCTCGCCCACCGACACTGACCCATCATCCCCTGCCTCATTATGAGAATAGATATCCTGACAGTCCTCCCCGAGATGCTCGAGTCGCCTCTCGGATGCTCCATAATCAAGCGGGCCCAAGACAAGGGCCTGGTGGAAATCCATATCCACAACCTCCGCGACTACACCACCAACCGCTACCGCAAGGTCGATGACTACCCCTTTGGCGGCGAGGCCGGCATGGTGATGCAGGTCCAGCCAATATATGACGCCATCAAGGCCCTGACCGCCGAGCGCCACTACGACGAGGTAATCTTCACGTCGCCCGACGGCGAGACCTTTGACCAGCCTATGGCCAATTCAATGTCGCTCCTCAACAATATCATCATCCTCTGCGGCCACTATAAGGGCATCGATTACCGCATCCGCGAGCACCTTATCACCAAAGAGATATCCATCGGCGACTATGTGCTCACCGGAGGAGAGATACCGGCCGTGGTAATCACCGATGCCATAGTGCGCCTCATCCCCGGCGCCATTGGCGACGAGCAGAGCGCCCTCTCCGACTCATTCCAGGACAATCTTCTGGCGCCCCCGGTCTATTCGCGCCCGGCGGTGTTCAACGGCTGGGAGGTGCCGGCAGTGCTCCTCTCAGGCCATCAGGCCAAAATTGACCAGTGGCGCCACGAGCAGGCCCTCGAGCGCACCCGCCGCCTCCGTCCCGACCTTCTCAAAGACTTTGAATAACCCTTAAAAAGAATTGCTTTCTGTTCATAACACCACACACATCATGTCAGCCTTTTCACGTCTCTCCCTGATCTTCCTGACCCTCCTCTTCATCCCCGCCTTCAGCGCCATGGGGGCCCACCCCAAGGAGGTGGTGGCAATCCTGGGCGACAGCAACACCTGGACCGGCGGCGACGACTGCTCGGGCGATAATGCCTGGACCAGGAGCTGGGTCGACCTCTATCGCCCCGCCTCGGCCCGCAGCTATGCCCGCAGCGGAGCCACGTGGACCAACACCGCCACGACGAAACGCAACGTGACCCAGGACATATCGGTCCTCGGCCCCGACAACACCATTTACAATCAGGTGGAGCGCCTGGCAGCAGCCATCGCCGACGGGTCGCAAAAGACACCCTCGCTGATAATCATCATGGCCGGGACCAATGACGCATGGTTTTCCAAACGCCGCCCAGGAGCCTTCGACACCACCGCTGCCGATGCCCTCGCCTCACCCTCCGACGATGAGCTCCTGCTCCGCGCTCCCTCGGCCGTCCGCTCCCTCGCTCAGGCTGTCCGCCAGAACTGCCTCCGCCTCCGCATGATAGCGCCCGGCGCTCAGATAGTCCTCATAGGGCCGCTCCAATCGGTCCAGGCCCCCGACGATATGATAGCAGCCGCCGGCAGCATCATCGAGGATACCGGCGCCGGAATGGGCATCCCCGTCATCCGCCTCGACCGCGACTTTGAGCTCTCTTCGGCTGAAGAGGAGAAGGAGCATCGCCTCACCCGCGACGGCACCCACACCTCGGTCGCCGGCGCCGCCCTCTTAGGCAGCTTCCTCAACGACAGGATTTCAGCCATCAGGAAATAATCATACCCCCACACAATACGGGGCCGCCCTTGGGCGCCCCCCTTTTCACAGTAAGTATCTCTTGCTATGGTCTTCTCCGACCTCTTTTTCCTCTTCGTCTTCCTCCCGGCCTTCATGCTGCTCTATCGCCTGGCCGGATATATCGACAACCGGCGCATCAGGGCAGCGGGCGAGTCGCCCCTGCGGAGCACCCATCCGCTCCGCAATGCCGTGCTGGTCATCTTCTCGCTAATCTTCTATGCCTGGGGTGAGCCGGTCTACGTAGGACTGATGCTCATATCCGTGGCCATCAATTATCTCATGGGCCTGTGGATCACCGCCAGGCGCGAGGGCTCCGTGTCACGCAAGATAGCCCTTGTGCTCGGGGTGACTCTCAATGTGCTCATCATCGGCGTCTTCAAATATGCCGGGTTCATAGCCACCAATCTCAATGCCCTCGGCCTCGACATCCCCGTTCCCTCCATAGGGCTCCCCATAGGCATCAGCTTCTACACCTTCCAGAGCATCTCTTATCTGGTCGACGTCTACCGCTCCGCCTCCCCTGCCCAGCGGCGATATACCGATCTGCTGCTCTACATATCGATGTTTCCGCAGCTCATCGCCGGACCTATCGTGCGCTACGACACCGTGGCGCGTGAGATCAACAATCGGTCGGTCAGCGCCGAAGATGTGGCCGACGGCATCTTCCGCTTTATGATAGGCCTGGGCAAGAAGGTGATCATCGCCAATCAGCTCAGCGAGATAGCCGACGGCTTCCTCGCCGCTCAGGCCATTGACGACCTTACGGTCGGGGGCGCATGGATAGGTATTCTTGCCTTCACCTTCCAGATCTATTTCGACTTCTCGGGCTACTCCGATATGGCCATCGGCATAGGGCGCTGCCTCGGCTTCCACTTCAACGAGAATTTCGACCACCCCTACATATCCCGCACCATCACGGAGTTTTGGCGCCGCTGGCACATCTCGCTCGGCTCCTTCTTCCGCGACTATGTCTACATCCCTCTGGGCGGCAATCGCTCCCATCAGGTGCTCAACATCATGGCGGTGTGGTTTCTGACCGGGCTGTGGCATGGCGCGAGCTGGAACTTTGCCCTCTGGGGCCTCTTCTTCGGCATAATCCTCATAATAGAGAAGCGCCTCCTGCTCCCCCGCGCCGACGCCATCCCGCGGCCTCTGCTCCATTTCTATGCCATGGTGCTTGTGGTAGCCGGATGGGGCATCTTCTATTTCGACGACATCAATCTGATGGGACGCTTCTTCAAGGCCTTCTTAGGCTTCGCGCCGGGTGGACTCTGGAACTTCGAATGTGAGAATGCCATCCGCTCCCACTTCTGGCTATGGATGGCTGCCATAGCCTTCAGCCTGCCTCTGCGGCGCTTTGTCTCAGACCTTCCCCACCGCATCTTTGGCCGCGGGGGGACCATGGCTCTGAGCCTTGAGACGGTGTCACGAGTGGCTGTTGCCTCTATTCTGCTGATTGTCAGCGTGGTCCTCCTCATTGGCGCCACCAACAATGCCTTCCTTTACACCCGCTTCTGACCCTCTCCTATGATACCACTTACCTTAGCTCTCCTTCTCTCTGCCCTGCCGATCGGGAAAGACATCCCCGATGTGAGCATCGATATGCTCCACGACGAGATGATGTCTCTCGCCGGGGGCGACGCTTCCGCGGCCGCTCCCGAGGCCGCTCCGTCAGGCGGTTATGTCAATCGTCTGACCGCCGACGCTCCCTTCCGCCGTGCCCGCCGGGGCATCCTCGTCGTGGGCCGCGGCGACTCGGTCCGCGCCATGGAGCCGTTCAAGGGGAGCTCTTCGGCCCTCGACGATTATGCTTCTGCCGTCAACGAATATGCGTCGCGGCTGCCGGGCGAGATAAATATTTATTGCATGCCGGTGCCCACCTCCGTGGCCTTCTACTGCCCCTCTGCCGCCGAGCAATATACCTCCTCGAGCCGCAAGGCCATCGACCGACTCTTTGACCACCTCGACCCGAGGGTCACCCCCGTAGACATCTATCCCACCCTCGGGCTCCATGCCTCCGAGCCTATCTATTCGCGCACCGACCATCATTGGGCTCCCTTGGGAGCCTTCTATGCCGCCGAGTGCTTTGCCTCCGTGGCGGGCACTCCCTTCCTCCCGCTGACCGAATATTGCGAGCATACCATCGACAGCTATGTAGGCACTATGGCAAAATTCTCCGCCGACAAAGCTGTGGGCGCGTCCCCGGAACAGTTTGTCTACTACACGCCCATCGACTCCGCTTCATATTCGGTCAACTATGTCACCTATGATATAGCCCGGCGCAAAGGGGAGGTGATAGGCCGCGTAGCGGGCGAGAGCGAAGCTAAGCCCGGGCCCTTCTTCTACAATTTCAGGGGCTCGGCGGCCTATCTCACATTCATGGGGGGCGACTCGCGCCTGACCCATATCACCACCGGCGCCTCCACCGGCCGGCGCCTCCTCATCCTCAAAGACTCCTTCGGCAATGCCATCCCTCCATTTCTCTTCGCTTCTTTCGATGACATCCACGTGGTGGACTGCCGCTACTTTAACCGCAATATCCTCAGCTATATAGCCGACAACGATATATCTGACATACTCTTTGTCAATAATCTCACCCATGCCGTAAGCCAGGCCACCACAGCCGCCTACCGCCGCTACCTCACCCAATGAGACGCCACCATATTTTTATCTTCCTGATAGGGTCGATTTTCGCAGCCTTTGCCATCCTCTTTGTCTGTTTCCCCCGGACGGTATTCTCCGAGATTGAGCGCCGCGAGCTCGCCCGCTTCCCCGACATTTCCCCTGAGGCGGTGAAGTCAGGCGACTTCACCCGGGATGTGAGTGCCTGGTTTAGCGACACCCAGCCCTTCCGCGACCATTTCCTCGCCTTGGCGATGGACATCAAGCGACGCCTTGCCCTCCACCTCAATGAGGCGGAGGAGATTACCTTCCACGCATCTTCCGACGGCGCCGGCGAAGATGACGAACTCGAGGCCGCTGAACCGGCAGACCGCCTCGACGGCGACGCGCCCTTTGATATCGACTCCATCGAAGAATATGACGGACATGCCACTCCCGCCGGAGCCGCCCGCATGGCCTCGTCGGGGGTGATTGTCGTGGGCTCCGACAGCAACACCCGCGCCCTGATGGCTTTTGGGGGCAGCCCCGCCGGCGGCGTATCATATGCCGAGGCGGCCAATCTATATCATTCCACACTCGGCCCCGACGTGAAGGTCTATTGCATGGTGCTCCCCCTTGCCTCCGAGTTCTACACCCCGGCTAAGGCATCGAAGCTCACAAAGCCGCAGCTCCCTGTCATTCGCAACATATATTCCCGCCTTGCGCCGGGGGTGAAAGCCGTCGATGCCTACTCTTCTCTGGCTGCCCACGCCGAAGAGCCTATCTATCTGCGCACCGACCACCACTGGGCACCGCTCGGAGCCTACTATGCCGCCGAAGCACTGGCCAAGAGCGCCGGAGTGCCGTTTCTGCCCCTTGACAACTATGATGTCCACACGATACACAATTTCGTCGGCACCATGTATGGCTTCTCAAAGGACATCGCAATCAAAAACGCCCCCGAAGATTTTGTCTATTACACTCCCCGCGGCGTTGACTACAACACGACCTTCACCACCATACGCCTCGATAAAAATTTTCGCCCCATAGGCGAGAGCAAGCCGTTTCAAGCCAAGTTTTTCCAGCGCTATCCCGACGGCTCATCATCGGCCTATCTGACCTTTATGGGAGGCGATTATAATCAGACGGTGGTGCGCACCTCGACGGCCAACGGGCGCCGCCTCGTGATTATCAAAGACAGCTACGGCAATGCCCTGCCCGGCTTCCTCTTCGGCTCTTTTGAGGAAATCCATGTGCTCGACCATCGCTATTTCCGCCATAGCATCCAGAGCTATGTGGCTGAAAACAAGATTACCGATCTCGTGATGGTCAATAATATCTTCAATGCCTATTCATCGGGTGTGGCCAAGCGGTATAAGTTTATTCTCACTAAGGCAACTCCGGTGCCACCCGCTCAACCCTCGACATCCTCTGACGCCGTCCCCGGCTCCGACACTGAGCGTCCGGGCGCGCCCCTCCCCGCCAAGCGCGAGGCCTCAGCCGACTCGGTTGCCGCTCCCCTGCCGGAGGTGATTGAGCCGCCGGTGGTGGTAGACCCTCCGGTCATCACACCCCCCGACACCATCTGACCCGGCCTAACTTACCGTGACGGCAATCTCCGGCGCGGGAAGGAGATATTGGGCCACCACACGCGCCAGGTCATCGGGCGTAGCGCCGAAGATGGCATCCTGATTGCGCTCAAAATAGGAGCGGTCGGTGCCGAGGATCTGGAAGATAGTGGCCCAGTCGAGGATATTCATCGGAGTGTTGAAGCTATCCGTGAGGCCTGTTATCAGGAAGCCTCGCAGGCTTTCAAGCTCCTCGCCTCTGGGCGGCTCAGCCACGAAACGATCTATCTCAGCCCTTATCTCGCCAAGCGCCTCGGCGGCTCGGTCGCGCATACATTTGGTAGAGATGACTATCGACGAGTCAATCCGGTCGGAAGCAAGCGAGGCGCCGATGCCATAGGTCAGGCCGAGGTCTTCGCGGATGCGGCGTATCAGTCGGCTCCCGAAGTATCCTCCGAGTCCGGTGACAGCCATGCGGAGCATACAGTAGTCGGGATGGGAGCGCTTGATAGATGGGCGAAGGATGCGGATGGCCGCCTGCTCGTCGTTGATGCCTTTGATATTATAGTCGCCGCTCTCGAGAGCCGGGGCTCCGGCCTGCGGCACCGGGGCATCGGAGTGTGTCGCGATGCCGGGGAAATATCGGCCCATGGCATCGCTGATAACCTCCATGAGCCGCGGGGTGACATCGCCGCTGACATAGAGGGTAATATGCTCGGGGCGGAAGGTGAGCCGATGGAGCTCCACCACCTCCTCGCGCCTGAGAGAGCGCATCTGCTCAGCCGTAGGATTGTCGAGAAACGGATGATCCTTGCCCCAGTAGCGGAGCGAGGCCTCCCGGGAGGCGATAAAACCCGACTCCATGCTCTTGACATCAAGTCCCTCGGCCATCATCTCGCGATAGGCATCAAAGCTTTCAGCCTCAAAACGGGGCTTGGCGAGCATAGCTGCAAAGACCTCCATTGCATCTCGCGCCGTCTCACACAGTCCCCGCAACTCAATGTCGAGGCAACAGTTGCTCGTCTTGGGACGCACAAAAGCTCCCGCTCCCTCGATTATCTCGTTGACTGCGTTGGTGTCGAGAGAGTCGGCGCCATGGGAGAGGACAAAGGGCAATATGCTTGCCGCAATGTGGTGGGGAGTGCTCATCACGCCGGCACCCGACACCACGGCGCGTACGCTATATACCGGGGCCGAACAGTGGCTCTCAGTCAGTTTCACCACTCTGATGCCGCACGGCAGGTAGGATGTCTCCCATTGCGGGAGAATGAGTCGCGGGAGGGGTCTTACCTCCGGCGCTATGCTTCGGTCAAGAGTATCTTTCATTCTTATGCAAAAATAGCAACCATTCCGTTTATCCCTCCAAGCATTTAATATTTCTTAACATGGGAGTGATGATTTTATGCCCGGCACGGGCGGTAACTTTGCCTCCGTCCGGAGCCCTCCGGGGCAGAAGCAATCATTTTTCTTTACGACCTCTCTATGTCATTACTGAATTACCTCGGCGGCTTCGCCATCTTCAATACTATCAGCCACTTTTTCACGGGCGAGAAACGTTATCCTCCACGCACCGACATATGGAATGACCATCACGGCGCCTACAGCGGTCGGGGGGCCGGCGAGCTGTACGAAAACCGCCGGTCGGTCGCGGTCGCCCCTCCCCGGCGAAAAAAACATTGAAATTTGGCAAATAATCAGGGGGAAAATGAACCGGACCGGGGGATGGGATGTTATACAACCAAAGAGAAGGAATTTTCTGACTTCTTTATAAAAGTCTTCCCCTAACACAAATGATCACCTTCTCCGTGGCCTCCGCTTCAACACGACGTTGAGATGGGGGCCTCTTTTTAATCCCGGCGTAAGGCGACATCTGTCTACGCTATTGATTGCGGCGCATACAATGGGATAATAACGGAAGCGACTCTCATCGGCCCGGGGGCGGAAAAGAGTCGCTTGGAAGAGGTACCTAGCAGAATCGAACTGCTGTAAACGGTTTTGCAGACCGGTGCCTAACCACTCGGCCAAGGTACCATAATCATTCTGAAAGCCACCGGAGGGGCTTTGCAGGTGCAAAGGTAAGGCTAAATTTTTATCCCTCCAAATTTTTTTCAGATTTTTTTGCGCTGCGGAGAATATCGTTGACGATAAGGGCGGCGAGGCGAAGGCCGAAGATGGCCGTGATGTGACAGGCTGCGCCGTTGATGGCCACTTTGTTGAAGGTCATGGGGCCTGAGAGATCTTCGGGCAGAGAGACGGAGGGAGCTATGGCGGCTTCATCTGAATAGACACACTTGAAGCGGCGGCGGGGGAAGGTTGCCGTCTTGCGGAAGCGGCGGCGGAGGGCTGCTGCCAGCGGACACCCCTCGACCTTCCAGAACTCAGCCACCTTGATACGCTCGGGGTCAAGGCGCGAGGCGGCTCCCATCGAGGAGCAGAAGAATAGACCGGGAGTGGATGTGGCGGCGAGGATGAGGTCGGCTTTATCTGCCAGTGAGTCGATTGCGTCAACCACGTGGGTGTAGCGCTCCAGGGGGAAAAGGGCCGATGTGGAGCTGTCGTAGCGCATCTTGAAGTCTCTGATATCCGCCTCGGGGTTGATGTCGAGGAGGCGCTCGCGGAGCACTTCTACCTTTGATCGGCCTATGGTGGAGGTGGTGGCTATGAGCTGACGGTTGATATTGCTCTCGGCCACTTTATCGGCATCGATTATGTCTAGATGTCCCACACCGGAGCGGATGAGGGTCTCGGCAGTCCAGCTGCCCACGCCGCCTACTCCGAAGATGGCTACTCGGGCTTCGGCGAGGCTATTAAGGCCTTCGGGGCCCACCAAAAGGCCCATGCGGTGAAACTTATATGGCATAATCGATGAAAAATCTTGGTGAGGGAATGATTGAAGATCTGAAGGGTCTCAGGCGGGCTTAGTCCTCTTCGACGGCAGGGCTGAGCTTGGCGCGAAGGCGCTCTATGAGCGAGGGCTTGAGAGCTTTGAGATGGATGTTGATGCCGGGAGAGTTTTTGAGCAGGAAGATGATGGAGGCGGGGAGGACAATGGCCACATGGCGCTCAAAATCAAGGATGGCATGGATGCGGTCGAGGGCCACGGTATGGAAGGGCGACTCGGGGCTGATGGTCCCGATGGTGATGTTGTCGCCGTCGATGAAGATGTTGTGGCAGTCCATCTCGGGCGAGAAGAGCAGCCCTATGTTGAGGTCGTAGGGCGATGCGGGGCGCTTATTGTATTTCTTGTAGATTGCCTCGATGACTTTCTTGGTAATCATGGCTATTCAGGGGGGAGGAAGGGGCGTGAGATTGACTGATGATGGGTGTTAATTAATGGAGAGAGCAGCAGGCCGGTCGTCGGTGATGGAGCCGGCCCGGTGAAGAAGCTTCGTGGCTTTGACTTATCAACGCCCGAAGCGGCGGGAGTGTTCGCCCCTGAGGCTTCTTTTTTTGCATCGGCGCAAAAAAAAGAAGCGCCCGGGCTCCGGCATCAATGCCGGGAGCCCGGGTGCTCCCTATAATAATAATAATAAGGTGTCGGATAGACGGGTATCAGGCCAGGAAGCCGAGGAGCACACCGGCAGCCACGGCCGAGCCAATCACGCCGGCAACGTTGGGGCCCATGGCGTGCATGAGCAGATAGTTGCTGGGATCATATTCGAGACCGAGGTTATTGGAGATACGGGCGCTCATGGGCACGGCCGACACGCCGGCATTGCCGATAAGGGGATTGATCTTCTTCTCCTGAGGGAGGATGAGATTGAAGAGCTTCACGAAGAGCACGCCGCTCGACGATGCGATGATGACGGCCATGAAGCCGAGGAAGAAGATGAAGACGGTCTGGGCGGTGAGGACCTCGGAG
>CAZAUV010000059.1:0-13665 GCA_964488335.1 uncultured Bacteroides sp.
TCGCCCTCCTTGACAGCGGCGGTCTTGGCGGAGAGGTCAGAGATGCCGGTGATGGTGGCGGGCTCGGCTACGGGAGCGGTGGCCTTGGTCACGGTGATGGCGAAGGTGGCGGTGATGCCATCGGTGTAGGTGGCGGTTACGCTGATGGTAGCGGCCTCGGTGAGGGTCTCGGGGACGGTCACATTGGCGGTGGTGGTGAAGGTGCCGTCAGAGGCGATGGTGGCCTCAGCGATGGTGGCTGATACGCCTTCGGTATCGCAGGCGGCGGTGAAGGTCACCTTGGCGTCTTCGGGGATGGTGGCGCCAGCGGGGATTACTTTGCCGGCGATGGCAACGGTGGCGGTAGTTGCTTCTGCGGCAACCTCAGCGGCGAGATCGGCTTCGGAGGTGGTGATTGCGATGCCTGTGATGGCCTCGGGAGCGGGAGCCACAGTGACGGTGATGGTCCTGGTGGTGAAGGTAAACTCGCCGTCGGCGGGAGCAGCTATGGTCAGTGTGTAGGTGCCATCGGCGAGGTCCTTGAGCTCAAACGAGGTGTTGTCTGTAACCTCCAGGGGCTGAGCTTCAGCGCCCTCTTCAGAGCTCTTGATGGTAGCGGTCCATCCTTGGGCGGTCACGGTCTGATCATCAGCATCCGTGAAGGTCACGGTGATGGTGGCGCTTTCGCCTGAAGTAATCTCGATGGCATCGGTTATGGTAGTCTCACCGTCGGAAACGGAGAGAGTGTAGATAGCCTGAGCAGTGACGGTGAAAGTCAGAGTCCCTGACTCGGTGACGGTGGCCGGGATAGCCTCGGCGCTCTCATCGGCCTTGAAGGAAACCGCGAGGGTCTGCTCGCCGGCCTCAAGACCTTCGGGGAGGGTCACGGTAAACGTGTTGGCCTCAGCGTCGTCGCCGGTAGCGGCGGCAATGATGCAATTCTTGGCGGCATCGCCCTCGCCGATGGTCACGGTGAGCTGAGAATACTCGATGACGAAAGAGGCGGGGGTGGGGACAACCGTCAGTTGGACGGTGGCCTCAGTGGCATCCGCGCTGATCTTGGTGTCGGCGGGGATAGAGGCGGTGAGGGATTTGAGCTCGGGCTCTGCTACGGTGATGGTGGCGGTGGCGGTGTGCTCCTTGGGCTCGATGGCATCGTCGCCGGTGCCCTCATTGTAGGTCACCTTAAGGTTGTAGATGCCGGGCTTGGCGGTGGCGGGCACGGTGGCCACATAGACGGCGGGAGCGGGCTCTTCGGCTTCATCATCCTCGGCCATGAGAGCGAGGGTCTGACCCTCAGCAGAGGAGGTCTTGGGAGCAATCTCCACGTCGATAGTCTCCTCGGAGCCTTCTTGAGTGAGGACGGCAGAGAGAGTGCCGGCCGAGAGGTCGTAGTCGGAGGGTGTGGCTTTTACGGAGACCTCGATATTGCGGTCTTCGCCCTCGGCGTCGGCAGCGATGGTGGCATCGACGTGGGAAGCCTCGATAGCAGTCAGCGGAACCTTCTTGACCACGAGCGTAATCTCGCAGGAGGGAACTGTGGCAACCCCATCGGTCATGGTTACAAGCGACTCGCTCATTACTGACTTAGCTGTAATCTTGGTGGTGCCAGGTGCTTTAGGAGTAATCTTTGCATTAGCATAGCCGTTATAGCCAATTACCTCATTACCATCTTCGTCCATTACATTCTCGTAATATTCAAGAGGATCTATGGCTTCAATAGTAGCGATATTTTCGTCTTCAATTGACCATTCAACACCCTGAAGCTCAGCGGGGACGTTCTGTCCGGTAATGTCGGAGACGAAAGTGAAGGTTGGCCCTACTGCTTTAGCTTCATCTCCAATGGTCATTATCATAGACTCTGGGGTAACAGAAATTGTCTTTGGGAGAGCCACGGGAATGATATCCCAAAGGGTAGCTGCGGTTGCTTCATCTTCTACCCGTGTCTGAGGATCATTATTATCGTCAGAGTGATCGCTGAGGTATTTATCATCATTGTTAATAAATACCACACCCTCTCTGTTATTGAGTTTAACGTAAGAGAGGTAGAACCCATGGTCAGAGAAACTGGCACCGGCGTTGCCGAGACCATCAACCTTGCCGGAGTCGTCCTTGCGATAGAAACTCTGGATGTGAAGACCTTCGAGTTTCTGCTGGTCATCTTCGGTTGCACCCTCTGAACCATCTTGGTAAGAAAGCTGCCATACACTCGCAAAGCCGAAGCGGGAATGAGCATGTGGCTGAGGATTATATTTGCCCTCCTCATTAGGCTCCAGCGACATATGGTTTGCCAAATACTTATTGGTCTTAGACTTGAGGAGAACATTGATGGGATTGATACCCTTATAAAGGGTTACTATTGCCGTTTCTAAATCTTCTTGAGCACCGTCAAGGTCATTTTCAGCTTTAGTAACAGCAGCGTCGATAGCGTTCAACGTTGTCTGAGCCACACCATCTTTGAGGAGTCCACTGCGAGCTGTTCCATTGAGGTAATTGACAAGATTACGATATCTTTCACACTGGTTTTCAAAGGCAATTCGTTCAGCTTCATCAACATTGGTAAGGATATTCCAAGCATCACCGCCATCGGTGAGATTATATCCTTTAATGGGCACTTTCTCTAGTTGTAGTCCTCCGGAAGGGTTGAAACCGGAGTTGGCATTTCCATCAGCGGGTCGGAGTGAGCATGTCAAGCCGGTAATAATATTGCCATAGCTTTGTTCTTCTCCTCCGGTATAATACTCAATCTTATACGGGACCGGAGTCTGCGAGAATATAATCCTCTTACCTTGGTAGTTAAACAGGGAACCTTCCGCAGGTGCGCTCCAATCATCACAACGACCAAGATAATAGGGGGTACCGTCAGCTGACAACTTTTTATTTTTGATATAATACTCGCCATCTGTGGGTGCCTTCTCGATAGTCCATATTGTATTGTTGTCGATGTTCTTAGTAGCATAAAGTGAATACACGGTATTGCCTTCGCTGTCAGTTTCCTCAACGGCATCGAGATAGAAGTTGCCGCAGTAAGTTCGGCCGAGTTGGAAAATCACATCTTTAGTTTCGCTATCGGTAACTTCGGCGAGGACTTTACCGATAGTCGGCTGTTCGGCATCATATTGTGCAATAAGAAAACCGTTGCCTGTATCAATAGTATTATTCCATTTTGTGAGGGAGGTACCTGCTTGATCATCAAGAAGACATTTGTTGTTGCTGTAAGTCCATGATGACCCATCAAGCGTAGGAGCAGTTGTTGAGATGCGAACAATATCGCCATCCGTTACGAGATACCATAATCCATCGGCTGATGCCTGTGCTTCGGCTTCGCTCATTGTCGGGGTTGACTGTGAGTCTGCGCCGTGATGCATATATTTTTTTGTGCCAATATTGTAGATATAGACGGGAGTGATGCCGTCAGCTAAGTTTTCGTCACTCTGTGCTTTCAGGAAGAGCCAAGTGATATTTTCATCATGGCTGTTTGTCTGTATCGGATTCCCTGTAGCAGGCACACCGACGAATTTGCCCCTTCTTTGATTTTTAAGGATGCATATCGTACCGTCATCAATAGACTCCGACAGCAGAGTTGTCACGTCCGTGGCGTGGGTCTGGAAGCCCACGGCGGAGAGGACGAGCGCAAATAAGAGTAGGATTTTTCTCATAAGCGTTAAGTGATTGAAGTGGTTTATTTTGTTGATATTGTTTGTATTAGCTGATTGATAAGAATGCTGACTATGACAGCGAGCGAATTTACGGCGAAAAATTACCCCCCCCCAAATATTTAACAGATTTTAACATTAATCTCCAATACGACCGGAGGGAGTGTCATTTCCTAAAAAAGGTTGACAGATAAAGGTTGGTTAGGTTGTCATTTTCCTATATTGGTTGTCAAAGGTATGTGGGGTGGCACACGACATCGCCGCACCGCGGCCCGGAGGCATCGTTGTGGCGGTGGTGATTATGCCGCGACCTGCGGGCAGCTACTTTTTTTGGCGGGTGTCGCGGAAAAGTGCTACCTTTGGGGCTGTGAAAGCTCTGCGACATATACTTGTGGCCATGATGCTCGCTGCCGTTGCTGCGGCTGCCGGGCGCCCTGCCGCTGCTCCTCTTCCGGCTCCTCTGAGCGGCTGGGAGAGGGTAGAGGCTCCCCGGGGCGCGCAGCCTTCGGGCGAGCTAAGGGTCTACACCTCAGGGAGGTGGGTCTATGTGGTCACTCCCTCGGGGGTAAAGGTGGAGCTCCTCACCGTCCTTGGCCAGCGGCTGACGGAGGCCACCCTCCCGGCCGGCTCCCACCGCTATCTCATCAACGCCCGGGGCATCTATCTGCTCCGCGCCGACTCCTCAACATATCGCATCACCCTATGATGAATCGCCTCAAAATCTACCCCGGGAATATCAATGCCCGCTATATCGACCAGGCTGTCGAGACCCTCCGCTCTGGGGGAGTAATCATCTATCCGACCGACACGGTCTATGCTCTGGGCTGCGACGCCCTCAATGCCGGAGCCATCGCCAAGGTGTGTCGCATAAAGGGGATTGACCCGGCCAAACAGCCGCTCTCGATAGTGTGCTCCGACCTCTCCATGGCATCAGACTATGCCCGGATCGACAATGTGGCGTTCCGCACCCTGAGGTCCAACACTCCCGGGGCCTTTACCTTCCTGCTGCCCGCGACCACACGGCTGCCCAAGGTGATGAAGGGGCGCCGTCAGGTGGGCATCCGCATCCCCGGCTGCGACATTGCCCGCGCCCTGGCCGAGGCTCTCGGCCATCCCCTCCTCTCGGCTTCGGCCGAGGCTCCCGGGGCGGATGCCGACGACCTGAGCGCCGCGGCCAATCCCGATGCCCTCTCCGTGGCTTATGAGTATCAGCCCGTAGACCTGCTTATCGACGGCGGCTATCGCGAGGGGGGACTCTCCACCATTGTAGACCTTGACGACCCTGCCGCACCTGCCATAGTCCGCCAGGGGATTGCTTCACTCGACTGACCCCCGCCGCGATGACAGACACCGGAATGAAGACTCCGCTGCTCGGGATGAACCCGGGGCAGCTGCGCGAGGTGGCCGCCGCTGCGGGCCTGCGCCCTTTTGCGGCCGACCAGATAGCCCGCCGCCTCTATAAGCTCCGCGCCACCACCATCGAGGAGATGACGGAGCTCCCACGCGCCGCCCGCGAGCGGCTCGCCGCAAGCTATTGCGTAGGGCGCTCTGAGCCCAAAGCGGAGGCCCGTAGCGCCGACGGCACTGTGAAGTATCTCTTTGCCGGGGCGGGGGGTATGGATGTAGAGGCGGTGTTTATCCCTGACCGCGAGCGAGCCACCCTCTGCGTGTCGTCGCAGGCCGGTTGCCGCATGGGGTGCAAATTCTGCATGACGGGTCGACAGGGGCTCCACGGCTCCCTCACCCCGGCGGCTATCCTCAATCAGATATTGTCGGTCCCCCGGTCAGAAGACCTTACCAACCTGGTCTTTATGGGCATGGGTGAGCCGATGGACAATGTAGATGCCGTCTTGGCCGCCCTCGAGGCCCTGACCGCCCCATGGGGGATGGCTATGTCGCCCCGGCGCATCACCGTCTCCACCGTGGGGGTCAACCCTTCCGGGCTGCGGCGGCTGCTCGAGGAGACTCAGGTCCATATAGCCCTCTCGCTTCACTCCCCCTTCGCGGCGCAGCGCGCCGGGCTGATGCCTGCCGAGCGGGCATGGAGCGGCCTCGATGTGCTCCGCTATATCGCCGGGGCCGACGATTTCAGCCGCCAGCGCCGCCTGTCGGTGGAGTATATAATGTGGGATGGGGTCAACTCCGATCTCCGCGCCGCCACGGCTCTGGGCCGCATCCTCCGCGGCCTCCATTGCCGGGTCAACCTTATCCGCTTCCACGCTATCCCGGGAAGCGACCTCCGCCCCTGCCCGGAGCGGACGATGGAGGAGTTTCGCGATCGCCTCAACGATATGGGCATCACGGCCACCATCCGCGCCTCCCGCGGCGAAGACATCATGGCGGCATGCGGGATGCTGGCCGGGGCCGGCGAAGCCGGCAATTAGGAATTAGGAATTAGGAATTAGGAATTAGGAATTAGGAATTAGGAATTAGGAATTTCGGCTGCGCCAACGCAGGGGTTGCGATATATCGCGCCCCCCTGCGACATTTGTCTCAAGCGTCTTGCTTGAGGCTCTCTACATAGGAGTCGATATGGTGGAGCTCCTTGGGGATGTCGATGCGCTGGGGGCAGTGGGGGGCACACTGGTTGCAGCCGATGCAGTGGCTGGCCTGACGCAGCTTGGGGACGCTCCTGTCATAGCCTATGAGGAAGGCCCGGCGGGCATCGCGATATTCGGGCGCCTGGTTGCTCGCGGCTACATTGCCCTCGTTGATACATCTGTTGTAATGTGAGAAGATGGCGGGGATGTCGATGCCGTAGGGGCAGGGCATGCAGTATTGACACTCGTTGCAAGGCACCGTAGGATATGTGGCCAGGATGTCGGCCGTCTTGTAGAGATAGTCGATATCGTCGTCGGTGAGCGGCTTGAGGGGGGCGAGGGAGCGGAGATTGTCTTGAAGATGCTCCATGTAGGTCATGCCGGAGAGGACGGTGAGGACATCGGGCATCGTCGCGGCATAGCGGAAGGCCCATGAGGCCACACTGCGCTGAGGCTCGCGCGTCTTGAGGCGCTCCACGGCATGGTCGGGGAGATTGGCCAGGCGGCCGCCCAGAAGCGGCTCCATGATGACGGCGGGGATGCCTCTCTTGACGAGCTCGCCATAGAGATATGAGGCGTCGGTGTTGCTCGGGTTGGAGGCCTTGGCGTGGCCCCAGTCGAGATAATTGAGCTGGATCTGGACGAAGTCCCAGCGATATTTGTCGTGCTCGGCCAGGAGATGGTCAAAGACCTTGATGTCGCCGTGGTAGGAGAAGCCGAGATTGCGTATGCGTCCCGCCTCACGCTCCTTGACCAGGAAGTCGAGGATGCCATTGTCGATATATCGCTGATTGAACTGCTTCATGGCATCCTCGCCGCCGCCGACGGCGTGGAGGAGCATGTAGTCGATATAGTCGGTCTGAAGCTCCTTGAGCGAATTGCGATACATGGCGATAGAGGCCTCGCGGCTCCATGTCGAGGGGTCGAAATTGGAGAGCTTGGTGGCGATGAAATAGGAATCGCGGGGATGACGGGACAAGGCTATGCCGGTGGCGGCTTCGGAGCGGCCGCGGCAGTAGGCGGGCGATGTGTCGAAATAGTTGACACCATGCTCCAGGGCATAGTCGACGAGCTCATTGATGGCCTCCTGATCGAGTGGGGCGTCTTTGTCGGTCTCGCCGCCCGATGTCTTGCCCTTGACCTGGGGCCAGCGCATGCAGCCGTAGCCGAGCACCGAGACGCGGTCGCCCGTCGTGGGGTTGGTGCGGTAAGTCATCTCCCCGGAGGGAATGTCGGAGGAGCCGTCAGCTCCGGAGCCGGATAAGGGAGTGTCTTTGGAGCCGCAGCCTGTGAGCGAGGCGGCGGCCACGGCGGCGGAGCCCAAGCCGAGGCGGCGGAGAAATTCGCGGCGGTCGATATTGCTCTTGTTCATAGTCTTGGACGGGGATTAGATGGTGCGGTGGACTGAATGGCCTTCGACATAGATGGCGCTGAAAGGTCGGGCGGGGCAGAGGTTCTCGCAGGCGCCGCAGCCTATGCAGCGCTCCTCATTGACGGCCGGCACCTTGGGGCCGTCGGGGTTTGAGGCGTCGAGGGGCACCATGATGATGGCGCCCGAGGGGCAGTGGCGGGCACAGTTGCCGCAGCTGACGCCGTCGGTGAGCACCACGCAGTTGTCCCTGACCCACACGGCGTGGCCCACCTGGGTCGACGCCTTGCCCTCGCGGCCTATGGGGAGGATGGCGCCGGCGGGGCAGATGTCGGAGCAGCGTGTACACTCCGGGCGGCAGTAGCCCCGCTCATAGGATGCCCGGGGCTGGAGCATGGTTGTCAGCTCGCCGCTCGGGCGGAGTACGCCGTTCGGGCACTCGGCCACGCAGAGCTGGCAGCCGGTGCAGTGCCGGGTCAGATGGCGGAGCGACACCGCGCCGGGGGGCACGATGGGGGTGTGACGCTCCGGAGCTATCTTGTCGGTGATGGCGGCCAGACCGCCGTCGACCTTCTTGCGGGCGTGGACCACCGAGGCGGCCGCCACGGCGGCGCCCACGGTAAGCAGCGAGCGGCGCCCCTTGTCGGGGGTGTCGGCTCCGGCGGCAGGGGCCGGAGCTGCCTTGACGGCCAGGCGGCGACGGGTATATGAGATGGCCCCTCGATGACACTTGTCTATGCAGTCCATGCAGGCCACGCAGCGCGAATAATCGATGACATGGGCCTTGGAGTCGATACACGACGCCTTGCAGTTGCGGGCGCAGAGGCCGCAGCCGTTGCACTTCGAGGTGTCAATGACCGGGCTGAGCCATGAGAAGCGGGAGAGGAAGCCGAGGACGGTGCCCACCGGGCAGATGGTGTTGCAATAGGTGCGGCCATTGCGCCAGGCGAGGAATGCGAGGATCACCAGAGTGGCGATGGCCACGCCGAGGACGGCCCTGCTGCGGGTCCACCACTCCACTTCATAGAAATCATAGGTCCCCTTATTGGCCGAAATATCGGCCAAGAGGTTATTGCCCCACACCCACAGGGGCTGGAGCAGATTTTGGGCAATGCGTCCATAGGCGCTGTAGGGGGCGAGGAGAGCCACCACCGTGCCTATTCCGGCCAGCAGGGATATTATCATCAGGGCGAGGAGGATATAGCGCAGGATGTTTTTGGCCGGCGAGAAGGAATAGCGGTTGCGCTTGGCCTTCTTGCCGATCCAGCCGAAGATGTCTTGCATCACGCCCAAGGGGCATATCACCGAGCAGTAGACCCTCCCGAGGAGAAGCGTCAATGCCACCAGAAGGATTACCACCCCGAGATTGACGGCGAGGACAGCGGGGAGAAACTGCAGGCGGGCCATCCAGCCCACGTAGTGAGCGGCCGTCCCGGTGAAATCGAGAAACAGGAAAGTGATGCAGCAGAAAAATATCAGGGCAGCTGCGATGCGGATTTTTCTCAGCATGAGCGTTGATAGCAGAAATGATAGGGGAAAGGCGGGGCCGGCGGCGGCTTCCCGCGGAGAATAGTCACAAAGGTAATGAAAAAAGGGTAAGGAGAGGCCCTTTTTTGATTTTTTTAGCAAAAAGCGAAAAAAAGATAAAAAAAAGAGGCCGAAAATTTGGTGGGATCAAAAAAAGCCTCTACCTTTGCATCGCTTTTGACGAAAGAGAGGGCGCTTAGCTCAGCTGGTTCAGAGCGTCTGCCTTACAAGCAGAGGGTCGGGGGTTCGAATCCCTCAGCGCCCACCCGCCAAATGGTGTCGAGTCATTCTCAGGCTCGGCACCGCTTTTTTTATGCCGTGGCTGCAATGGTCGCTCGCCACAGCAAAATTGATGCTTCATGTGGTGTTGGGGAGTGCATCATGATTAATCATGTTTCATCATGTTAAATCAAGATTAATCATGATAGGCTGACCGGGAAACGCCGGTAAGAGAGAGGGGTTGGGCCGAGGGGAGGTGTCAATAGTTAGCGATTTGGTTAGCGGATGCGGGGGAGGGGGAGGCGACGCGACAGGGAGCGGATGAGGCGCTTGCTTAGGCCGCCGGGGCGCTCTGACGGTGCTTCGGCCGGGGAGGCCAATGCCTCGAGGATGCGGCCGAGCGCGGCTTCGAGGGGAGCGGTCACGTCGGGGTGCCCGGCGAAATGGCCGATCAGGAGGCGGCGGACATCGCGGGCAAGCTCGAGGGAGCGGCGATGGTCGCCGCTCCATATGCCGCGGCTGTAGCGGCGGTAGACGGCCATCGGGCGCGGATCAAAGTGGATGTCGCCCTGCGCGGCATGGACCATATGGAGGGCATAGTCGGTGAGCGGCGTCTGCTCTATCCAGCGGGGGAGAGCGTCGGCGGGGAGGGCGCGATACATCACAGATACATTGCTGATGAGGTTGGCCCTGGCCAGATCAGTGACGGTCATCCGGCCCGGAGTGGTCCCCGGGCCGTTGGAGAGCGATTTCTCGCCGGTGTCGGCATAGTAATTTACCACGCGGTGGAAGCAGATTGCCGTCTCCGGATGATGCTCGAGCCAGCCTGCCTGGCGGGCGAGCTTGCGGGGGGAGCACCAGAAGTCGTCGCCCTCGCATATGGCGATATACTTGCCCCGGCAGCGGGCGTAGGCGTCGAGGAGATTGCGCTGAAGGCCGAGATTGGCGCGGCGCGAGATGAGGGTGATGCGGCCCGGATAGCGCTCGGCCCAGGCGCGGGCACGCGCCTCGGTGGCATCGGTCGAGCAGTCGTTGGCGATGACGAGCTCAAAGGCAAAGGTGGCCTTCTGAAGCATCACCGAGCGGATGGCTTCGTCGATGGTGGCCTCCTGGTTATAGCATAGCATGAGCACCGACACGAGGGGAGTGCCGGTGCTATGCGTCAATATTTCAGTATCTTCCGAAGCCATTCTCAGGGCTTGTAGTTGTGGGCCGCCGCGGCGAAAATCTCGCTTAGGGTGGGGTGGGGATGGATGGTCATGGCAAGCTGGCTGACGGTCAGGCCGCAAGCCACGGCGAGCGTTGCCTCGCCGATGAGATCGCCGGCGTGGGGCCCGCATATATGGCAGCCGAGGATGGTGCCGGCGGGGCTCACCACCAGCTTGGCTATGCCGTCGGGCTCTCCGATGGCCATCGCGTAGCCGTTGGAGCGGAAGGTGGCAGTCATCTCAGTCGCCTCTACGCCCGCCCGGCGCAGGCTGTCGGCCGACTCACCGACAGAGGCCACGGCGGGGGTGGTGAAGCATACCGAGGGAATCACGTCGAGATTGACCGGGATATGGAGCACCCTCTTGCCCTGGGCCTCGGCGGCGTGGGCGAGCATGCAGCGGCCATTTACGTCGCCGATGGCATAGACTCCGGCTACGGAGGTCATAAAATGGTCGTCGACAGCAATAAAGCCTCTCGAAGAGAGCTCAATGCCCGCTTCCTTGGCCCCCTGCGGGACTATCGGGCGACGCCCTACGGCCATCAGCACCTTCTCGGCCTCGGCGGTCTTCTCCTTGCCCTTGGCGGTGAATGTCACCGTCAGGCCTCCTTCAGAGGGGGCAATCGACGATGCGGAGGCCGACGTGAGGATGTCGATGCCGCGGCGGCGGAGGCTCATGCGCAGGCGCTTGGCTATCTCCGGGTCGATGCCGGGGAGTATCTCTGAGCAATATTCGATGACCGTGACCTTGACACCCAAGGCGTTGAGGGCCGAGGCAAATTCCATGCCGATTACGCCGCCTCCGATGATGGCGAGCGAAGCCGGGAGCGACGTAAGGCTCAGAAGCGTGTCGGATGTAAGGCATAGGTCGGCGCCGGGGATGGGGGGGATGGCGGGCGCCGAGCCGGTGGCGATGATGACGGTGTCGGCGGCAAGCTGAGTCATGTCGGGGCCCTCGAGGGCAATGACGTGAGGGTCGGCGGTGAAGATGGCGTTGCCGTGGAAAAGCTCTACTCCGCCGAGGACCGTCTTGACCCCTTCGCGGAGGGCCGCTATTGTAGAGGCCATATCCTCGCGGATGGCTTCATAAGGCTTGCCGGTCTCAGCGCCGTGGCAGAGCACCTTGGTCGGGATGCAGCCCCGGTTGAGACATGTGCCCCCGAGATGATCGCGCTCGATGAGGGCCACCCGGTGGCCACGGGCGGCGGCAGCCGCGGCGGTCGAATAACCGCCGGGGCCTCCGCCTATGATAATGGTGTCAAAGCGTTGCATAAACAATGGTTTAAGAGAGCTTGTCGAGCGCGGCCCATGTCACCACCGGATTGAGGGCCGCGGCGGTGTCGTCGGGCTTGCGCACGGGGGTGTCGAGAGGGGCGTCGAGCACCTTCTGCGGCTCCTCGGCGGCCTCGCGGGCAATCTCGCGCATAGCGGCGATGAAGGCATCGAGGGTCTCGAGGCTCTCTGTCTCGGTGGGCTCTATCATCAGGCTCTCGTGGAAGAGCAGGGGGAAATAGATTGTCGGGGCATGGAAGCCATGGTCGAGAAGGCGCTTGGCTATGTTGAGAGTGGTCACTCCGGTCGACTTGTCGATCAGGCCGTCGAAGACAAATTCGTGCTTGCAGACGCGGTCGACCCCCAGGAGATATTTGTCGCGCAGACTCTCCTTGATGTAATTGGCTGCGAGAGTGGCCATGGGGCCCACCTCGGCGAGCCCTTCGCGGCCGAGCGAGAGGATGTAGGAGAGCGCGCGGAGCTGGACGGCAAAGTTGCCGAGAGTAGCCGATATGGAGCCGAGGGCATCAGGCGAGTCGGTGATGATGTCAAAGGATCCGTCGGGGAGGCATACCACGCGCGGACAGGGGAGAAATTGCTCCAGGCCCTTGCGGACACCCACCGGGCCGGAGCCGGGGCCTCCGCCGCCGTGGGGGGTCGAGAAGGTCTTGTGGAGATTGATGTGCATCACGTCGAAGCCCATATCGCCGGGGCGCGCGATGCCCACGAGGGGATTGAGGTTGGCGCCGTCGTAATACATCAGTCCTCCGGCCTCATGGACCATCCGGGCAATCTCGGGGATGCGGCTCTCGAAGATGCCGAGGGTATTGGGATTGGTCATCATCATGGCGGCCACATGGGGGCCGAGGAGGGGCTTGAGGGCCTCTACATCGACGGTGCCGTCGGGGAGGCTCCCGACCTCCACCACCTTATAGCCGGCCACCGCGGCTGATGCCGGATTGGTGCCGTGGGCCGAGTCGGGGATGATGATGGTGTCGCGGGCGGTGTCGCCGGCGGCGTCGTGATAGGCGTGGATCACCATCAGGCCTGTCAGCTCGCCGTGGGCCCCGGCAAAGGGGTTGAGGGTAAACTCGCTCATGCCCCCTATCTCGCAGAGCAGGCGCTGGAGGGTCCAGTAGGCTTTGAGCGCGCCCTGGGCGTGGGAGGCGGGAGTGGCGGGGTGGAGAGCTGTCATGCCGGGGAGGGCGGCCATCTCCTCATTGATCTTCGGATTATATTTCATCGTGCACGACCCTAAGGGATAGAAGCCGGTGTCGACGCCGAAGTTGTTGGTTGACAGGTTGGTGTAGTGGCGGACCACCGTAGGCTCGTCGACCTCGGGGAGGACCGGCGCCCGGTGGCGGAGCAGCTCGGCGGGGATGTCGGCCGTGGAGCCGGCATAGTCGGCCCCTTTGGGGATGGCGGCACCGCGACGCCCCTCGCGCGAGAGCTCAAAGATGAGCTTATCGTAAAATTTTCTGTTCATGGCTGTGGAGGGGCTTTAGGGAAATATGTTGATGAAACGCTCGATGTCGGCAGCGCTCTGCATCTCGGTAGCGGCGATGAGGAGGAGATGGTCGCCGAGCTTCACGCCCGGGAGGATGCCCTCGTCAAGGCAGCGCTCCATGATGAGGTCAACGGGCGCCGCGGTCGTGACGGCCACTTCGTTGAGGAACGGCTTGCCGGGGAAGGCGGCCTGCGCTTTGCCTTCGGCCTCGAGGCGGCTGAGGATGAGATGGGCGCCCCGGTAGCCGGCCTCACACACTTCCCGAAGGCCGCCGGCTCCGAGGAGCGAGAGATAGATGGTGGCATAGAGCGCCATCAGGCCCTGGTTGGAGCATATGTTGGAGGTGGCTTTCTCGCGGCGGATATGCTGCTCGCGGGCCTGGAGGGTGA
>CAZAUV010000060.1:0-11965 GCA_964488335.1 uncultured Bacteroides sp.
CTCGCGGTGTAACCAAGCAACGCTTCAACGCCTTCAAGAAATATTACGACCCCGACATCTTCACGGCAGCGGCAAAGCGCATCCGCGCTATGGCTCGCGCCGCCGACCGCCTCTCTATCGAGGAGCGCATCGAGCGCATCGCCGCCATCTTTGCCACATTCCGCAATCCCGACAAGGAGACAGTCTTGACTCCGTGGCGTGTGGTAAATATGCACGTGAGCGACACTCTAGGAGGATACACATTCTTCAACGACGACTTCTCGGAGCCCCTTGAAGAGCCGCGCTTTGTTGACCGCGGCGATGTGACGGCAGATGTTTTCACGCCTGACAGCCACCTTCTCGAAATCAATTCGAAGTCAGGTCTCTATCCGCTCTATCTTGCTTATAACATCTATCGCGCGCGGCTGCGCAATGAAATGTTCTCGCCTGAAACACTCGAAGAACATCAGGCTCTTTGGGATGAAGCCGTTGCAGAAAACATTTTTGTTATCTGCAAGACTCCGATGGCGAAAGCTATTACCCGGCGAACCCTGCTCGGTTTCCGCAAAGGGAAGACCAACATGTGGGCACCCGACGACCTAATCAATAAAATCAAGAACCAGCCCGACCTCTTTATAAAGAAAGTCGGCGACTTAGTAGGAAAGAACGTGAAAATTAACGCAATAGTCGGCAACCCACCGTATCAAGTTATGGACGGCGGAGGAAATGGAGCTGCTGCTATGCCTGTATATAATGCTTTTGTAGGCTTAGCTCGTATTCTTAAGCCCTTATATTTTTCTTTCGTTATACCTGCACGCTGGTATGGTAGCGGTCGCGGTCTTGATGATTTCCGTAATGAAATGTTACAGGAAACCCATATTCGCTACATCAAAGACTTTCCGAACCCAAAGGATTGTTTTCCTTCAGCAAATATTAGCGGGGGAATCTGCTACTTCCTTTGGGATAGTAGATATAATTCTAATAGTTGCACTTTTGTCAACTCGATTAATAATGTTGATTACCCGGATGAGCGTGTCTTAAATGAGTTTGACATATTTCTCAGGTATAATAATGCTGTTTCAATAATACATAAAATAAAGGAACAGCCTCAATTATTATTGAGCGACATTATATCCCAATATATGCCCTTCGGCATTCGATCATACGAAAGAGGGACGGAAAAGAAACAGACCCAGACCGATCTCCTTCTTATTTCTAGTAAAGGAGAAGGGTACATATCAAAAGATGCAGTTACAGCAAGTTATGATTTTATTGATACTTACAATGTTATAATAGGTAAAGCCATATCTGGCCATCTTGGTGAAACTGACGGTGAGGGACGAGTGAAAGTTTTAGCAACTACGGCTATAATTGGACCTCAAACTGTGACTACAGAATCTTATCTCGCTATCGGAAAGTTTTCATCACGCGAATACGCAGAAAACCTCTATAAGTATATAAAAACTAAATTTGTACGATTCTTACTCCTTCAGGGGTTAACTTCAATGAATATTACCCGCGATCGTTTTCTGTTTGTGCCATTGCAGGACTTTACGGAGGGGAGCGACATTGATTGGAGCAATTCAGTGGAGGAGATTGACCGTCAGCTCTACAAGAAATATCACCTCTCCGATCCCGAGATAACCTTCATCGAGTCGATGATTAAGCCGATGTGAGCCATACAACCTACAAATCGAAACTGCGGTTGCGGTAACCGCCGTTGCGTTTTGAAAGGCATAGAAGGGTAATACTTCAGCGGGAGAGGAGAGCGGTGGGAAAGGAGGGAGTGGCGACGTGGGATGAGCAGACGAAAGCGGCGGTGTCTACGGCGGCTTGATGGGCCTCAACTATGCTGCGTCCGAGGAGGATGAGCAGGAGATAGCCCGCCTCGTTACCTCCGTCCCCGGCATCCGGCGCATCCACAACCTGCGCTCGCGCCGCATCGGCAACGGAGTGGCCATTGACCTCCACGCCAAGATGGACGGCTCCCAGAGCCTTACCGACGCCCACGCCAAGGCCACGGCCGCCGAGCGCCTCATCCGAGAGCGCTTCGGCTCCAACGCCCTGATCAACATCCACATGGAGCCCGATACCCAACAATAATCCCTGATTTTCCGACTGGTGTTTTCCCCGGGCAAATGTTTGGCCGGAGGAGAATTATTTATCTTTCAAACCGAAACCACGGTAACGGTAACCTCCTTATCGATTTTATCATGGTTAGCCTATGATGTGTCGCTCCCTTAAAGAGGGCGAGTCGATTATACTTTATATCTGGGTCAGGTCGATTGGACCGAAGACGTTTCCGCGCCGAGAATCAGGGCAGCTGAAATCAGGTTCTGTTTTAGGTCGCGAGGCCGGAATGGATTTTGTGGGAAGATCTGAGCCACGCTTTGCTATAGAGACGCCAGAGGAAGATGAGTCCCCGGAAGCACAGCTCGGTGCACATAGCTATCCATACGCCCTGAAGGCCGAAGCGCGGGGCGAGAATGGCGGCTAACGTGAGGCGCACGGCCCATATGCTGCCGAAGTTCATGCAGGAGGGAATAAGGGTGTCGCCAGCGCCGACAAAGGCACCATAAGCTACGATGGCAGCGGCAAACATCGGCTCGGCCCAAGCTTCGATGCGGAGGATTGAGACACCCAGGGAGCTAACGGCACTGTCGGGGGTGAAGAAGTCCATCATGGCTGGCGCGGCGAGATACATCACTATGCCCATCAGCGTCATGATTGCCATTCCGGAATAGACGGTGATGCGGGCAAAGCTGTAGGCCAGACGCTTACGCCCCGCTCCGACGCTCTGCCCTACGAGGGTGGTGGCAGCCTCGCCGATGCCGTAGCCCGGCATGTAGCAGAGGCTCTCGGCGGTGATGGCAAAGGAGTTGGCTGCGATGGCTATGGTGCCTAAAGGGGCGACGATAAGGGTTGATACGATCTGAGCGCCCGACACCATAGCGTGCTCTGCGGCCAAGGGCAGACCTATGCGCACGGCGCGCGAGATGGTGGTGCGCCGGGGGATGAAAGAGCCGGGCGAGCGGCGCATTTCAAGTCCTTTGCGACCATACCACATATAGCCCCACATGATGAGGCCTACGGTGCTCTCGGCCAAGAGAGTGCCGAGGGCTGCACCCTTGACGCCGAGGCCGGCGCCATAGACCTCGATGCCGAGCACCTCGCGTGACGGGAAGATAAGGATGGCATTGAAGACCACGTCGAGCACACACATCACGATATTGAGCATCCCCGGCACCACCATATTGCCTGAGCAGCGGAGGACGGCGCCGGAGAAGTAGCCGAGCTGGAAGAGGGGCAGCCCTGCCGAGAAGATGAAGAAGTAGACTGAGGCATCGGCCCATATCTGGGAAGAGGCTCCGAGCATCCGGGGCAGGGAGTCGCTGATGCCGATTCCTATGGCGGCGACGATGGCGCTGAAGAGGACTGTGGCCAGAAGGCCCTGGCGGACGATGGCGCGCGCCTCGGCATACTTCGAGGCACCAATGAGCTGGGCCACCTGGACCGAGAAGCCGCTGACAACGGCCGAGCAGAGCCCCCAGAAGAGCCAGGTGGTGGTAGACACAAGGCCGATGGATGCCGATGGGGCGGCGCCGAGGCTGCCGACCATGGCGGCATCGATATATTGCATAAGGATGGCCGAGAGCTGGGCCATGATCGACGGCAGGCTCAGGAAGAAAGTGAGCCGCAGACGGTCAGGCATAGCAATTTCCTTGCCCTGACGGATGAGGGCAAGGAGAGCATCGCTATTTCTCAGTCGGCCGAGCACGGAGGGGGAGGATAGAGGTCAGAGGCTGCGGGAGAGGATGCCAATGATGTCGTCGCGCGTCAGGGTCTTGTAGCCTGAGGAGAGGATGATGGTAGCGTCGGCGATGTGGGGGATTATCTCGGGGGTGACGCCCAGGGAAGTAAGCTCCGATGCCGCGCCGATCTCCTTGATCCAGGCTTCGAGAGCGTCGATGCCCTCCGCGGCGAGCTGCTCCTCGCTCTTGCCCTCGGCGGGGATCTCCCACACCACGCGGGCAAAGCGGGCAAATCGCCCTATGCCGGCATCCATAATGAAGCGATAGTAGGCGGGGGAGACGGCGGCGAGGGTCATGCCGTGGGTGGCGTCAGTCAGGGCGCTTACGGCGTGGCCTATCATATGGACCATCCAGTCTTCGCTCTTGCCCTGAGCAATGAGGGTGTTGAGCGCCCAGGTGGCCGACCACATCAGGTTGGAGCGTGCCTCATAGTTCTCCGGGTCATTGACGGCCACGCGGCTCGAGGCCACTACCGAGCGCATCAGGCCCTCGGCGAGATAGTCGGAGGTGGAGTCGTCGTCGCCCGAAAAATATTGCTCCATGATGTGGCTCATCGTGTCAAAGATGCCGGCCACCATCTGGCGGTGGGGGAGGGAGAAGGTGTAGCGGGGATTGAGGATTGCGAAGCGAGGCATGAGGTTTTCGCCAAATACCTTGCCTATCTTCATCTTGGCGGCAGTGTTGGTGATCACTGAGCCGCCGTTCATCTCCGAGCCCGTGCCGGCCATGGTGAGCACGGCTCCTACCGGGATGATCTTCTGCCCCGGAGCGGGCTCCTCCTGCTTGACCCAGAATTGCTCCCAGGCATCGCCGTCAAACCATGTAGAGGCGGCCACGGCCTTGGAGTAGTCGATGGTTGAGCCTCCGCCGACGGCAAGAATGAGGTCTACATCATTCTCGCGGGCGAGCTTACAACCCTCGATGACCTTTTCCATCGTGGGGTTGGGCATCACTCCGGAGAGCTCCACGACCTCCTTACCGGCTTCGGCGAGGGCGGCCACAACGTCATCGTAGACGCCATTGCGCTTGATAGAGCCTCCACCATAGGCGAGCATCACTCTCTTGCCGAAGGGGCGGAGAGCCTCGGCAAGGTTTTTGCAGGCTTCATCACCAAAATAGAGTTTGGTGGGATTGGAATATATGAAGTTTCCTAACATATCTTGATAAGTTTAAGGAGTCGGAAGAGTCTTTCGGTTGCAAAGGTAATGATTATTTGCTTATCGGTCATTATCTGCAATGCTCATAATATTTCCAGAGAGTGATTGCTGCTAAGAATTAGGAAAACGAGCTTGTCAACAAAAAAGCTTAACTATGAAGAAATGACTTCCAACTAAAACAAAACTAATTAACTAACCACAACTGAATAAAAACGTGGTCGGGGGTGACGTACATTCCACAAAATAATAATTTGTGGCGCGCTTCATATTATTGACAGAGCGGCCGCCATGCCTCGGGGAGAGGACAGGACGGCCGCTCTGGTGTAAACCAAATTACTGATTGCTCACTCGAGGTCGCGAGGGATGGCCACGATCTTGAGATTGTTGCCGCGGATATAGTCGATGATGGCTTCGCGGACGCGCGAGGGCTGGAGGTCGGCCTCGATGCGCTTGAGGGCGTTGAAGACCGAAGTGCCGGTCTGATAGATATGGCGATAGGCCTTGGCTATATCGTCGATCTCATCAGGGGTGTAGCCACCCTTGCGGAGCACCACGGCGTTGACGCCGAAATAGCTCACGGGGTTGTGGGCCATGATGACAAACGGAGGTACATTACCGGCTATGCGACATCCGCCCTTGATGAGGGTCCAGTCGCCGAGTGACGATTTCTCGTGAAGGATCACCCCTGAGGAGAGGATAGAGCAAGCCCCGACGCGGGCATCGCCGGCGATGGTCACGCCATTGCCGATGACACATTTATCGCCGATGACAGAGTCGTGGCCGATATGGGTCTCGGCCATGATGAAGGAGTCGGAGCCGATGCGGGTGCCCCCTTCGTCGGATATGCCGCGATTGATGATCACGTGCTCGCGTATCTGATTGTTATCGCCGATGAAGCAATAGCTCTTCTGGCCGTGCCAGCGGAAGTCCTGGGGGTCGGCTCCGATGATAGAGCCTTGATAAATCTTGTTGTTGCGACCGATGCGGGTGCCGCGGATGATGCTTGTGTAAGGCATCACCTCGGTGCCGGAGCCAATCTCCACATCTTCGTCAATGAAAGCAAAGGGGTGGATGACAGCGTCGTCGGCAATGCGTGCCTTGGGGTCGACGTGAGCTAAGGGACTGATCATGGTGAATGAGATGGGAGGTAATAGAGGTAAGGTGGATTTAACGGCCTCCGCCGAGGCTCTGATAGAGATTGATGAGGGCGGCGGAGCGGCTGAGGTCACATTGCAGTCGGCTCATCTGAGCTCCGAGGAGGCTCTGCTGGGCGGTGATCACTTCAAGATAGGTGGTGTTGTAGCCGCCGACCTTAAGGAGGGTCTGGGTGATGTCGACGCTCTTCTCGAGATTGGCCACCTGCTCGTCGAGGAGAGAGCTCTTCTGAGTGGCCTTCTGATAAGCCGTCATGGCATTGCTCACCTCAGCCGAGGCCGAGAGGAGGGTGGTCTCGAAGTTGTTCATGGCCTGTTGCTGCTGAGCCTTCGTGGCTTTGAGGTTGGCTATGTTGGCGCCCCGGGCAAAGAGGGGAGCGGTCAGCTGGCCGGCGAGCTGGATAAACCATTTGCCGGGATTGACAATCATGCTGCCCAGGAGATTGGTGAAGCCGCCGTTGGAGGAGATGGAGATGGAGGGATAGAAGTTGGCCCGGGCAGCAGAGGTGGCATAATAAGCTGCGGCCAGCGAATACTCGGCGGCGCGGACATCGGGGCGGGATGCCAGCTCGCGCATCTCTATTGTCTCGCGGGTGAGGAGAGGGGCTTCGAGGAGGGCTTCGTCGGAGGTGGCCCATTCGCGGGGCATCGTGGCCTGGAGGAGGCTCATCGTGTTGTTGAGCTCATGGAGCGATGCCTCTGTGTCGGTGATGGAAGCGAGGATGCTTGCATACTGGGCTTTGGCCTGAACCACTGCGGCCTCGGTGATGCCGGAGCGACCGGCTTCCTTGAGGTCTTTCATGGTCTGTACATTTTCGGCCCACATCACTGAGGTCTCGCGCTGGAGGGAGAGGATCCGGCGGGTTGTGGCGATGGCATAATAGGTGTTGGCCACGGCCGAGATGATCTGGCTGCGGGTTGCCTGCTCGGCCTCGCGGGTCATCTGATAAGAGGCGTCGGCCATGCGCTTATTGTTGAGGGTCTTGCCGAAGACATCTATCTCCCAGCTGACAGCCAGGGGAATCTGATATGTCCAGTTGATGTGACTATGGTCATATGACGCGCCGGCACCATTGGGGGCGAGGGCCACCGAGGGGAGGTAGGCGAGCTTGGCGCCCAGAAGTCGGGCGTGGGCAATGTCTACGTTGAGCTTGGCGTTGGCCAGATTTTTATTGTTGTCGAGGGCCTGATAGATGAGGTCGACGAGGATGGGGTCGGTAAACACCTGCTGCCAGCGCAGGTTGCCGAAAGCTGCGGAATCGGCCTGTGCATCGCGAGCCTTGACATACTCCTCTGTCAGTGCCGTGTCAGTGGGCATCTGAAATTTGGAATAGATGCCGCAGCTCCCGAGGGTGGCGGCCATAGAGGCCACCACCGCCGGGATGATGAAATATTTGATGATTTTCATTGCGGAGTGAAGGGGGGATTAACGTGAGTATTGCTCAATCTCGCTCTCGATGCCCTCGTTGTCGGTGTCTTTCCACTTGATAGGCGAAATCTTTTCCTGGAGGAACTGGAAGACGACGAAGAGGGCCGGGACGATGAAGATCTGGAAGAGCATGCCGATAAGCATACCGCCTACGGAGCCGGCGCCGAGGGCGCGATTGCCGTTGGCACCTACGCCATGGGCAAACATCATCGGGAGGAGGCCGATGATGAGGGCGAGCGATGTCATGAGGATGGGTCGCAGACGGGCAACGGCACCATTGACGGCAGCGTTGTAGATCGACATACCTGTGCGACGGCGCTCGAGAGCAAATTCCACGATCAGGATTGCGTTTTTGGCCAGGAGGCCGATGAGCATGATCAGCGCAATCTGGAGGTAGATGGAGTTGGCTATGCCTCCGAGGTCGGCGAAGATAAATGTGCCCATAAGGCCGAAGGGAATGGAGAGGATCACGGCCCAGGGGAGGGCATAGCTCTCATATTGAGCCGAGAGCAGGAGGTAGACAAAGAGGAGGCAGAGACCGAAGATGACTGCGGTGGTGGAGCCTGCGCCGGAGGAGGCTTCCTCGCGGGTCATACCGGCATACTCATATCCATAGCCCGAGGGGAGCACTTCGGCTGCCACACGGGAGATGGCGGCCAGGGCGTCGCCAGAGGAATAGCCCTGGGCGGGCTGACCGGTGACCGAGATGCTCTGGAACATGTTGAAGCGGTTGAGGAGGTCAGGACCATAGACGCGCTTGAGGCTGACGAAATTGGAGATGGAGGCCATCTCGGCACCATTGCGCACCTTGATACTGTTGAGAGTCTCGGGGCTGACACGGGCATCGGGCGAGGCCTGCATCATGACGCGGTAGAGCTTGCCGAAGCGGTTGAAGTTTGATACATACATACCGCCATAATATCCCTGGAGGGTAGAGAGAATGGTCTGGGGGCTTATGCCGGCCTGCTTGGCCTTGGCGGCGTCGATGTCAACGAGATATTGCGGGAAGGCCGGATTGAAGGTGGTGTAGGCCATCTGTATCTCCGGCTGCTGGTTGAGGGCGCCGAGGAAGGTCTGGACGATGGTGAAGAAGTCGTTGATGTCGCCGCCTGTCTTGTCCTGCATCTTGAGCTCAAAGCCGTTGGTGGCTGAGTAACCGGAAATCATCGGGGGCGCGAAGATCATCACACGGCCATCCTTGACATACTGTCCGGTAAGCCCGTAGAGCTGCATGATGATATTGTCGGAGCTCTGTGATTTATCGCGGAGGCTCCAGTCCTTGAGCTTGATGATGAAGGTGCCATATGTGGCGCCCTGGCCGGCGAGGAATGAGTAGCCGCTGATCATCGAGCGGCTCTGGATGCCGGGGACTTGGCCGATAATAGAGTCAACCTGGTCGAGAGTGGCCTGTGTGCGCTCCTGAGAGGTGCCCGGCGGCATATCGACCATACAGAATATAGTACCGGTATCCTCATTGGGGACGAGGGTTGACGGAGTAATTCTCATCAGGACAACGAGCACCACAATGGCGATGGCAACGATGATGAATGCTGTGACCTTATGGCGGGTGATGAGGTTGACGCCCTTACGGTAGGTCTTGAGCATGCCCTCATAGACTTTTTCAAAGGCCTGGTGGAAGCGCTTGGAGAAGAGCCCTATAAGGGTGACGATACCAAAGGCCAGGGCGATGAGACCCTTGCCGACCTCTTCGAAGCTAAACCATCCGAGCACCATGAGGGTAACGGTGATGACCAGCAGGATGAAGGTGATCAGGGGGTGGAAGTTGAAGATGCCGCCATAGCGCTTCTTCATCGTAGAAGATGCAGCGGAATAGGCATCGCTCATACGCTCCTTCATCGTGGGCTCGTGGCCATCAGCGGTGTGAGGCTTGAGGAACACGGCGCAGAGAGCGGGGGAGAGGGTCAAAGCGTTGATGGCCGAGAAGCCGATAGCCATGGCCATGGTCAGACCAAACTGCTTATAGAAGACACCCGAAGTGCCCGGCATAAACGATACGGGGATAAACACGAGCATCATCACGAGGGTGATGGAGACGATGGCGCCGCCTATCTCGTTCATGGCGTCGATCGACGCTTTGCGGGCGTTCTTGTAGCCCACATCGAGCTTGGCATGGACCGCCTCCACCACCACTATCGCATCATCAACCACAATAGCGATGGCAAGCACCAGGGCGGAGAGGGTGATGAGGTTGATGGAGAAGCCGATGATATACATGCCGAAGAATGTGCCGATAAGGGCCACGGGGATGGCGATGGCGGGGATGAGGGTCGAGCGGAAGTCTTGCAGGAAGACGTAGGTCACGAGGAACACCAGGATGAAGGCCTCAAGGAGGGTCTGAAGCACATGGTTGATCGACGCATAAAGGAAGTCGTTGTTGTTCATCGGGATGGCTACACCAAGGCCGGCAGGGAGGTCTTTCTTGGCCTCGTCGACGAAGGAGAGCACGTCTTTAATGATCTGGGTGGCGTTGGAGCCGGCTGTCTGGAACACGACGCAGGTCACACCGGTCTTGCCGTTGAACTTGCCGTGGAAGCCATAGGTGACGCGGCCCAGCTCTACATCGGCCACATCCTTGAGGCGAAGCACCTCACCGTCGGGGGTGGCGCGGATTACGATATCCTCAAACTCTTCGGGCTGGACAAGGCGGCCCTTATACTTCATAGTGTATTGGAAGGTCTGATTACCCTGCTCGCCGAATGCGCCGGGAGCGGCCTCGATGTTTTGCTCGGCCAGTGCGGCGGATACGTCGGTAGGCATGAGCTGATACTGGGCCATGACGTCGGGCTTGAGCCAGATGCGCATCGAGTAGTCGGCACCCATGACCATCACATCACCTACGCCCGATATACGCTGGAGGACGGGGACGATGTTGATTTTCATGTAGTTTTCGACAAACGACTCGGGATATTTGCCATCTTCGTCGTAGAGGGTGATACCTACGAGCATCGACGACTGGCGCTTCTGAGTCAAGACACCAACACGGGTCACCTCAGCCGGGAGAAGACCCTGGGCCTTGGCCACGCGGTTTTGGACGTCGACGGCCGCCATGTCAGGGTCAAAGCCCTGCTCGAAATAGACGGTGATGGTCGACTCCATGTAGGTCATACCCTCGGCGCCGTTGATCGACTCCTCGAGAGGGGCGCTGACCGAATTGAGCACGGCCTGGGCATTAGCACCCTGATAGGTTGTAGATACCGAGATAGTCGGAGGTGCTATGTTTGGAAACTGTGTCACCGGCAGCGCGGTCAGTCCGATAAGACCGAGCAAGACGATGAATATTGAGATAACCGTCGATAGTACCGGGCGGTTAATAAAGGTATCGAGTTTCATTCTCTATGTGATGATATGAAAATGGGAGGAGGGGGAGATTATTTCTCGGCGGGAGCCTGGGGGGCCTGACCGGCGGGAGCGGCGGCGGAGCCCTCGACGGGATTGATTACCACGCCGGGCTGCACCGCCTGAGTGCCTACGCCCTCGATGACTATGCGCTGGCCCGGCTCGAGACCTGAGGTGACCACAAAGGTCTGGCCGTCGCTGACGGGGGTGACTTCGACGGGGGTTGTGACGAGCTTATTGGAATCGCCGACTACATAGACAAAGCGGCGGTCCTGGAGCTCAAAGGTGGCCTTCTGGGGAATTACGATCACGTCGGTCATCTTTTCGGGGAAGACGATGGTGCCGGTGGAGCCGGAGCGGAGCAGACCGTTGGTGTTGTCAAAGAGTGCACGGACGGTGGCTGCGCCTGTCGATGTGTCGATGATGCCGGAAACAGTGGCAACCTTACCGGGGACGGGATAGACGGAGCCGTCGGCCAGGCGGAGGTTGACCTCAGGCATAGAAGCTATGGCGCCGTTGACGGTCTGCTCGCCCCCCTTAGAGAGGTTGAGGAGGTCGCGTTCAGTCAGAGAGAAGTAGGCATAGACCTGTGAGTTGTCGCTGACAGTGGTCAGAGGCTGGGCAGATGAGGGTGAGGCGAGGGAGCCTTCGCGCTGAGGTATGGAGCCTACGACACCGTCGCTCGGAGCGGTCACAACGGTGTAGGCAAGATTTTTGCGGGCGCTGACCAGAGCTGAATTAGCTTGGGCGAGAGCGGCTTTGGCCTGGGCGAGCTGATCAACGGCTGTCTGATATTCAAAGTCAGAGATGATATTTTTCTCGAGGAGCTGGCGCTTGGTGTCGACAGTGCGCTGGGCTGTGGCCACGGCTGTCGAGGCAGCGTTGACGGAGGCCTGGGCCTGATCCACAGCTGCCTGGAATGTCACCTGGTCGAGGGTGAAGAGCACCTGACCTTTGCGTACATGCTGACCCTCGTCGACATGGACTTTGGTGATGAAGCCTGAGACCTGCGGACGGATAGCGATATCGGTCTTACCCTTGATCTGGGCCGGGAAGGTGGTCTCTGATTCCGTCGTA
>CAZAUV010000060.1:11975-13509 GCA_964488335.1 uncultured Bacteroides sp.
CCCCGGGAACAGGTTGTCCGCCGAGTCGTCGTCGTGGAGCATCCCAGCCCACATGGAGGTGTGCCCGCCGGAGGAATCCCCGGCTACGATGATCCTCTCCGGGTCCACGCCGTACTTCGCGGCGTTCTTGCGCATGAAACGGACGTCATTGCGGGCGTCCTTGATCTGGGCCGGGAAGGTGGTCTCTGATTCCGACGAACTTGGAGCGACAGTGAGCACTGCGAGAGAGGGAGCGGGCATCTGCATCCGGGCTTGGTCACCGCCCTTGCAAGAAGCTGCCATAATCATCAGCGAAGCGGCGGCAAAGGCGCCGGCTGATTTGAGAAGGGTGCTTTGGTTCATTGATGTCTTTATCTTTTGTTGTACCTAATTTTGCAGATTGAGATGAATGGGAAGCGGCCCGGCATGGCGCGGGACCGACTAAACCGACCACAAAGTTAGTCAAAAAGATTTGACGGCGAGCCATATGAGGGTGCCCTATTGGCCATTTTTGCCAAATATCCCCTTAAAATTCTACTTTTTGACCAATCGGGGATGTCTCTCTGCCGTGAGAAAATGTCGGTGATGTGCCGGGAGGCCTGCATTTCAAAAGTAAGGATGATTGGCAGTAAGTATAAAAGCTTAGAGCTCCGGCTACTCGTCACAGCATCCGGGAATAAAACAGCATCAGGCCTATTTCCGTCGGGGAAATAGGCCTGATGCCAGATGAGATTTAATTGATGACGGGATTTAATAGATGATGGCTGAGGTGTGAGGGGCGAGGGAGCCGCGGATGCGGCCATTGGCCACGGTCCAGGTCTTGGAATAGACGCGGTCGGTGTAAGTGCCGGCGGGGAGGGTGGTGGGGAGGTCAACTTTCTGATCCTTGGCGGAGAGGTTGATGAGGGAGACCCCGTCAGACCCTCGTGCCACCTCTACCACGGCGCCATTGCCGGAGGCAACGACGGTCTCGGGTAGGCCGGCCATAGCGCGCCGAAAAAGGTTTGCGGCCACCACCTCGGGATGACGGTATTCATCGTTGCCGGCGGCCCCGATGCGGTTGTTGCCCCAATAATTCCGGCGGGAGGAGCCTGCGGGCCGGGAGAAGAAGAGGGGAGTGCCGTCGGCGCGGGATGCGAGAAACACCCAGCCCATGCGGATGGCCTCGTCGGGGATGTGGGCGCTCTCGTTGGCGTTGCAATAGGTGTCGTGGCTCTCCACCCAGGTAACAAGTCGGGAAGGATCGGCGGGGTGGTGCCAGTCGTTGAGGTCGGCGGCGCGATAGTTTCCGGCGTCAAGGACCGAGCGTAGCTCATGGCCGTAATCAGATGCCGTGAGGTCCATATACTCGGAGTATTCAAGCTCCTTGACATTCTTGTCCTGAAGCACTTCGCCATAAATATAAATGCTGTCAGGCATAAGCATTGAGAGACCCTTGACAGCCTCGCGGCCGGTGAAAATGGGCCAGAAATTATTGACCTGGGCCGAGGGGTCGAGGGGGTCGGAGGGGAGGCCTATATGTTTGGCGGTATCATAGCGGAAACCTCTGGCGCCG
>CAZAUV010000061.1:0-13450 GCA_964488335.1 uncultured Bacteroides sp.
GCGGTAGAGATTGGTCACCGGCACCTCGGCCGTAGGGATCAGATAGAGCTTGTCCTCATTGATGAAATACATCTGCCCCTCCTTGTCGGGGAGCTGGCCGGTGCCGTAGCCCGAGGCTTCATTGACCACATAAGGGGGCTGTATCTCAGTGTAACCGGCCTCGCCGGCGCTGTCGAGGAAAAATTGGATGAGGGCCCTCTGGAGGCGAGCTCCCTTGCCGATATACACCGGGAAACCGGCGCCCGTGATCTTCACTCCGAGGTCAAAATCGATGATGCCATATTTCTTGCAGAGGTCCCAGTGGGGCAGAGCATCGTCGCCCAACTCAGGCATGGGGCCGCCGGTGAGCTCCACCACGTTGTCGGCAGCCGTAAGGCCGGCGGGGACGGCATCGCAGGGAGTGTTGGGGACGGAGAGAAGAATTTCCCTCATCTCCCCCTCGGCGGCCTCGAGGCGGGCTGCCACAGCCTTCTGAGTCTCCTTGATGGTGGCCACCCGGGCCTTGGCGGCCTCGGCCTCGTCGCGCTGGCCCTGCTTCATCAGGGCGCCGATAGAGGCGGCGAGCTTCTTCTGCTCGGCGTTGAGAGTGTCGGTCTCAAACTGGGCGGCACGTCGCTCCTCGTCGAGAGCGAGGATGCGCTTGACAGGCTCCTTGGCGTCGAAGCCCTTTATAGCGAGGCGCTCAATGATGCGCTCCGGATTTTCCTTGATTTGCTGGATAGTAAGCATAGCGGCTTATAGGGATTAAGAATTGAGGAGAGTCTTTACCATCTCGGAGATTGCGCGGCCATCGGCGCGGCCGGCCAGGCGCTTGGAGGCCACGCCCATCACCTTGCCCATCTCCTTGGCCGATGTGGCCCCGGTCTCGGCAATGATGGCTGAAAGCTCGGCGCGGAGCTCATCGGCCGTAAGGGCCTTGGGAAGATATTCCTCAATGACAGCTGCCTCGGCCAGCTCATTGTCGGCCAGGTCCTGACGGCCCTGCTCGGCATATATCACCGCCGTCTCGCGGCGCTGCTTGGTCATCTTGGCCAGGATCTTCATGGCCTGGTCGTCAGAGAGCGAGCCATCGGAGCCCTTGGCGGTCTTAGCCTCGAGAAATTCCTTCTTGATGCCGCGAAGAGTCTCGAGACGCACCTTCTCGCGGGCGAGCATAGCGGCCTTGATGTCGGCCGATATCTTGTCAAATAAATCCATGATTTATCAAATAATAGACGGTAAAATCGTTTCAACCCGCAAAGATAAGCAAAAATCTCCAAACCTGCCCACTTTCCCTCTCCTAACGGGGAAAGTTAAGCTGCGGCATCATCTATCATGCTGATGAAATCGGGTGGGCTCCCCCGGGTCAGTCTATTTATGCCTGATAATTCTAACTGATGTGGAGCCCACTCCCGGCCTATCCTTTTCCGCGAGCGAATTGGGCAATACCACTTTAAGGTGTTATTTGTTTGGGATATTAAATTATATAATGTACCTTTGCACTATAAATCCGAGACATTATGATTACAGCCAGGAACGAACAGGAAGTGGAGGCGTTTCTCCGTGAATTCAAGCCCAAATTCAGCATTTGAGGAATAATCTTTCTTCATCGGGATAAGAATGAAGAGGCTCTTCGTGTGTTGGGGATAACCCCTGTGGCACGTGAAGAGATAATCAAGAAAGTTGAGAAAGAAGATTATTCTCACTCAATCGTTGATGAGGCTTCGTTTGGCGATATGTGGGTCTTCGGTAAAGATTACGACAGCACGGAGCTGTATATAAAGATATCTATGGGTGCACCGGGGAGCAGAACTATCTGCATATCATTCCACGAGGCAGAATACCCACTTGACTATCCTTTCAAAAAAAAATAGGCTATGTATAAGTATGTGGATATGAAAAGCCCTTTGACCGGAGGTAAGGTCAAGGAGGTAAGCACAACGGAAGTGAAGGAATTTCGCAAAGAGAAATTCCGGATTCACGTCAGGTTCTATATTTGCGAGGATACCGGTGAGCAATTTACAACAACTGAGCAAGATACATTACAATTCAACGATCTATACTCTCAGTATCGTATCCGCCATGGCATCCCATTCCCCGATGAGATTAAGGAAATCAGGACCCGTTATGGTCTGAATTATTCCCAAATAACAAGGATTCTCGGATTCGGGACTAATCAGTATGCAAAATATGAGAATGGAGAGGTCCCGTCTGAATCCAATGGTAAAATGATTGCTACCATACGCGATAAGAATGTCTTGTTAGGACTACTGAAAGGTTGTAAGGACACTTTTCAACCTTCAGAATATGAGCGCATTCTTACCTCAATCAGTATGAGCGGTATGATAGAGGATGAATACACTCCACTCCATCGTGTCATCTTCCATGACGACTCTCGCAGCATATTCAATGGTTATGGGATGAAAAGTATACCGAAACTGTTTGAGATGGTTCGCTATATCGTGATGAAACATGGAGAGGTATTCCCGACAAAGCTGAATAAACTGATGTTCTATGCAGATTTCGACCATTACCGCAAGACAGGTCAATCAATCAGTGGTCTTCAATATCGCGCATTGAATTTCGGGCCGGTCCCTGAACATTACGCCACAATCTATGACAATGCGCCGGGGATTGACAAGCGATTGATGGAGGCTCACGATATGGTCAGCACACTGCTTTCATGTAATTCCAATCAAGATTACACAACTCTTTCCGACTCAGAGAAGGGGTCGATAGACTATGTTATTGGAAAACTTAAGACTCTTTCCGTTTCCGCAATAATCGAAGCAAGCCATCAGGAAAACGGATGGCAACAAAGCTCAGGAGCGCATAGCCTCATTCCCTACGATGAGGCATTTGAGCTCAAATTGTTATGATTACATAATCTCCGATAGAAAAAACGCAGAAGGCTATTCGCCGGTATTTGAGCCCTCCCGGCCTATCCTTTTCCGCAACGTCGGTCAGTTTGACCCGACGTGCGGAAAAGGGGGAGGCGGGTCAGAGATAGTGGGGGCGGATGCGCACGGTGCGTCCCTGGCGCGTGAGGCCGGCGGCGAGCTCCTGGCGGGCTGCCTCAAGGAAGCGGTTGGTGGCGCGGGCGGCTTCGAGAGCCACTGCCTCGGCTTCCGGGGCGATGGCAGGCGATGCGGCGGTAAGGGCGCCCCGCAAGGCCGTGAGGGCCACTGCATGCTCCAGGGCGGCGCGCAGCGCCGATGCATCGAGACCCTCGGGGAGCGACAGGTCGATGATCAGGAATGGATCGGAGCCATCGGGGTTGAATGTGTCGAAGTTGGTCGATGTGACCATCGGGAGGAGATTGAGGCAGAGCTCGGCGCAGGCTCCTCGGAGAAGCTCGCGCAGGGCAGGTGCATGGTCGGGGTGGAGTGGCGTGGGCTTGGCTTCGGCGGGCGCGGCGAGCCAGATCATTGCGCTGCGCGCATAGGCGTGGCGCATCATAGCGTCGATTGAAAGAGTAAAGGTCATAGCAATTGTGTGAAAAAATGAATAGGAGCGAGTAAAATCACGCCGTGGTCAGCGGGTCTTGCGCGGGCGGAAGGGGTTGCGCAGGCGGTGATCGGGCTGGCGGAGGATGTTGAGGGCTGTCCCTTCGCTGATGAAGAAGCGGGAGGCGCGGCCCCGGGAGAGGACCAGGGCGATTGCGGCGCTCATCGTGGCCGCCTGACCCTCGGCCAGAGCCTCGCGGGCGCGGTCATAGATCTCGAGCCAGCGGCCGTGGGAGCGCCGGGCAGCCTCTTCGCGGCTCATTCGGCCGATGCGGGGAACGAGGTGGAGGGCATAGTCATAATCGACATAATAGCCGGGGGCGGGGCTGTTGATTACGCGGCGTACGAGCTCAAGTTCCGTAAGCGGCTCTTCGGCGCGGCGGACGCTGATGCGGCAGAGGTTGAGGAAGTCGCGGTCGCGCTCGGCGGTGAAGCGCGCGGAGCAGGGGGTGTCGGTGGTGGCCAGCAGTGGGCCCCTGCGGTTGCCAAGGGGCGAGATGAATGGTGTATCCATAGTATGGATTAAGATGAAGGTTAAGATTAAGATTTCGGTATCGTGATGCAAAGGTAATGCGCGAAATTGTAAAATCCAAATTTATTACAATATTTTTTACAATTTCTCCACGCTTTTACAATTTCTCCAATCCGGTCCTATCGCGCTCCTGTCACCGGGCTGAAGGCTTGAGGCTACGGCGGATGAACTGTAGCGGGCCTCTGTCTGTTGTAAAAAACGGAAGCCCTCGATAAAAAATCCGGGGCTTACCCGAAAAATAGCCCCCAACTCAATCCCTCATCTCCCCCACCCCAAACATCTTTAATTATGGAAAACGAAAAATATGTATGCGACGTGTGTGACTGGGTCTACGACCCCGAAGTAGGCGACCCCGACAACGGCATCGCCCCCGGCACCTCCTTTGCCGACCTCCCCGACGACTGGGTATGCCCCATCTGCGGTGTGGGCAAAGACCAGTTCTCTAAGGTCAAATAATCCCCGGCCCACACATCCCGATCCCTCTAACCTAACCTCAATCCTCTATGTTACAATCCGATTATAAATTTGGCGAGGTGGTGACCCTCGCCGATGAGCTCCGCCCTTCTGAAGAGAAGGTGAAGGTTCAAAACATCTTTGGCAATGCCAATGGCGGGGTGACGCTCCTATCCTTCAAGGCAGGCCAGGAGCTGACCACCCACACCGCCCCGGCCGAGGTGATGGTCACCGTCATCGAAGGCGAGATAGAGTTCACGATGCTCGGCAAGGCTCATTCCATCCTCGCCGGCCAGTTTCTCCTTATGGGCGAAGGTGTGCCCCACAGCGTCAAGGCCATGACCGACGCCAAGGTGATGCTCATCAAGGTAAAGTCCTGATCAACAAGCCTATTACTGCCGTCGGCAACGTGCCGCCGGCATCCATCTCTTTCACAGCCAATTAAGCCGTGTTGCCGACGTGCAGCATGGCTTGATTGGTTCAGGGCCTACATTCCTTAAGTCATCAGAATGTATCCGGGTCATCATCATGCCCCTCCCCTGCTGATCTGATAAGCCCGGCGGGGGGATTATTCCTTGGCCTTGCCCGACGGGGGCTCAAGAAGCGTGATGCGCACCACAGTGGTCCTCTCGAGGCTCCGGGCTACCGCCTCGTCAAAATGATCCATATACCTCGGGAGGAAACGCTCGCATATGAGGCGCAGGGCGCTGACCTTCTCTTCGCCGGCAGTGACTATCTCGGCGCGGCCGAGGGCCACGGCGGAATGGAAGTGCTCTGTAAAATTGTTTTTATCCTCCTCATAGCGCGGTTCACACCGGCTCACGGCCGAAAGACTGACCACAGGATTTTCGGCCAGGCAATCTATTTTCTCCCCCTCTGAGGCACAGTGGAAATAGAGTGTCGAGGAGTCGGCTACGGCCATGTTGAGCGGGAGCCCGTAGGGGGTCCCGTCGGGCCGGGTCATGCTCATGGTGATAAACGGCGCTTTGGCCATCACCTCGAGCGCCCATGCTGCATCTTTCTGCCGCGAGGCTTTGCGCATCTGTCTCATTAAACGCAATCTATTGGTTTTTATCGGCCTCCTGGCCTGAAACGATGCGCAAAGATAGTCATTATCCCTCAATCATAGAAGTGGGGGGCCGGCGAAAAAAATGGCCGGGCTACGCTCCAGCGCAACCCGGCTCAGGAAAATGAAAAAATATCTAATCTTTATTTCTTCTTGAGAGAGATGGCAAAGCCGCCGCCGCGGGCCATATGGAGGGGAAGAGTGGTGGCCGAGGTCACTTCCTCAGAGGTGATCACATAGGCCTCGGGGTTGGTCAGGGCATCGGCATCGGGGGCGTCGGCATAGATGGTGGCCTCATAAGAAGCTCCCTCGGGAAGGAAGTCGAGGACAAGGGAGAAGTCGCGGGGCTCGTTGGCCACGCCGCCCACATACCAGTCGGGGCTATTCTTGTCGCGGCGCGCCACTACGATAAACTCGCCGGGCTCGGCATCGAGATATATTGACTTGCTCCAGTCGACCGGCACATCCTTGATAAACTGAAACGCATCAGCCTTCTCCATATAGTGCTCGGGGAGATCGGCCGCCATCTGGAGGGGGGAATACATTGTCAGGTAGACGCCGAGCTGATTGGCCGTCGTGGCGCGCTTGTGCTCCTTGTTGCCGGGAGCAAAGGAGCCCAGGTCGGTACGGAATATGCCGGGGGTGAAATCCATCGGGCCTCCCTTCAGGCGGGTAAACGGGAGGATGGTCTCGTGGGCTGTCGACATATTCTGATATTCGGTGCCTAAGGCGCTCTCGTTGCCGATAAGGTTGGGATAGGTGCGTGCCAGGCCGGTGGGGCGGACCGCCTCATGGGCATTGACCATAATCTTATGGTCGGCGGCGCGGCGGACGGCGTCGAGATAGTGGCTTACGGAGCGCTGATTGTAGTGGTTTTCCCCCTTGGGGAGGATGTTGCCCACATAGCCGCTCTTGACGGCGTTGTAGCCATATTGGTTCATGAGGGTATAGGCCGAGTCCATCCACTGCTCATAGTTGGGGATGGAGCCGGAGGTCTCATGGTGCATCATCAGGCGGATGCCCTTGGAATGAGCATACTCGTTGAGGCCCTGAAGGTCAAAGTCGGGATAGGGGGTCACGAAGTCAAATACAAAGTCTTTTTCCTTGCCAAACCAGTCTTCCCATCCGGTGTTCCACCCCTCGATGAGGAGCTGGTCAAAGCCGTTGTCGGCAGCGAAGTCGATATATCGCTTGACGTTTTCGGTCGTGGCTCCATGGTGGCCGTGGGGCGTGGCGGCCGAGTAGTCAAAGGTTGCGAGGTCAAAGTCCTGGGCATCGGTGTAGCTCCATTGGCTCTTGCCGGTGATCATCTCCCACCAGACGCCCATATATTTCACGGGAGTTATCCACGAAGTGTCTTCAATGGCCGAGGGGTCGTTGAGGTTATAGATGATGTCGCTCGCGAGGATATCGGTGGCCTCATCGCCGATCATCACCACTCGCCAGGGTGTCCGGAAGGGGAGCCCCACCACGGCCTTGGTGCCGTCGGGCAGCGGGGTGAGCCATGACCGGAAGGTCATGGAGGCGTCGTCGAGGTCGAGGTGCATGGCCGGATAGTTGACCAGGGCGGCCTCGTGGATATTCATATAGAGGGAGTCGGAGCCCTTGAGCATGAGCGAGGTCTGGACTCCGGTGGGGGAAAATGAGGTCTGGCTCACATTGCCCATCTTGTCGGCCGAGGTGTTGATGGCGCGTATCTCGCTCAGGGCCGACCGGTTGTATTCATATTCCTGGGTGTCGTAGTCGCCCGGTATCCACCATGCCGTCATATCTCCGGCGAGGGCAAATTCCGAGTATTCGTCGGTGATCACCAGTGAGTCGAGCCCCTCCTGAGCGGGGATGATGTAGCGGAAGGCGATGCCGTCGTCATAGACGCGGAAGGCGATGTCGAGGCGGCGCTCAGCGCCTGACACGCTTTGCTTCTTGAGCTCGATGTTGAGGGCGGTGTAGCGGTTGACTATAGTATCGTTTTCGCCCCATACAGGCACCCATACCGAGTCAACCACGGCCTTAGCGGGCTTGGATGCCAGGGTGAAGCCGCAGCGGAAGTCTTCGTTGCCGGCGGCGGTGAAGCCCAGCCGGGAGGGCCTTACGACAGTGTCGCCGCCGAAGGTCACGCAATAAGAAGGCTCGCCGTCAGGGGTCAGGGCAAAGGATAGCTCGATGCGGCCGTCGGGCGAGGCTGCGACGGTATCGGTAGCCGAAGGGGTGCAGCCCTGGGCTGCGAGGAGCAGGAGGGCCGCAATGGGAAGGATGCTTTTCATGACAATTGACATATCGGTAACGGGTAGAGAAATCTTGTGTTGGCCTGAGATTATTGGGTTATTAATTATGAATGGCATCAGGGTTTCTGACCCTTGTCCTTGAAGCCACAATGTTTCTCGTCAATCCATGGATTTAGGAGTGACTTCTTAAGGACAGACGCCATCATTTTCTCATACATTAAGTTAAGCCTCCGGTAAAGGGGGATGGCCTCCTTGGCCGGAATACTCATAGGCTTGCCGTTGACATCTGCGATGACAACGGGCTCGCCCAATCGCTCTTTGCGCTCGAGCATTTTTATCTGAGCATCGCGGATACTCTCGATGATCCGGACGTCTAATTCTCCATCTTGTCCTTGCATAACTCTCTGATTGTATCGTATTCAACTTGGTCAGCAACCTCATTCCGGATTACAACAGGATGAATTGTGATACTGTTGTCATACAGCGACCACACATCTACGATGGGAACGAAAAGCCTGGGAAGCACTGTCAACGATGCCGTGGTCTTTCCGGCACCATTACATCCGGCGATGATATATAAATTAGGTTGAGACATTTACTCATCGTGAATTATCTTGCCGCAAATTTAAGCAAATTTCCGAGATTTTTTCGTCGGTTGGAAAAAATTAGGCCAATTCACGGCTCTCACTTTCCGGCTTCAACCTTAATACTTATTAAGCGACTTATCTACGGTATAACCTTTATATTGTTCCGAATAAGGAACATTCTTTGGGATTGTTCTTTTCTCGGAACGTTTTGCGATCTTAGCATTTTTCACGATAGCTGCCGCCCGGAGTCACGGAGTGTCCGCGTGATTATTTCGTGTGATAGACTTTGCTGACTATCTCCCGGTCATCCCCGTCTTTGACGAGGGTAAACCTTTCGAGGAACCGGGCTTCGCCGAATTTGGAGTGGGTAGTTACCATAGCCCCATCGCCGGCCACCTATAAGAATAATCAAAAAGGACCCAAATAACGACAATTATATTGTTGCTTCAACTGATTTTGATTCCAATTAACAAAAAATGAATATATTTGCATTTTACAAATAGCCTATATGGATTTTTCAAATCAAACAATCCCCATGGAAAGCATACTTTTAGCGGATATAAAGCATCTGATAGCTGATGCCAAACAAAGGATTGCAATAGTTGCCAATGCTGGAATTACGCTGCTTTATTGGCACATAGGAGAGCGCATCAATCGCGATGTGCTTGGAAACAAACGTGCTGAATATGGCAAACAAATTGTCGCGACACTGGCGCGACAATTAAAAGCGGAATTTGGTAGAGGATATGATGAAAAAAGTCTTCGCCGAATGATGCAATTTGCAACACTATTTCCTGACAGCAAAATTATCGCGCCACTGGCGACTCAATTATCGTGGTCTCATTTTGTTGAGGTTATGCCCCTCAAGGATGAAATTCAAAGAGAATTTTATCTGACTTTGGCCGCAGAGGAGAAATGGACAAAAAGAACCTTACGGGAGAAAATTGATGGGATGCTGTTTGAACGTACAGCCATTAGTAATAAACCGAAAGAGTTGATTCAGGAGGAGCTTGCGTCTCTACGAAATGAGCGAAAACTATCACCTGATATGGTTTTTAAAAGTCCCTACTTCTTGGAATTTGCCGGTCTTAAGGGATCATACAATGAAGAAACACTCGAAGATGCCCTGATTTCACATATCGAACAGTTTCTTCTTGAACTTGGTGACGGCTTTACCTTTGTGGCAAGGCAGAAGAGAATGATTATTGATGGCGAGGATTTTCATCTCGATCTGCTATTCTTCCACCGCAAACTGCATCGACTGATTGCTATCGACCTGAAACTTGGACGATTCAAGGCTCAATATAAGGGTCAGATGGAATTGTATCTCCGTTGGCTGGAACGATACGAAATGCAACCGGGAGAGGCAACTCCCCTCGGGCTCATTCTGTGTACAGAAGGTAGCAATGAGCAGATTGAGCTCCTTCAACTTGATACATCGGGTATCAAAGTGGCTCAGTATATGACAGAATTGCCGCCGAAGGAAGTATTAATCCGTCAGATGCGGAAGACGATAGATAGCCGTAATTAATTCACAGGCGGCTAATTCTGACACAAAGACTTATACTATCAGATTAAATATTCTGCTTAGGTGGAGCGGCGAGGGCGGAGGCGCAGCGGAGGCCGTCGATGGCGGCGCTGACTATGTAATAAATCCTACTCTTTTACGTGGTGTGTCAGAAATCTTTTGGGCAGCTTGCAATTCAGCAATAACCTCACTGATATTATCCAATTGCATCTGCATATCCTCATTGACGTCATTTTGGTCTTTGAGGATATCTTCTACATAGAAGGCCAATTTGTCTATCTTTTGTTCCAATTGGGTCAAGGGAGCAGCTTTGGCTTCTGTAACCATTTGTCGCATAATCACAAAAGCACGCATAATACCTCTATTTATTTGAGTGGCCACAGATGAATTAAGTACGCTGCTCAACATTGCTACTCCCATTTCAGTAAATGCAAAAGGGAGATACTTTACATTGCTGCCTCTGCCACCGTTCAAGGTGCCAATTTGGCACCTTGAACATTCATCTTTGGAGAGTATAAACATAAAGTCCTCTCCTTCAAATCGTTCAATATTGCGTCTTACTGCCCTTTTTAGCTGTTTCGTTTCTACGCCATAGAGAGCAGCGAGTTCGTAGTCAAGCATTACCTTTTGACCGCGTATATCAAGTATCTTATTCTGAATTGTTGTCAGTGAGTCCATTGCGATGCTGAATTTTCCACTTATTTTCGGATTGTTCGGCGATTATGATGTCCATTCCATTGCAGAATACGACTACCTAATCTTTGAGGGCTCTTCCGCGGCGAGGGCGGCGGCGCAGCGGAGGCCGTCGATGGCGGCGCTGACTATACCTCCGGCATAGCCGGCGCCCTCGCCGCAGGGGTAGAGGCCGGGCATACTCGCGGAGGTGAGGGTCGAGGGGTCGCGGCTCACTGTCACGGGGCTCGACGTGCGCGTCTCGCAACCTATCATCAGACCCTCGGGCCCGGCATAGCCGCGATATTTGCGGCCAAACTCGGTGAGGCCTCCGCGCAGCCTACGGCTCACCTCCGGGGGCAGGAGGCTGTCAAGGCGCATGGCCACCACCCCCGGAGGATAGCTCGACGGGGGAAGCGACGATGAGGGGCGCCCGGCGATAAAGTCGGGGACGCGCTGGGCCGGGGCGTGCTGGGTGCCACCGACGGCATCGGAGAGACGCCGCTCGATGCTCTCCTGATAGTCAAGCATCTTCAGCGGCGACGAGCCGGCGACATCTTCAGGCAAAATCTCCACCACCATGCCCGTATTGGCCCAGCGGCTGCCGCGCCGCGCCGGGCTCATGCCGTTGACCACCAGCAGGCCGGGGCCCGACGAGGCGGGGATGACCACTCCGCCGGGACACATACAGAAGGAGTAGACGGCCCGGCCGTCGACGCGCGTCAGGAGCGAATATTCGGCCGGGGGGAGGAAGGCCCCGCGACCTTTGGGGGAATGGTAGAAGATGGTGTCGATGAGGGTCTGGGGGTGCTCCACCCTGCAGCCTACGGCGATGCCCTTTGGCGCCAGGGCCACTCCCCGTCGCTCCAGGAAGCGGTAAACGTCGCGGGCCGAGTGGCCGGTGGCGAGTATCACCGGGCCGCGGAGCTCTTCGCCCGAGGCGGTCACCACGCCTTTACATTCCCCGCCCTCGACGATGAGGTCGTCGACGCGCGTGGTGAAGCGCACCTCTCCTCCGGCGCCCACAATTCTCTCCCGCAGACTCCTTATTATATAAGGGAGGGCATCCGTGCCGATGTGGGGGTGGGCATCCACGAGGATATCCGGGTCGGCTCCGCAGTCGACCAGAGTGGCGAGCACCCTCTCCACCGGCCCGCGCTTCTTGGAGCGGGTATAGAGCTTGCCGTCGGAGAAGGCTCCGGCTCCCCCTTCGCCGAAGCAGTAGTTGCTCTCGGGATTGATCTCCTGGGTGCGGGCTATCTGAGCCACGTCGAGGCGACGCGAATCGACATCCTTGCCCCGCTCCAGGAGGATAGGCCTGATGCCATGCTCTATGAGGCCGGCGGCGGCAAAGAGGCCGGCTGGCCCGGCGCCCACCACTATCGCCGTGGGCGCATCGTCAGGCAATGGGCGGAGGGCTATCGGCTCGGGCTGCGGGGCGGCCTCACAGGGCCTACCCTTGATTACGGCATCGACGCTCAGGTTGACAAATATATTGCGCTGGCGGGCGTCGATGGAGCGGCGCCGGATGGCGACACTCTCCACATCGGCCGGTGCCACGCCCGCCTCGCGGGCCACGGCCTCGCGGAGGAGGCTCCCGGTGGCGGCGGTCTCGGGGGTTACTCTCAGGTTAATCATCAGATGGCTGGACTGGGGCGGCGGCAAAGCGTCGGTTGGCCCGGCGCATAGCCACTATGATGGTGATTACCGCTACGATGAAGGCCAGGATGTCGGCTCCGGCCATGGAGGCCCAGACACCCTCGATGCCCCAGTAGCGAGGGAGGACGATAAGGAAGGGGAGGAGGAAGATGAGCTGGCGCGTCAGCGAGAGGAATATCGACACCTTGGGCTTGCCGACGCTCTGGAAGAAGTTTTGGATTACTATCTGGATGCCCACGATGGGATAGGCTATGAAGACGATGCGGAAGCCGTTGCGCGCCAGATCGATGAGCGACTTGTCGGTGGTGAAGAGGGCCGAGATGGTGTCGGGGAGCAGCTGCGTGGCCAGCCATCCCGCCGTGGTGATGCCCACTCCGAGGAAGATGCCTATGCGGAGGGTCTTCTTGACGCGCTCCCAGTTGCCGGCGCCGTAATTGAAGCCCAGGATAGGCTGCATGCCCTGGGTGACGCCGAAGACTATCATCACGAAAAACATCGTCGTACGGTTGATGATGCCGTAAGCACCTACGGCCAGATTGCCTGCGGCATCGCCATAGTCGAGGAGCGCTTTGTTGATAAACACCACCACGATGCAGGCGCAGACATTCATCAGAAACGGGGAGAGGCCTATGGCATAGATGCGCTTGATGATGGCCCCGGTAAACCAGCGGCGGCGCAGGTCGAAGTGGATAAACGAGCGCGGATTGAGGAAGTGGCAGAGCACCCAGACGAAGGCTGCGCTCTGGCCCCCCACGGTGGCCAGGGCCGCCCCCCTGATGCCCCAGCCGAGCTTGAAGATAAAGATGGGGGCGAGGACGAGGTTGACAGCCACGGAGAGGAGCGCCGACACCATAGCCTTGCGGGGATAGCCGGTGGCGCGCATCAGGTTGTTGAGGCCGATAAACACATAGCTCAGGGGAGTGGCCCAGAGGATCACCTTCATAAATTCGCGCGCGTAAGGGATAGTCTCGGCCGTGGCGCCGAAAAAGGTCAGTATCTCATCGAGGAATATCAGCGACAGGCCGCCAAACACCACCGAGTGGATCAGGCAGAGCACCATCACGTTGTTGACCACGTCGGTGGTGCGCCCTATCTCTTTCTGGCCCATGAAGATCGAGGAGATCGTGGCGCCGCCCACGGCTACGAGCGTACAGAAGGCTATCACCAGGTTGCTCAGCGGGAAGGTGATGGCCAGGCCCGAGATGGCCATGGCGCCCACGCCCCGGCCGATAAAGATCGAGTC
>CAZAUV010000062.1:0-13440 GCA_964488335.1 uncultured Bacteroides sp.
ACTGCTCCACAACCGCCCAGCGCGGCGCCCTCGACTGGATGGGCCCCTTCCACGATGCCATCAAGCCCGTCGTTGAGCAGCTCTATGCCTCTGTCAAATGTGGCAACGAGGCTCAGATATCCATCGACTCCAACTCCAAGCCCGACTATCGCGAGAAGCTCGAGCAGGAGCTCAAGGCCCTCAGGGAGAGCGAGATGTGGCAGACGGCTGTAACCGTCCGCAACCTCCGCCCCGAAAACAACTGATATGTGAAGATAACTATGTGAACGTACTTGCCGCCCGAAGTGATTTCGAGCGGCAATTTTTTTTATTAACCTGAATTTTTCAAATTTTTACAGGTTAATAAATGGATTTGGTTAAGACAAAATTTCTGAAGGAAGACAATATTGGGATGCAATCAAAAATTCAAACCATCAATTTTGTCTTTGACTACAGCCAGTATAACCGTCGAGTAGTCCGACTTGTCATACAGGTCGATGAGATATACATTGCCAGAATTTTCGGATACGGCAATCGTCTAAGTGATTACTCCTGCGCCACCAGGCTTTCCTCGGCCCTTGGAGGTTATTGCCATGCGTATTTTTCCTACTCCGGGGGTTAACTCATCTCCTTGGTAAGGATTTTCCTTCAGTGACTTTGCGAACTCTTTGAAGTCTTCTGCAAACGACTTGTATCGCTTGGCGAGTTTCTTAAATGCCTTCTTGAAGTCCTCGGTGGCTTCGATATTAAAGGCCATTTAGCAATTCGTCTACGGTGTAACTCTTGGCTTTTCCTTCACGGATCAATTTTACTTGTTCAAGGCCACGACATATTCTGTCAGTAAGTGTGTCATCCTCGGTGATAGGCACAATCTTGAAATCGCCCACTCTTGAGGTTAGCATAACCGACTCTCCGGCTCTCGCGGCTGTCAGTATCCTTGACTGATTGGCGCGGAATTCGCGTGCTGATACTACTTGCATAATTCTTAAAGTTTTCAGCAAAGGTAATAGATAAGTACCAAAACAGTACACATTTAACAATCTTTTAAGCTATCATAAATTGAGTTTCAACCTACGGGGAGCGAGGGTTGTTATATAAGTGTATGAAAAAGACTCTTATTTTATTTATTATAGCCGCAGCGGTGGTGACGCTCTCGATAGTGTCATACAGCCGCGGCGGGGAGCGGAGCCTCGAAGGGGCCGCTGCTCCCGAGCTCAATCTCGCTTCGCTCAAGGCGGGTGCGCCCGGCATCTCGCTCGACGGACTCAAAGGGCATTACGTCGTGGTGTCGTTCTGGTCGGCTGCCGACCCGGCCTCGAGGATGCGCAATATGTCATATGAAAATCTCGTAAGCGAGATTGACTCCAATCTACCCCGCAGCCGCAGGCCCGTGGCTTTTGTCTCTGTCAACTTCGATGAATCGCGCTCGCTCGTCACCGAGATAGCCGCCATCGACGGGCTCGACCCCTCTACGATAGCTCAGGCCAGCGGCCCGGCCGCACGTCGAATCATAAGAGACTATGATCTCTCGGAGGGCTATGACACATTCCTCATCGACCCGGAGGGGCGCATCGTGAGCCGCAATCCGTCGGAAGACACCCTTATCGACGCCGTCAGTTAGCGCGGGTGAGGATGCTCACAACACTGTCGAGCTGCGCCTCCCAGCGGTAATCAAGGGGGTCGAAGACGGCGGCCCGCGCCCCTATATGGTTGCTGATGGTGGCCGAGATGCGAGGGTCGAAGCTGCTCTGAGCAATAAACACGTTGACCCCTTTCTCCATAGCTCCGGCGATAACGCTCTGAAGCTCAAGGATTGAGGGTTCGCTATGGTCGGCGCTCACCGAGAGCTGGCGCAGGCCGTAATCGCGGGCGAAATAGCTTAGCGAGGGGTGCCACACCATAAATGCCTTCCCTTTTACCGGGTGGAGGCGAGCCCTGAAATCAGCGTCGATGGAGTCAATCCGCGCGGCAAGCCGGGCATGGCGCCCGGCGAAGTAGGCACTGTCGGCCGGCGCGAGGGCCGACAGGGCCCTGAGCATATTGTCGGCCATTATCTTCAGATTGGCGGGTGAACTCCAGGTATGTGGGTCGGCTCCGGAATGATGATGCCCTTCGTGGTCATGATCAGATTCATGGCAGTGGTCATGATCAGATTCATGGCAATGGTCGTCCTCGTGGCCGTGGGAATGGCCGCAGTCGTGCCCCTCGATGAGAGCTACCCCATCGGAGGTGTCGACCGTCAGCGGCCCTCGCTCCCCCAGTCGCATGCGCTCGGTGAGCTCATCTTCAAAGAGAGTGTTGCCAATCTGCATCCAGCCGTCGGCACGCTCGAGCCTCATCATCGAGGCTATGGTGGGATCAAAGGTCTCGGGATCGGAGCCCCCGGTGAGGAGCGTGGTCACCTCCACACGGTCGCCCCCGATAGCCTCGGCGATAGCCCTCTGCGGCTCGATGCTCACCACAATATTGAGCTTTCGCCCCCCGTCGGGACCGGGGGCCGAGCAGGCTGCCGAGCATGAGAGACCAACTGCCATTACCAATCTGAAAATCAACTTCATAGCGCTCAGAATTAGTCGGGATAATGATAGACCGCCCTATGCAACTCTTTGACAAGGGCATCAATTGGCGTCGATCCTAAATCGCCGAGCGTCATCAGCCTCATCTTCAGAGGGCTGAGGGTCTTGGAGTAAGGTGGCTGCAGATAGTCGTAGTCATGGAGCACCAACCCTCCGCGGCGATAGAAATCGATGCGGCGGCGCGCCTCTTCAGTCAGAGGGCGCTCCACCTCGAGCACCGCCGGCGCGCCATCCGTAAGCTCCGGCAGGCGCGCCACGACGGCGCTCCCTATTCCTTGCCCTCTCAAGGCATGACTCACGGCAAAATGCTCCACATAAGCCACCCCCGACGGTAGTCTCCATAGAGTGAGAAAAGCTGCAAAAACGCCCTCGATATCAGCGCGATAAAGCGTCACCGGCTCGCGAGGGTCGGCCAGGAGGCGACTGAGGTGATGGAGCGGGCGACGCTCCTCGGCGGGGAAGGATGACAGATAGAGCTCCATCACATCCTCCGTCATTATCATCTGCGGCCTAAGGGTCATTTCGGCGTGAGAGGTCATAAGTTAAAAAAAGGTTTCGGTGAGGTAAGGGATGGCCGGGGCGCACCCTAATCCCCGCAAAGGTAGTCAAAAAAAGCCAATAAATCTTGATTTAACACTCCCCGTCACCACCTTTGGCGTTTTTGTAGTAATTTTGCGCCGAAATTTTTCTGCGATATGGAAGAAATAAACCCTCCTGTGAAACAACGGCTCTGGAACGGCAACTACTGTCGCACCATGGTGGCCAATTTCATGATGTATTTCTCTTTTTATCTCCTGACGCCGCTGCTGCCTATCTATCTTGACGCGCAGTTTCATGCCGATAAGGATATGATAGGCTTAGTGCTCTCGGGATATGTCATCGCAGCGCTGATAGTCAGGCCCTTCAGCGGCTTTATCGTCGACTGCTTTGACCGCAAGAAGGTGTTGATGCTCTGCTTCTTTTTCTTCTTTATCTGCTTCACCGGCTATGTCGGGGCCGGGACGCTGCTGATGTTTGCCATCGTCCGCACCATCCACGGCCTCCCCTTCGGCGCCACCACCGTGGCCAACAGCACCGTGGCCATCGACGTGCTCCCCTCCTCGCGCCGCAACGAAGGCATAGGCTATTACGGGCTGAGCAATAATCTTGCCATGGCCGTGGCCCCTACGGCGGGCATCTTCATCTATTCCCGGACCGACAATTTCGCCACTCTCTTCTGGATCGCTCTCATCACGGCCCTCATCGGCTTTTTCATGGCCACGAGCGTAAGGCTCCCGAGGCGCGCTCCCGTGGCAGGAAAGCCAAAGATGGGCCTCGACCATTTCTTCCTCACCCGGGGATGGCTCTTAGCGGTCAACATCCTCATCTTCGGCATCTGCTGGGGCATAATGAGCAATTATGTAGCAATTTACGGCAAGGAGCAGCTCGGCATCACCGACGGCACCGGCCTCTTCTTTGCCCTCCTCTCGATAGGCCTCTTCGTCTCGCGACTCTATGGAGCAAAGGCCCTGCGCGAGGGCCGTATGGCCGAAAACGCCGTTGAGGGCTCAATAATCACGAGTGTGGGTTTCACCCTCTTTGCCCTCCTCCCCGGCCCCTGGGCCTACTATCTGTCGGCGGCTCTCATTGGTCTCGGCAACGGCCGCATGTATCCCGCGTTCCTGAACATGTTTGTCGCAGTGGCCCGCCACGACCAGCGCGGCACCGCCAACTCGTCGATTATGACCTCGTGGGACATCGGCCAGGGCATCGGCATCCTCATGGGAGGAGTCCTGGCCGAGTATATGAGTTTCACGGCCTCATTCTGGAGCGCGGCCATATCGCAGGTCACGGGCACCATCCTCCTGCTGCTTGCCACCCGTCGCTTCTTCCACGAGCGTCGGCTGCATTAGCCTTCAGGTCGCGCGATCGGGAGTCCTGTAATATCCGTTACATTTTTTTTTCATTTTTATGCCGATATTATTTAGCGGATGGTTAATAATTATTAATTTTGCACCCGAAACGCTATGCGCTCGGCCTATATGAGGGCTTTGAGGCTCCTCTTGTTGGCTCCTGACTATAGCCTATCATCAATATCAGCAATGATCTTTCGCTCATTATATCAGCATATTAACCGCTCCGTGGCCGCTCTCATGCCGGCCGTGGTGCTCCTTCTTTCGCTCGTCATAGCTGCTCCGTCGAGGGCCGACGTGATCAACGTCTCCAACATCAAGGAGTGGCAGAAAAATCTCCGGGAGGCTCAGACGATGCAAGACAGCATCGAGATCCTCTACAATCTCTTCGATATCTCGCTACGCTCCGATACCGGAGTCTACTCCAGGCCGCTTATCGAGCTTTGCGAGCGCGCCCGCGACTACGACACCGAGCTCGACATCATCCGCAAGGTGGTCAACAAAAACGACCGCAATGAGGCCATAATCGACTCGATGCGCACCATAGTTGCCCGCCTCCCCTACAATGAAAATCAGCGCGAGACGATGATTTTCATAGAGATACGCAAGCTCCTGGCCGACTACAACGATATGGACGACACCGAGCGCATCAAGCTCCTCAACGACTATATCGAAGAGTATGAAGACGATCCCTCCAAAGGCCTCTATGACCGCATCCTCCCCCTCTACAAGCTCACAGTGGCTCTGGGGCTCACCGTCGGAGGCGAGCTTTATGCCGACTATATGGATCGCCTGGCAATCCTTATCCGCCAGCTCCCGTCGAAAAACGGCCCTCTGACATCGCTCTATACCACCCAGGCTGCCATGAACTATTCGTTCCTGGGCGAGAATGAGAAGGCCGTAGAAGCCAATAAAGCCTATCTTGCTATCATCAAGGAGCTTATTGCCGAAAATGAGGCTAAAGGGCACGTCTATGCCAGCTACAAAAACAATGAATATCTGGCCCTGCGACGGATGCTCACATGCTACGAAGCCCTCACTCCGGCCGAAATCGACAGCGCCTACAACCGCATGGGCGAGCTGATAGTGGACGACCCGGAGCTCGCCGACGAATTTAACAATCTGGCCCGCGCCACATCATTTTACCTCGTGGCCAAGAAGCGCTATCCCGAGGCCATCAAGGCCATAGACAAGGCGCTTAAGAATGAGAAAAACCGCAATTACCGCATCCGCCTGCTCAAGCTCCAGATGGAGAGCGCCGAGGCCGTCGGCGACCGCGAGACCCTCAGCGATGCCCGAGGTCAATATATCGAGCTCCTCGAGAAGCGCCTCGAAGCCAATCGCTCCGACAAGGTCAGGGAGCTTGGGCTCCTCCTGAGCGTCAACAATAATTCACAGGAGCGCCTTGAAGAGACTGTGCAGGAGCTGAGCGACACCAAGAGACATTATCGCCTGATAATCGCCATAATCCTCTCGTCGGTATTCCTCATCCTGGCAGGTCTGACAGTAGGCTTCCGCTATCTCCTCGGCCGCAGGCGCAAGATGGCAGCCTCAAAACCGGCTGATCAGGAGGCCTGAGCCGGAGCGCGGAGAGCCCGCCGCGAGATGATAAACCAGGCTGCGAGGACGGCCGTGCCGGTCACCACCCATGTAACCGGATAGACACTCATCAGAAGTTGAAAATCTGTGGCATCGACGCTCACCGTCTTAACCCACAGGATGCGCAGAAGGCATGTGCCGAAGACCGTCAATACGGCCGGCGTCAGTGAATAGCCCAGGCCCCGCAACGCTCCCCCCGCAATCTCATAGCTCGAAGCCATGAACTGAAGCAGGAGCACTATCTCCATCCTGATGTAGGCATAGCCCGCCACCGACGCCTGCTCGGTAAAGAGCGCTATGACGGGCTCCCTGAAGATCACGAGGAGAATATTGAGAGCCCCGCAGCCTATGACACTCGCCGCCATGCATATCCTGAAGGCGCGCCGGCAGCGGTCGTAATGCCCTGCGGCATAATTGACGCTCACAAACGACACGGCTGCCTGGCAGAAAGAATTGATCACGAAATAGCAGTAATATTCAAAATTGAGCGCAGCGGCCGACCCTGCCGAGGCTTCGGCCCCGAAGAGGTTGATATTACCCAGGATAAAGAAGTTTGAGAGCGAGAACACCACTCCCTGAAGCCCTGCCGGCAGGCCGATGCGCATTATCTTGCCAAGCTGCGAGCCATAGAAACGCATCGCCTTGACCACCAGGCGGAAGGGGCCGCTCTGGCGCAGGAGGAGCGTCACGATGATGGCCGAGCTGACAACATTGCTCACTACCGTGGCCACTCCCACACCGGCCACTCCCATATCAAACCGGAGCACAAGAAGGAGGTTGAGAGCCGTGTTGACCAGGCCGCCGGCAATGAGGGCATAGAAGGGTGAGCGGGTGTCGCCCAGCGAGCGCAGGATAGCCGCCCCGAAATTGAATATCATAATGAAGGGCATCCCGAGGAAGAAAATGCGGAGATAGAGCGCCGCCAGGTCAATAACATCGTCGGGCGTGGAGGCTATCTCGAGCAGGGGCCGCGCCGAGGCCACTCCGACGAGCATCAGCAGCAGGCCTGTGATGACAGAGAGGATGCCTACGGTGGCCACCGAGCGGCGGATGCCCTCCTCATCGCGCCGGCCAATATAATGGGAGACAACCACATTGGCGCCTATCGACAGGCCCAGGAAAAGATTGATTATCATAGTGATGATCATCCCGTTGCTTCCCACGGCGGCAAGGGCCTGATGGCCACACCAACGCCCTACGACCACCACATCGATGGTGTTGAACGACTGCTGCAACATGCCCCCCGCTATCAGGGGCAGGGCAAAGGTGATGATCTTGCGGAGAAGCGGGCCGGAGGTCATATCGACCTTCACCGCTCCCCGGGTCTGGGGGCCCTCTTCAGGGGCCTTAACGGTCTTGTCAGGCATAATGGCGCATTTTTCGCGGCAAAGGTAGCCATTTTTGGCGATGCTGCCAACGGAGGTCAGTCAACAAGTTCGGCAAAGAGGCGCTCAAAGGTAGCGTCGAGGTCGGCCGTCAGCCCCGGATGAGGCCGCGAGGTGGCGATACATGCCGAGCGGACCGCCGTAAGCCAGCGGAAGCGCTCATGGATCTCAAGGTCGGCCGTGTGAGGGCCCTTCCCCGCAGCTATTATCTCAAATGATCGGAGCTGACTCTCTACAGCCTCAAGGTCGGCCTCCGGCCAGAGGGCGAGGGCCCTCTGACGATTGAGCTTGATGGCGACCCGGAGCCATCTGCGCCGCTTCGACATCATAATGAGGCCCACGTTGACAAACTCCTCGCGCTCCACTCTCGGAAGATAGCGCACCACGGCATACTCATATAATTGCATTTCGGGCTTCGATGGCATGGTCGGTAAAGATTTGAGAGTTGGTCAATCGGGTGGTCAGGAAGGTCTCGTAGACGCGGCGCTGCTCTGCCGGGGAGATCACCGGCGAAGCCTGGACGAGCCATTCCTCGGGAATGGCGGCCACTATCGCGCTGATGGTTTCGGGGGTGATACGGCGGCGGAGCTCTGCATCGGCCTCGCGCAGCATAGAGGCCTCGCGAAGCAGAGCATGGTCTTTGACATAAGGGAAGGGGCTCAGGGCGGCCGCCTCCCAGCCATCCCAGTTGTGGTGGAAATAGAGCGACGCGCCATGATCGATAAGCCAAAGCTCGTGACCCCACCAGAGGAGCATATTGGTGTTGCGCCAGGTGCGGTCAACATTGGTCAGCAAGGCATCGACCCACACTATCTTCGAGGCCTCGAGGGGGTCGGCGCGGTTGACCGCCACATCCCATGTCAGGGTCGAGGGGAGGAAATGAAGGCCGAGGTTGAGCCCCCGGCTCGCCTGGAGGAGATCCTGTATCTCCTCATCGCCTTCAGTGCGGCCAAAGGCCTCATCAAGGTCCACCAGCACCATCTCAGGCACCCTCAGGCCGGCCGCGCGGGCAATCTCACCGCCTATAAACTCGGCAATGAGCGCCTTGGAGCCATGGCCGCCTCCGCGAAACTTCAATACGTATTTGAAGCCGTCGGAGGCCTCGATGAGAGCCGGCAGGGAGCCACCCTCCCTGAGCGGGAGGATATATCTGAGCGCCTCTACTCTGCGAAGCTCATTCATATCTAAGAGAGTTGATTTTCATTAATAATTCATCTTTGCGGAGCCGCCAGTCAAATGCGGCCCTGCAAATATAACACAACCCATCGACAAAAATTATCTTACCCGGCTGAAAAAAGCTGTTTCCCGAAGTTGTCAGCGTTATCTAAATCCCGGTGTTACCAGGAGCCGGCAGTTGACTATCAGCAAATTTCTGCTCTCACTTTCCCAAATTTTCCGTATCTTTGTAGCTTGTATGGCCCTTGCGGCCTGCACTGTCATGCATATTCATCATAAACCTTTCATTATGAAGCCTATAACAAAGCGCGCCTTAGCTCTTGCTCTTGCCTCTGCGGCAATATGCTCAGCCGGGGCCACCACTCCCCTCTGGCTCCGCGACGTAAAGATGTCGCCCGACGGGTCTACTATCGCCTTCACTTACAAGGGCGATATCTTCACCGTCCCCGCCACCGGCGGCAACGCCACCCGCCTGACCACCACCCCCTCCTATGAGAGCCATCCCATCTGGAGCCCCGACGGCAAGCTGATCGCTTTTGCGAGCGATCGCAATGGCGGCCGCAATATCTTCATCATGCCCGCCACAGGCGGCACGGCCACACGCCTCACCTCCAACTCAGTGTCGGAGCTCCCCGAGGCCTTTACCCCCGACGGTAAGGAGATTATCTACTCGGCAGCCATCCAGGACCCCGCTTCGAGCGCCGACTTCCCCACCTCGCGCCGCAGCGAGCTCTATGCCATCCCCGTGGCCGGTGGGCGTCCCCGCCAGCTGATGCCCCTGTCGGCCACCGCTATCGAGTATATCAGCCCCAAAGGCGACTTTGTCTATGAGGAGATCCACAGCCAGGAAAACCAGTGGCGCAAACACCACACCTCATCGGCCACCCGCGATATATGGGCTTACAATCCCTCGACCAAGCAACACACCAACCTGACCGACATTGCCGGCGAAGACCGCTCCCCTGCCATTGGTGCCGACGGCCGCCTCTACTTCCTCTCGGAGCGCAATGGCGGATCGATGAACGTCTACTCGATGGACATGGCCTCTCCCGCCGTGGTCAAGAAAGAGACCTCCTTTGAGCGCCACCCCGTCCGCTTCCTCTCAGCCGCCAAAAACGGCACCCTGGCCTATACCTGGGATGGCGAAATCTACACCCAGACCCCCGGCGGACAGCCCAAGAAGGTCAATATCGACGTGACCATCGACGAGACCAACCCCACGGTGACCATCCCCGTGCGCGCCGGCAGGGCCGTCCCCTCGCCCGACGGCAAGATGATTGCCTTTGTCAATCGCGGCGAGGTCTTTGTCACTTCGGTTGACCATGGGACTACCAAGCAGATCACCCACACCCCCGAGGGAGAGTGTGACCTCGCCTGGGGCAAAGACAGCCGCGAGCTCTATTATGCCAGCGAGCGCGACGGCCGCTTCAACATCTATCGCGCCACAATAGCCCGCGACGACGACCCCAACTTTGCCAATGCCACCGTCATCAAGGAGGAGCCCGTATTCAAGGCAGACAAGCATGAGCGCACCAATCCCTCCATCTCGCCCGACGGCAAGAAGATGGCATTTGTCATCGACCGCAACAACCTCGTGGTGATGGACATCGCTTCGGGCAAGACCAAGCAGGTGACCAACGACAATATCACCACCTCGCGCGGCCACGGCTTCTCATCATCCTGGAGCCCCGACTCGCGCCTGATCCTCCTCGAGCAGTGTGAATATCTCCACGAGCCTTATACCGACATCGCCATCATCGACAGCGAGACAGGCGAGATGACCAAAATCACGGCCTCGGGCTACACCGACTCCGACCCCAAATGGGCTCTCGACGGCAACGCCGTGGTCTTCGGTTCGGAGCGCTACGGTATGCGCAACCACGCCTCCTGGGGCACTCAGGGCGACGTGATGATTGCCTTCCTCAACCGCGATGCCTTTGACCGCTACAACCTCTCCGAGGAGGATTATGAGATCCTGACCGACTCTGAGAAGAAGAGCAAGAAAGACGGCGCCGACAAGAAAGACGGCGCCGACAAGAAGGATACCGCCGTCAAGCCCATCCTCTTCGAGAAAGAGGGCATCCGCGACCGCATCATCCGCCTCACTCCCGCCTCGGCCGCCATCTCCGACTATGCCGTGACCCCCGACGGCAAGAGCCTCTATTTCATCGCCGCATCCGAGAAGGGCTCTGATCTCTGGAAGATCGACCTCCGCAAGGGCGACATCCGTGTGGCTCAGCATCTTTCCGGCCGCCAGAGCATTGAGACCGGCCGCGACGGTTCTATGTTTCTCATCGGCCGCTCCGTCAGCAAGCTCGACCCCAAGAGCGACAAGCTCACTCCGGTATCTATCTCCGGCCAGATGACCATCGACCCTGCCGCCGAGCGCCAATATATGTATGACTATATGCACCGCGAGGCCCGCGAGCGCTTCTACAAGGCTGATATGGGTGGCGTCGACTGGGAAGGCTACGTGAAGCATTATTCCAAATTCCTCCCCCATATCGCCAACAATCCCGACTTTGCCGATCTTATGAGCGAGGTGCTCGGCGAGCTCAACGTCAGCCACTCCGGCGGACGCTACACCGGCCCCGCTTCCGAGCATCCCTATGCTTCTCTGGGCCTCCTCTACGACCTCAAGTATGCCGGTCCCGGCCTGAAGGTCGACGAGGTGCTCGTCGGTGGCCCCTTTGACCGCGCCGCATCCAAGATGACTCCGGGCGCCGTGATCACCGCCATCGACGGCCATGCTCTCAGCTCCGACTCCGATCCCCTCGCGCTCCTGGCTGACGCCCGCGGCCACAAGACCCTCGTGGCCTTCACCCTCCCCTCGGGCGAAAAGATTGAAGAGGTGGTGCTCCCCGTCTCTCAGGGGATTGAAAGCGAGCTGCTCTACAACCGCTGGGTCAAGGCCCGCAAGGCCGACGTAGACCGCCTCTCGGGCGGCCGTCTGGGATATGTCCACATCCGCTCCATGGGCGACCCCTCTTTCCGCGACATGTATTCGCAGGTGCTCGGCGAATATGTAGATAAGGACGGCATCGTCATCGACACCCGCTGGAATGGCGGCGGCCGTCTCCACGAAGATATCGAAGTGATGTTCTCCGGCAAGAAGTATTTCCATCAGGAGCTCCATGGCCGTCGCTCCGGCGATATGCCCTCGCGCCGTTGGAACAAGCCCAGCATCATGATCATCGGCGAGGCCAACTACTCCAACGCCCACGGCACTCCCTGGGTCTACAAACACCTCGGTCTGGGCAAGCTCGTGGGCATGCCCGTCCCCGGCACGATGTCGTCGGTCAACTGGATCAACCTTCAGGATCCTCAGCTCGTCTTCGGCGTTCCCGTCACCGGCTATAAGCTCGCCGACGGCTCTTATCTCGAAAATCAGCAGCTCGAGCCCGACATCAAGATAGCCAACGATGCTGAGGTTGTCGCCGCCGGCACCGACCAGCAGCTCGAGGCCGCCGTCAAGGCTCTTCTCCAAGATATCGACTCTCAGAAATGAAGATAGGCGATTCAGTAAGATTTCTTAATTCCGTAGGAGGAGGCCGCGTCAGGCGCATCGAGGGGCAGCTGGCCTACGTAGAGGATGAGGACGGCTTCGAAGTGCCGGTCCTCCAGAAGGAGTGTGTAGTGGTGGCCACGGCCTCCGATGCCCGCATGGCCGCTACGGTCGAAACCCCTTCGGCAGCTAAGACCCTCACCCAGGCTCCGCCGACACCCCGTCCCGTGGCCGACCGTCTCCCATCCTTCAAGCCCTCCGTCATCGACTCTTCCGGTGCCTCATCCGAGGCCCCTGAAGAGACCGAGGGGGGCAACGTCATCAACCTCCTGATGGCCTTCGCGGCCTCCGACCTCAAGCGCCTCTCTGACCCGGCAACATCGTTTGACGCCTTCCTCGTCAACGACTCCAATTTCTATCTCGCCTATGCCATAGCCTCCCGCGCTGATGATGCTGCCGACTGGAAGCCCATCGCTCAGGGCATCCTCGAGCCAAACATCCAGGAGTTTGTGGCCGAGATTACACCCGATATGCTTCCCGAGATGGACCGCATCGCCGTCCAATACGTGGCCTTCAAGCTATCGAAGCATTATCCCCTCAAAGCGCCCGGAAACATCGACATGCGCCTCGACACCACCAAATTCTTCAAGCTCCATTGCTTCCGCCCGTCAGCTTACTTCGACGAGCCGGTAATAGAGCTGAGGCTCGTATCCGACGACCGCCCTGCCGGCCGCCTTCCCGAGCCCGACCCCGAAGTGGTGCGCCGCAATATGCTCGAGAAGCAGAGGGCCGACCGTCGCCGACCGCGCCCCGTAGGCCATGTGTCAAAGCCCAAAGCGCGCCCCGGAGAGCCCATAGTCACCGATCTCCACATCACCGAGCTCGTCGACTCCACCCGCGGCCTCTCAAATGCCGATATGCTCAACCTGCAGATCGACCGCTTCCGCGAGGTGATGGATGCCAATCTCAAAGACCATGGCCGCAAGCTAATCTTCATCCATGGCAAAGGCGAGGGAGTGCTCCGCGCCGCCCTCCTAAAGGAGCTGGGCCATCGCTACAAGGGATGCATCGTCCAGGACGCTTCTTTCCGCGAATATGGCTTCGGGGCCTCTCAGGTCACCATCCCCTGACCGCCCGCTGCCCATCCCCCCCCTTACAACCATCAGAGGCGCTGCTCTCGCGAGCAGCGCCTCTGATGTGTTATTACTTATTATCAAAAAGCTGTCTGAATAATTTCTGTTTCTGTAATTATTACACCCGGAGGACAGAAATTGTTCGCTCCGGCAAGATAGTTTTCTGACAAATAGCGATCGTTTACTTGTCGCAGG
>CAZAUV010000063.1:0-13125 GCA_964488335.1 uncultured Bacteroides sp.
TTGGCTCAACACCCCGACCCGTCCCCTCGAGGCCTCCGGCACTTCCGGCGAGAAGGCTGAGATGAACGGCGTGCTCAACTTCTCAGTCCTCGACGGTTGGTGGTATGAGGGCTACAAGTTTGACGAGAAAGCCGGCTGGGCCCTCACCGAGAAGCGCACCTTCACCGACCAGAGCCAGCAGGATAAGCTTGATGCCGCCACCATCTACTCAATGCTCGAAAACGAGATTATCCCCCTCTACTTCGCCAAGAACTCCAAGGGCTATTCTCCCGAGTGGGTGCAGTATATCAAACGCTCTATCGGCCACATCGCTCCTCACTTCACCATGCAGCGCATGATCGAAGACTATATCGAGCGCTTCTACCTCCCCGAAGACAAGCGTTTCCGCGCACTTGCTGCCAACGACTATGCCCTCGCCCGCGAGATCGTAGCCTGGAAGGAGCAGATCGTTGCCGCATGGGATGGCATCAAGGTGCTCGATGTTGCCGAGACCATCGGCACTCAGAGCCCCGCCAACACCGGCGAGAAATATAGCGTCGACATCACCATCGACACCAATGGCATCCCCGCCGAAGACCTCGGCATCGAGAGCGTTGCCTATCGCATCGAAGATGGCAACGAGCATCTCCAGGAAACCCGTCAGCTCCAGGTGACCAAGAAGGATGGCAACACCGTCACCTTCTCGCTCCGCGACCATCTCCGCGAGGCCGGCGTGTTCCGCATCGCCTACCGCATCTATCCCAAGAACCCCAACCTGCCCCACCGTCAGGACTTCGCTTACGTCCGCTGGATCTGATTGAAGCCTGCTCCCTTATAAAACATCCGGGCCGCGCTCCGCAAAGGAACACGGCCCGGATGTTTTTTTGCAAAGGGGTGATTATCGGGCGAGTTGAGCCGGACGAAGGACAAAGGGGTAAGGAGACTTAATTACGAGAGAGGTATCGGTTTTGACGCGACCGAGCTCTGTCAGAGCGCTGTCGGGAAGGTTAGTCGAAAATGTTGAGACATAATAAGCATCCTTGGATCTGAGGATGGATGCGCCCGGATAGTCAGATGCACGCAGCCGCTGAAGCATCTGTCGCGCATTGAACAGCTGGCGGAAGCGCGCCACAGCAATATTATAGCGCTTATATTCATTCATCGGCGTCACGTCAGGCTCCTTAGTCACCGAGCCGAGCCATTCCGTGGCCAGCGGGAGGGTAATGCCGTTGCTCACTTCGGTCAGGCGGGGGGTGGAGGTGCCGGTGGCCTGCAGCTCAGGAGTGTCTATATCGCCGTTCATCTCGCGCTGGTGAGCCACCACGGTGTCATAGGCCGCTTTATAGTTTGCTTCGCTCGTCTTGCAGGCGCCCGTGGTCATTAAGATGGCGAGCGCCGTGAGGGACCGGATGAGGATGTTGCGTTTCATCGTGAGGGTGTCAATTTGTTGAGGGTTATTATCTCGGCCTCCGAGGGAGTGCCGTCTTTGATGGTTAGTCTTACGAGTGTCCGCTCCCGCTGCCAGCCGTGAGTGCCGGCAGCCCCGGGATTGATATGAAGGAGCTTGAGCCGGGGGTCGGGCATCACCTTGAGGATATGGCTGTGGCCGCTGACAAATAGCCCGATGTTATTTTCCTGAAGCATCCGGGCAATCCCCGGGGCATATCGCCCGGGATAGCCCCCGATATGGGTCATCAGCACCCTAAGACCGTCCACCTCAAAAATCTCCACTTCGCGGAGCTCGCGGCGGAGCGGCGAAGAGTCGATATTGCCATAGACGGCGCGTATCCTGGCTTTGGGCAATGAGCTGCGGAGCATCTCGAGGATGGAGGGGTCGCCGAGGTCGCCCGCGTGCCACACTTCATCGCAGTCGGCAAAATGCTCGGCATATCGGGCATCCCATGTGGAGTGGGTGTCAGAGAGTATTCCTATCCGGGTAGTCATAGAGTCAGAGTGGGGTGATGCGTAGATAGTCGATCATTACAGTATCTGGTCGCGCGCCCGGTTTTCGCTCCGAGGGGCGGCTGTGGAGAGTAATTTCGTTGGGCCCTTCCCTGAGTGTCACTATAGTGGGAAGGGTTGTGACGGTCAAGGTGGTATCGCCGCCGGCCTTGGTGCGAGGCATGGCTATGACGGTGTGATGAAACCCGTTGACGGCCATTGCTCTGAGCGGAGTGCCCCGCGGTCCGGAGTCGCGGCCCTGGGTATATCCCACTTCCACCACACAGTCAGCCGTCTTGTCTGCTTCAACAATGAATGTGAGAGTCTCGTCTTCGGGTAGTGCTACAATCTGGGTGAGCCTTCGGTTGGGGCGCTCGGCGTCAGAAGCTTTTCCCCGGCTCTTGAGTTTAAGCCATGTCCGATACATCCGGCGATAGATGTCGCGCGCCAGCTCGCGCGCCTTAAACCATTCGGCTTGGACGAGGGTCGATGAGCCCGGGAAGTAGTCGGCGTAAGGTCGGGAGCTATATCCCGAGATGCGCCCTCTGTCATCCACCGGGAAGATTAGAGTCTCGCGATAGCCCCTCTTTTTGGGAATCGAGATCTCAGCGCCGGAGACATTTTCCAATCGCTCGCCATTGACCATCAGCGCCACGGTCAGCGGCTCGCTTACCTTTGGAGCCGATAACGAGTCGGGCCATTCCATCTCAGGCTCGGGATAAGCCTTGGGAAGCTGAGCCGGCGTCACTATTTCTTTCTCCTCAATATTATTTTCACCAAGAGCCGGGGCCACCATCTCGATCCTAACCTTATGTCGCCCCTTGAGATTGCCCGGCACACGATGATCAGGCTGCGAAGCGCCGTCGATGGTCATCGAGGCTATGCTGCTGCCATTTCCAATGACGGCTATATCGAGGATGGTTTCGCGATAGGCCATCCCCGTAACCCGCAGCTCGTTGCCTAATTCAACCGGAATGAAGGGGTTTATGACGAGGGCTTCACTTTCAGCCCTCATACCCATAATGGAGCGGACCACTGTTCCGACAAAGGCTGCACACCCCTCCATGCCACCCTCCTGCCCGGCCGATGCTGAGGCATCAAGACAGACGAGCCGCATCAGTGAGGCCAAAGCATTCCATAAGGCGCGAAAGTCGTCGCTGCGTCGGCATGCATTAGCCCACAATGATTGCGCGGCAGGCGAGTCTTCACCCTGAGCCGACGCTTCTACCGTCGGGAATGTCGACGGGATGCCATAAGGAGAGCGAGGCATTCTTTCGACTATTCGCCGAGCCATATCGAGGTCGGTCACGGCGCCCGACGATGCGGCCAGCGCATTGCCGAAGCCGGTTGACACAGGCGACTCATTCAATGCCAATCTCCCATAGAGATATTGGCTGAAGCGCCCTTCGACCGGGAGCCACAGGTGCCGAGCTATGTCGGCGCTGAGATGCTCACCCGATGACTTCATTTGCGCCTCAAGAGCTCTGTCGCCGGTCATTCCGGCCAGCTCGCTAACCTTATAATACGCATCGGCTGCGGCTGCATTCAGAGCAAGCGACGACAGATTATGACGGTCTGCTCCGGTGAGCCAGCCCGGCAATGAGCCGGAATAAACCCCGTCGCCGCCGCCACGCCATAGCCCGGTCGACATTTCATAAAGGCGGGTGGAGTCAGCCTCGAGAGCAGCAGCGCAGCGAGCGGCTGCATAACGCCCGAATGTGTCGTTGCCGGAAGTCAGAGCATAATCAGCCGAAGCGGTGATCCATAAGAGTGTCTCCATGTTTCCGAGAGGCCATCTCCTGCGCCGGGCTGACTCCGGAGAGAAGCTGCGCAGAAGCGTCTCGGCCGCTTCAGGGCCGTAAGGTATAGCCGGGAGTGTGAGATAAAGGGTCTCGAGCGACAGGCGCGGATCGGTCATTAGCCTATACCAGGCATAATCCCACACGGCATCGAAGAGGCTCGATGAGGAGGCCACCCTGGTAGCTCCGATAGATATGGCGAGCATACGGCTCTCGAGAGTATCGGGGGTGAAAGTCAGCAGACCACCCTCCAGGCCGGCCGTAGTCAGAAGGCTGTCGGATGTAAGCTCAAGGACATATCTTTGTCCATCCCCTCCATCCGACTCCCATCTGCCCCCCTGACGGGAAGGAATTATATCGGTCAGATGAAAGATGAAGAGAATAAAGAGACCCAGGGCAGCAAGGCCTATGATTGTCGCGAGGCGATGTTTCATTGCTCCAAAATTAATCAATTTTCATCACCTGACACCTCATCCGACGATAAATTTAGGTTAAATAAAAAAAATTGCACGATTTTTTTGGCGTTTTGATTGTTTGATTTGTAACTTCGCATTTGAAAAGGGCGCGGGCCCGGATTGCTCCTCCCGGTCAGCTCACCCTCTACTCTAAAATACCCTCTATGATCTACAACTTCCGCATCGTCTCCGATGAAGTCAACAACTTCAGGCGTGAAATCAGCATCGACTCTGACTCTACCTTTCTCCAGCTCCGCAACGCTATCTGCGACTCCGTGGGCTATGATAAGGGCCAGATGAACTCCTTTTTCCTCTGCAATAACAATTGGGAAAAGCAGAGTGAAATCACTCTCGAGGATATGGGCACCGATTCTGACCAAGAGGTGTTCATCATGGATGAAACACCTCTCATCGATCTCATAGAGGAGGAGGGTCAGCGTCTTATTTTCATGTTTGACTACATGACCGAGCGCTCTTTCTTCATGGAGCTTAAAAAGATCGAGCCCCTCAAGAACCTCAGTGACCCGGTTTGCTCGGTGGCTCTCGGCACTCCTCCCCCGCAGTTTGTTGACCTTAACACCTTTGAGGAAGAGCTCGATGCCAAAAACGCCAAGGCAGCTGAAGTGAGCGAAGACATTTCTTACGATGAAGATATGCCTGACGATCTCTTCAACCCCGAAGACCTCGACAATCTCTCTGACGACACCGACTTCTGACCCGACCCGGCTCCTGCCGATAATCACATACTCCCCGAGGCTACGGCCTGCGGGGCTTTTTTTTATATATTTGAGGCAAACTTTTAGCGCTTTTAAGCCGTTAAAACAATATAATAATACTGTTTAGCACACCCTCCACCCCTCACCATTATGCCTTCACCGCGCTCCCTCTGCCTCGCCTTGATCGCCTCAGTTGCTTCTCTCTGGGGCGCCCTCTCCCTAAGCGCTCAGTCCGTCTCCTCCCCTATTCCCGAAAGGTGGATTTACACCCCTGAATACTCCCAGACATTGCCCCCCGATGATAATTGGTGGCAGGGATTTAGCGACTCCACTCTCGACTCGCTTATTTCCGAGGCAGTGGAAAACAACTATAATGTGGCTATAGCAGCCCGACGGATAGCTGCCGCCGAAGCCGCCACGGCATCGGCTCGCGCCGCCTTCTTTCCTTCTCTATCAGCAAGCGCCGGCTACTCCATGAGCCGTCAGAGCGGCAATCTCGGCGCGGTCTCGGCGCCCGCTTCTTCTTCGCGCTTCATGAGTCTCGGTCTCTCAGCCCAATGGGAGATAGACCTTTTCGGCCGCATCTCATCGCAGGTAAAGGAGCAGAAGGCGATGACCGAGGTAGCCAAGGCCGATTACGATGCCACTATGGTGAGCCTCTGCGCCTCGCTCGCTTCGTCGTATATATCTCTGAGGATGGACCAGAAAAGGCGCGACGTCATCATGGCCCACCTTTCTGCCGAGGAGCGGGTGCTCGCAATAGTCAAAGCACGCTATGAGGCCGGCCTTGTGTCGGATCTCGATATGGCACAGAGCGAGACGGTCTACGCTTCTGCCAAGAGTGCGCTCCCCGGCATCAATAATTCCATCGCTTCGGAAATCAATGCCATAGCACTCCTGCTGGGGCGCTATCCCGCCGAGATTGCCCCCCGGCTTTCAGCCGATGCCGACATCCCGGCCTATAATGGCATCGTTGCCACCTCTATACCCGGAGAGCTCCTCCGTCGCCGTCCCGATATTATGGCGGCCGAACGCACTATAGCCGCCCGAGCTGCTGCCTTCGGTGTGGCCCGCAAAGACTTCCTCCCCACCCTGGCCATCAACGGCTCTTTCGGCGTCGAAGCCCGCGACCCCGACAAGCTCTTCAAGAGCCGCAGCGTCTATTATTCCGTAGAGCCCACCCTTACCTGGACAATATTCGACGGCTTCGGACGCCGCGCTGCCGTGGCAGGGGCCAGCGCCGATATGGAGATTGCCGTAGACCAATATCGGCAGACTATCCTTTCCGCCACTTCCGAGGTGGAAAACGCCCTGTCGTCGCTCATCACCTCACGCCAATATGTTGCCGACCTTGAAGAAGCGGTGTCGGCTGCCAAGCGGGAGGTAGATCTCTCCCTGGTCCAGTATCGTACCGGCCTGACTCTTTTCACCCCCGTGGCACAGGCCCTGACATCTTATCTCCAGTTTGACGACGAACTCGTGGCGGCCCGCGCCTCCGAGTCGCAAGCCATTATCTCGCTCTACCGCGCTCTCGGCGGTGGTTTCCAACAATAATACCTCCTTCATCATCCTAATTTTACTTCCCGCAATGCACTCCCGTCTTCTCCCCTCCCTGGCCATCATCGCCTTATTGTTTTCATCTTGTGGCCACTCTTCAAAAGATGATAATCCATCTTCCTCCAAACCCCTTACGGTAGATGTAGCATCTCCGGAGCAACGAGCCGTGACCCTCTATCACACTTATCCCGGAGCGCTCCATGCCGAGTCGGCAATCGACCTTGTGGCTCGCGTGAGCGGCTATCTCAGAGCCCAGAATTATCAGAACGGCGACATTGTGGAGAAGGGAGCACTGCTCTTCACCATCGAGGACACTCAATATCGCGATGCTGTCGAGCAGGCCCGGAGTCAACTCAGTTCGGCCCGCTCCTCGCTTGACTACAATACCTCACACTATGAGGCCGTAAAGCAGGCCGCGGCGGCCGATGCCGCTTCAGCAATGGAAGTCGACCAGGCCCGCTCCGCCATGGAGAGCTCGCGTCAGTCAGTAAGAAATGCTCAAGCCGCGCTCTCAACCGCTGAGACCAATCTGCAATATTGCTACGTCCGCGCTCCTTTCCGCGGAAGGGTAAGCGCTTCGGGGCCCGGCGTAGGAGCCTTCCTCACGGGCAATGGCGAGCGACTTGCCACCATCTACGACGATTCCCGTGTGAGAGCCGACTTCTATATCGACGACAGCCGCTACATAACTATCCTGCGCGACCGCGACTCAACCCTCTCGAGTAAGTTTCAGGAAATGCCTGTTTCTTTCGGAGAAACCCTGCCCCATGATTATACCGCAAAACTTATCTACGTCTCTCCCGGAGTTGACCCCACTACAGGCACTCTCGAGCTCCGCGCTTTGATTGATAATGAATATGGCGAGCTTAAAGACGGAATGTATGCCACTGTCAATCTCCCTTATGATTATCTTACCGATGCCATCCTTGTCAAGGATGCTTCAATATCTACTGATCAGAGAGGAAAGTTTCTGTATGTGGTCAACGACTCCAACCGCGTGGTCTACACTCCCATCGAGGTGGGTGACATTGTCGACGACTCGCTCCGGGTGGTCACAAAGGGCCTAAGCCCCGACGCCCGCTATGTGACCCGAGCATTGCTCAAGGTTCGTCCGGGCATGAGTGTCACTCCCCGTGAGGTAAAATAATCATCCCTATCACCATATGAATTGAGTCAGCTATGTTTTCACGCTTCTTTATCGACAGGCCCATATTCTCGATTGTCATCGCTGTGGCTATGGTGATGGTGGGTATCCTTACCGTCAAGACCCTCCCGGTGGCCCAATATCCCGACATTACTCCTCCTACCGTCAATGTCAGCGCATCTTATCCCGGCGCCGATGCCGCAACTGTAGCCTCCACCATCGGAGTGCCCATCGAGGAGCAGGTCAATGGCGTCGAGGGCATGATGTATATGAGCTCATCGAGCGGCAGCGACGGCTCTTATAACCTTACCATCACCTTTGAGACCGGCACCGATATCGACAATGCCGCCGTAAAGGTGCAGAACAAGGTGTCGGCCGCCGAAGCCACCCTCCCCGCTGCCGTCAAGCAGCAGGGCATCCAGGTCACCACCCGCTCTACCAATATAATCATGTTTGTGGCTCTTGAAGCCGACTCGGCCCACAGCAAGGAATATGATGCACTCTATCTGACCAACTATGCCCAGCTCAATGTGGTCGATGAGCTTTCCCGCCTCGATGGCGTGGGCCAGGTAGGAGCTTTCGGTGCAGGTCAATACAGTATGCGTGTGTGGCTCGACCCCGAGAAGATGCGTGTCCGCGGCCTGACGCCCGACGATGTCATTCAGGTCATCGAGAGCCAGAATATGCAGGTGAGCGCCGGCGCCGTAGGCACCGCGCCCATCGCCGGCCCCGAGGCATTCCAGTTTACCCTCACCTCCAAGGGGCGCCTCGACAATCCGGAGGAGTTTGCCAATATCATCATACGCTCGTCGGAGAATGGCGAGATGCTCCGCCTCAGCGACATTGCCCGTGTGGATCTCGGCAGTGTATCTTACTCCAATACTTCTTCGGTCTCCGGCCATCAGGCCGGCCTCCTCGGCATCTATCAGCTCCCGGGCGCCAATGCCCTCGATGTGGCCAAAGAGGTCAAGGCCAAACTTAATGAGCTTCAGCAATATTTCCCCGAGGGGGTGACATATCACGTCTTGATGGACTCTACCGACTTTGTCAGTGCTTCCATCGATGAAGTGCTCGTCACCTTTGCCGAGACATCTCTGATCGTGATGATAGTCATCCTCCTGTTTCTTCAAAACTGGAGGGCCACCATCATCCCTATGCTCACCATTCCGGTGAGCCTCATCGCCACATTTGCCGTCATGAAGCTTCTGGGCTTCACCATCAACACCCTTACGCTTTTCGGTCTCGTCCTGGCCATAGCTATTGTGGTAGATGATGCCATAGTGGTGGTGGAGGACTGTGCGCGCCTGCTCGACCAAGGGAAGGTCACTCCGCGTCAGGCTGCCGAGAAGGCCATGAAGGAGCTCACCGGCCCCATTATCGGTGAAGTGCTCGTCCTGCTATCGGTGTTTATCCCTACGGCCTTTGTCTCCGGCATCACAGGCGAGCTTTATAAACAGTTTGCTCTGACCATTGCCGTATCCACAGCCTTCTCGGGTTTCAACGCCCTGACTTTTACCCCGGCGATGTGTGCCCTCTTCCTCCGGCCCCGCCGCCCTACCCGCTTCTTCCTCTTCCGATGGTTCACCAAAGGCTTCGGTGCCACTACGGAGGGCTACATGAAAGTGGTCACCACTCTGCTAAAACGCCCCATCGTGGCTATCTCCGCCTATTTCATCATATGCGCAGCCGCCTTCTACGGTTTTGTCAAGATGCCCTCTTCATATATTCCTTCTGAAGACATGGGATATTTTATGATGTCGGCTCAGCTCCCCTCAGGAGCCTCGCTTGAGCGCACCGACAGCGTAATGAAGACTATCCGGGCACGTATCGATGCCATCCCCGAAGTGACAAACACCATATCAATCACCGGTGTGTCGTTTATGGGAGGTGCCAACGGGTCCAACACCGGTTCATTCTTCGTGATGCTCAAGCCCTGGAAAGAGCGCAAGGGCAAGGATCAGAGCGTCGATGCCGTCATCGAAAAAGTCTATGGCCTGACCGACGACATCCAGGAGGCCGTGGTCTACGCTGTCAATCCCCCTGCCATCCCTGGCCTCGGCCTGACGGCCGGGCTCCAGATGCAGCTCCTCGATATCAACAATCATGGTTCAGAGGCCATGAAGGAGGCTCTCGCGCAGATAAGCGAGACCGCGGAAAAAGACCCCCGTATCCAGAAGATCCAGAGCCTCTATCAAGGCACTGTCCCGCAATATTCGCTAAAAATTGATCGCGACAAGGCCCGGATGCTCGGCCTCCATCTGACTGATATTTATTCGGCTTTGACCTCTTATATGGGCGGCGGAGCCTATGTCAACGACTTCAACACCTTCGGCAGGGTCTATGAAGTGCTCATCGCGGCCGACTCTGAGTCGACAGGCCGCATCGAAGACGTAATGAAGCTTTCCGTGCGCAACGATGGGGGCGAAATGGTGCCGTTTGCCGCTTTTGCAAAGGCCGTCCCCTCGATGGGCGAGCCTTCTGTTGACCGCTACAATATGTATCAGACCGCCTCACTGACCGCCATTCCCGCCCATGGTGTCTCCTCAGGCACTGCTATCAAGGCGATGGAAGAGATTGTCCATGATGCTCTCGGCAAGGAATACAGCTACGCCTGGACCGGCGAGGCTTATCAGGAAGCCGGCGGAGGAGTGTCTGTCTCTATGGTGATGATTTTTGCCCTGATTGTTACTTTCCTCGTCCTCGCTGCTCAATATGAGAGTCTGACCGACCCCATAGCCGTGATAATCGCTACACCTACTGCCATCCTCGGCACGGTCATCGGCTGCCTCTTCATGAGCCAGAGCATCGATATCTATACTCAGATAGGTATCATCCTCCTGCTCGGCCTCTCTGCCAAGAATGCGATTCTTATCGTGGAATATGCCCGTGATTACCGCGCTCAGGGGCAGGATATTCAGCAGGCTGCCGCCGATGCCGGGCGCGTACGTTTCCGCCCCATTATGATGACGGCCCTCGCCTTTGTCTTTGGCGTGATGCCTATGCTGTTTGCCACCGGCGCCGGCGCCGCTTCGCGCATAGCCCTCGCCTCAGCCGTAGTGTTTGGCATGGCGATCAACGCCGTCGTGGGCACTCTCTTCGTCCCCGGCTTCTGGGAACTCCTCGAGCGCTTCCGCGAGAAGCATCTCGCCAAGCTCTTCAATTCAGGAAACGGTCCGGCTCCGGCAACGCCCTCGCCTACCTCAGACGCAACTTCTGAAGACACCTCGACTTCCGACTCCTGACAGCATTAGCCGTCTTCAGCGGAAAAGCATCCACCGGAGATTTCCTTTTTCATGTTGCTGCCATCAGCACAATAATTGCCGCCTAAGGGCGTTATTACTTCTGATGGCTAATATGCTCAACATATCTCTACGCTCTCCAAAGCGGCTTTTCCACAGGGGTTTGTTCCTTCTGGGCTTCGTCATGGTCCTGCTCTCCGGAGCATCCCGGGCCTCGGCCCAGCGCCCCTCCGACAAGCTGCTCAACCGCCCGTATGCCGACAATCGCGCCTGGCATCTCGGCTTCGGTGTGGGTATATCATCGCTCGATATGTCATTTACCCACAATGGCTTCACCACCCCTGAGGGGGAGACATGGTTTTTCGAGCAGCCATCTTTCTCGCCCGGCTTCTCGGTCAACGCCCTCATCGACTTCCGGCTGTCGACATATTTCAACCTCCGCCTCTCCCCCGGCATGATTTTCGGCAATCGCGACGTGAAGATGATCGACACCACTCTCGGCAACGAAGCCCGCCAGAATATAAAATCTACCTTTGTCAACCTCCCCGTCGACCTCCGCTTCTCATCGCTCAGGTGGGGTAATCTGCGCCCCTATCTCTCGGCCGGCATTATGGGAGTGGCCGATGTGGCCAAGAAGCGCTCTGACTATCTGCGCCTCAAGACCTTTGACACTTATCTCACCCTCAGCTTTGGTTGCGACTTCTATCTCCCCTACTTCAAGCTCAATCCCGAATTGAAATTTTGCTTCGGCCTCGGCGACATCATTCAGCATAAGCGTCCCGACCTTGAGGATAATCCGGGCGCGCTGAAGTTCACACAGTCGCTCACCAAGGCTCAGTCGTCGATGGTGATACTCACTTTTTATTTTGAATGACCCTCCCGACGATGACTCTCCATTATAGAATATTAGCAGCCATCCTTGCTGTCGTTGCGGGCTCTCTCTCCCTCTCGGCCCAGATGGCCGAGCCCCTTCTGAGCCAGTATTATGAGATGCCGGCTTTCTACAACCCCGGCAGCGTCGGTCGCTCCGACCGCATAATAGTGCGTGGAGGCGCACGTCTGCAATGGCTCGGCATCTCCCATGCCCCGGTGTCGTTTGCCGCCGTGGGAGATATGCCGTTCAAGATAGGTGAGAAGGTTATCGGTCTCGGGCTCTCCCTCCAGCAGGAGAGCTACGGTCTGTGGCGCAACACCACCATAGATGCCATGGCCGGCTATCGCTTCAAGCTCTTCGGGGGCACTCTTATGCCCGGCATACGAATTGGACTGGTCAATCAGTCGTTTAAAGGATCTGATGTGTATCTCCCCGACGATGACGATTACCATCAGGCCACCGACGATGCCATCCCGACACGCGATGTCGGCGGCAAAGCCCTTGACCTCGGTCTCGGTGTCTACTTTGCCCGTCCACGCTTCAATATGGGCCTCAGTCTTCTCCATCTCAATGCCCCTACCATCACCTTTGAGAGTGAGGGTCTCGGTAGCGGTGCCATGAGCGGCTCGCGCGATGGCGAAGATGGCTCTGACCCTCCTTCTTCCAATGAGCCGGGAGGCTCTTCGGGCTCCGATAAGGAGGTTAAAAAATATGAATTTCCTGTCTCCCGGTCGTTATATTTCACGGCCGGTGGCAATATTCCCATAAAAAATACGTTATTTGAACTGATGCCGTCAGTCATTGTCGGATATGACCTTGCCGATGAATTGACCGGCATAGCCACAGCCCGCCTGCGCTACAACAAGATGCTTACAGCCGGACTGAGCTATCGCTACAATGATGGCATCGCTCTCCATCTCGCCCTTGAGATAAAGGATTTTTATTTAGGTTACACCTATGAATATCCCCTCTCAGCTATAAGCCGGGCATCGTCAGGCAGCCACGAGATTATCGCCGGATATGCCTTCAAGCTCGATATGGGCGATAAAAACCGCCATCGCCAGAAGAGCGTCCGCCTCCTCTGACCTTGCGGCTTCTCTTAACTTGATTCTTTACCCTCCCCTCATCTCCTCCTTTTTTGCCACTTATGAAACATAGCCTCTCTTATTCTCTCATCCCCCTGGCAGCTGCCGCAGCTATGACGGCCGCCTTATCCTCTTGTGCCGCCGGAAATGGCTCGTCAGGCGGTGAGGTCACAGGTGTTGCGGCTTCGTCGTGGACTGAGCCCACTCCTTACGGCATGGTGCTTGTCGACCGGGGCTCTATCAAGGCCGGCCCTCAGGAAGCCGATTCTCTCTGGGGCCTTCTCCCCGATTCGCGAGGCATCTCCGTCGATGCTTTCTGGATGGATGAGACTGAGA
>CAZAUV010000064.1:0-12983 GCA_964488335.1 uncultured Bacteroides sp.
CCAAGCACAAGATGGTCAACTCGATGCGCATCGCCAACCAGTTTATCATCATGCTCCCCCGCTGGGAGACCCCCGAGCATACCGAAGGCTATGAAGGCTTCTACCACCTGACGGCCATCGAGGGCACGGTGGAGAAGACCGTCCTGACTTACATCATCCGCGACCACGACCGCGACCGCTTCGAGCGCCGCAAGAAAGAGCTTGAGCACCTGACCCGCAAAATCAACAACGAATTTCCCGGAGTGGCCTCTATTGAGATCAAGGACCAGTATTTCAATATGCGCGAAAAGATTGAGCCGGTGATGCACATCATTGACATCGCTCAGGAGGCTATGCGCCTGGCCGATGTAGAGCCCAAGGTGGTGCCCATCCGCGGCGGCACAGACGGCGCCCAGCTCTCATTCAAGGGATTGCCGTGTCCCAATATCTTTGCGGGCGGCCTCAACTTCCATGGCCGTTATGAGTTTGTCCCCATCGAGTCGATGAAAAAGGCCGCCGAGGTGATCGTGGAGATTGCCCGTCTGGCAGCCACGGCCCGATGAGGCCACGCCTTATCGTCGTCACCGGCCCTACGGCCTCGGGCAAGAGCGCCCTGGCCGTAGAGCTCGCCACGGCTCTCGGTTGCGAGATTATCTCTGCCGACTCACGCCAGGTCTACCGAGGCATTGAGATAGCCACGGCTGCTCCCTCGCCGGAGCAGCTGGAGGCTGCCGTGCATCACTTAGTGGGACACCTGCCTCCGGAAGCATATTACTCGGCCTCGGTATGGGTCGATGAGGTCAACGCCATCCTCCCCGGGGCTTTTGAGCGAGGAGGCGGACAGGCCATAATTTGCGGGGGCTCAATGATGTATATCGATGCTCTCCTTGAAGGGCTCGACGATCTGCCGACTGTCTCCGACGAGGTGCGCGGCCATGTCAGTAAACTCTTCGCCGCCGGCGGCCTTGAGGCAATCCGCTCTGAACTCAGCCGTCTCGACCCCGACTACATAAATCGCGTGGACCTCTCCAACCCGCGCCGTATCATGCACGCCATAGAGATATCCCTCATGGCCGGCCGGCCTTACTCTACCCTAATCGGCCGCCGGGAGGCGCGCCGGCTCCCTTATGATATAGTGCGTCTGGCCATAGACCATCCTCGGGAGGAGCTCTTCAGCCGGATAGCCCGGCGAGTGGACATAATGGCCCATGACGGGCTGGTTGAGGAGGTTAGGGCTCTGATGCCCTTGCGCGGCCTTAACTCGCTCAATACCGTGGGCATCAAAGAGATAATGGCCTATCTTGATGGCCAAGTCACCCTCCCCGAGGCCCTCGCCAAGATTGCCCGCAACACACGGGTCTATGCAAAAAAACAACTCACCTGGATGCGCCGCTATGGCGACACCCTGATGAGTCTCGACCCCCGGAAGGCGGTGGTAGAGCAGGCGCTCGAGGTCCTGGGGCGTCAGTCGGCGCCCGGGGCGTGATCCACCGGGATGGGGCGGTGGATGCTGTGATCGAGTGAGATAAGGGTCTCGGTGCCCGACACTCCTTCGATGTTTTGTATTTTGTCGTTGAGGAGCTCCATAAGATGGTCGTTGTCGCGGGCCACCACCTTGAGCATCATAGCATATGGCCCTGTGGTGAAATGACACTCAATCACCTCATTGATTTTCTCGAGCTGAGGGACGACATTGCGATACATGGCACCTCGCTCAAGATTGACTCCAATAAAAGTGCAGGTCGAGTAACCTAGCTTCTTCGGGTTGACGTAATAACCCGAGCCGGTGATGATACCCATCTCGGTCAGGCGCTGGATGCGCTGATGGACAGCACCACGGCTCATCCCACACTCCTCGGCGATGTCTTTAGAGGGTATGCGGGCATTATGGATGATGATATCAAGGATTTGGCGGTCAAGTCGGTCAATGCGTTCCATCGGTTGAGAAGGGCTTTTGGGGAAAAGGGCTACAAAATTACTTCACCTCCCCCATATTTCCAAATCTCCTGCCATGAAACACCGCCAAATCACTGTCAGGACGCGTCAAAACAAGCCTGAAGAGTTAGGAAATCACTCACCCACGCCCCATAGTGGCTTCCTGACACCTTTCTCGAATGACAGGGGGAGATAACGCAGTGAGGGGAGGCGGCCTCGCGGCGGCGCCTCCCCTCGGGAGCATTATTCAACGATTATGTCTTGCTAATTTCTTTTCTTGGATGGTGGATGGCGACGAGATTATTCGTCGATGGTGCAGATGCTGACACGGTTCCAGCTCTCTTCTTTGAACATGTGGCCGATGCCTTCGCCCTCGGCGGTGATGCGGCTCTCAGCGATGCCATATTTCTGGACGAGGAGCTTCTTGACGCTCTCGGCGCGGTTTTGAGCCAGCTTGATGTTAAAGTCGAGGTTGCCGTCCTGAGAGGCGTAGCCCTTGATGGACACCTTGCTGTCGGGGTGGTGCTTCATGTAGTCGGCGATCATCTCCACATTGGGCATCTGGTCGGTGGTGACGACAGAAGAGGCGAGCTTGAAGAATACGAAGCGTACGGAAGCGTAGTCGGTCTGTGTGACGGTCTCGGTGATTACCTCAGGACCCTGAGCCTGACATTCCTGGAGCTGGGTGGCGAGGACGGCGGCAGCGGCGGCGGCAGCGTCGGCTTCGGCGCGGGCGGCAGCGGCATCAGCGCGTGCAGCGTTGATCTGCTCGTTGAGGGCGTTGACTTCAGCGGCATCATAGGGCGTTACGCACTGGAAACCATCGTCGAGGGCAACCTTCACGCCGGCAGTAATGGAGAAGTTGGCTTTATTGACATCATAGGCGGCAGAGGTCTGTGCCACGGGAGCATCGCTCATATTGAATGTAACGGCCGGCTTGAGCTGGAGGGCAACTCGCTGCGATACGTTGAAGTTGAAGTTGAGGCCGGCCTTGGTGGCGAAGTAGTTCCAGTCCTGACCGTTGGCGGCATCGATGAAGTTGTGGCCCCATCCGGCGCCTGCTACGGCTTCAATCTCAAAGGGGCGGCCCTGACAGGAGTAGCCTCCGAAGAGGTTCATAAGGTTTACGGCGCCATAGGCTCCTACATACTGTGAGTCAAAGGCGGTAGATGAGTGAGTCATGCCGGGCCATGAGGATGTATTGATGCCCCAGTTACCCTCGACACCGAGGCCAAAGGCGGGGGAAATCTGTTTGGAGATGTTGAGGCCTACAACGGGACGCATACCGCCGAAGAAAGCAGAGTTGTGGAGAGGAGTGGCCACACCGCCGTCTACGGCGATGCTCCAGTTGGAGCCGAGGTTGGTGGGAGCGATAGCCTGAGCCGTCTGAGCGGAGGCGGAAGGTGCTAACCATGCGGCGCCGCCGATGAGCGCTGCGGCGAGGAGTGTGAAGCTCTTTTTCATAGTGATAAGAATAGGGGAGTGTTTTTTTGTATATTAATGGTGAGACGGATTGCCGGGCCCGGGGGGTGAAATCCGGTAATAAGTTGGGGCCTGAGAGGCAATCCGATGTTATAACAGACGGCGCCGCCCAATTGTTGGACGGCGCCGTAAAAAAAGTTTCTGTGAGAGACGTAAGTATCAGTCGTCGAGGATAAAATCAGGGATGCCTATCTCCATCTCCAGCTCGGCCTCTGCGCGCGAGGGCGGGTCGTCGTCGAGGAGGCGGCGGAAGAGGGCGAGGATGCTCTCGCCATAATGGTCGTTGGCGGCCCAGCGGCGGTTGAGGGCCTGCCAGGTGGGGGCCACTCCGCGGCTGACGAGGGAGAAGCGGGGGTCGATGATGCGCTCGCCGCGCGGCAGGGTGCTCCGCGTGGCATAGGCATAGAGATGCTGCATCTGGGCGGTCACGCCATCTTCGATCGTGTCGAAGATATGGCCCTTGACTCCGCGCTGTGTCACACCGAGGCCGCAGTAATTGTGCTGGTCGGGGGTTACGGCGGTCCCTCCGGTAAAGAGAAACCATCCCGTCTCGATAATCGACTGGCAGAGGGCCACGTCGCCCCGGATGCCATATCGGCGCCCCACTTCATAGAATGCGTGGGCTATTGCGGGGGGAAAGTCGGGATTGACCGAAGCGACGAAAGCCCACATACGGTCAGGCGTCACCTCCGTAGGGCCCAGTATGGGGAGGGCGAAGTCGATGGCTGCAACGGCTGTTTCGCTCTCGGAGGCGCTACTACTCTCCGACAACTCCGCGCCGCGCCCTTCCGCTGCAATCTCGGCTGCCATATCGGCCACGATGGCTGAAACGGAGTCGGTAGGGATGCTCCGGAGGTCGATCGCGAGGGCTGCAGACTGGGCGGCCACTATCGCCAGGAATGCTATGACGGCCTTTTTCATTATGACAATGAGCGGGCTTTGGCGGCTGCTGCCAGCCGGTCGAGGGCGGCGAGGAGGCTCCGGCGGGGGAGGGCTACGTTGAGGCGCATAAATCCTTCGGCCTGGGGGCCAAACATAGTGCCGTCGTTGAGGGCAAGGCGGGCTCCGTCGGTAAAGAGGCTTACGAGCTCGGGCTGGCTCAGGCCCAGGGCGCGGCAGTCGAGCCACACGAGGAACGAGCTCTGGGGACGGATTGGTCGGATGGCGGGTAGGTTGGCTTCAAACCATTTCTCGACGGCAAGGATATTGCCTTCGATGTAGGTCAGGCATTGAGTAAGCCATTCCTCGCCGCTGCGGTAGGCTGTCTCGGCGCCCTGGGCTGCGGGGAAGGTGGGCTCGGAAAACTCATTGACCTCCATCCAGTGATAGAAGCCCTCGCGAAGCTCTTTATTGGGCACCATCATCCAGGATGAGGCGAGGCCGGCGATATTGAATGTCTTGGAGGGGGCGCCGAAGGTCACCGACACCTCGGCCGCCGCCTCGGAGACGGAGGCGAAGGGTATATGACGGTTGCCGAAGAGCATAAGGTCGCCATGGATTTCGTCGCTGATGACGATGACTCCGTAGCGCTTGGCGAGCGAGGCCACGTGGATAAGGGTCTCGGCCGTCCACTGGATGCCCCCGGGGTTGTGGGGGTTGCAGAGGATCATCATGCGGGGCTTCTCGGTGGCGAAGATTTTCTCAAGCCCTTCGAGGTCCATGCGATAACGGCCGTCGGGGTCAAGGATAAGGGGATTTTCCACCACCACGCGACCGTTGCCCACGGTCAGATTGCGGAAGGGGTGATAGACCGGGGGCTGGATCACTATCTTGTCGCCCGGGGCGGTAAACCAGTTGATGGCATAGCCGATGCCGCGGACAATGCCGGGGACAAAGGCGAGCCAGCTGCGGGGCACGTCGATGCCGTGGCGACGGCTGAGCCAGCCTCCGATGGCCTCCCAGAGGGAGTCGGGGGTGGAGCAGTAACCCAGGACGGGATGGGAGCAGCGGCGCGTCAGGGCCTCATTTATCTCCGGACAGATGGCAAAATCCATGTCGGCAATCCAGAGGGGGATCAGGTCGGCGGAGCCAAACATTGTGTCGAGGGCCTCCCACTTCATGGCGTGAGTGCCGGATCGGTCGACGGGCTTATCAAAATCGTAGGTCATCAGGCTTGGGATGAGGGTCAATTATGGTAATCTGGCCTTTTGGCGGTGCAAAGTTAAGGATTATTTGTTAATGCGCGAAATCTCAGAGGTGGTAGGTCAGCGAGCGGGCATAGTCGGTCTCAAGGTCGGCCATTCCGCCGGAGAGGCGCTGGCCGTTGCGCTCGAAGCGCGAGAAGGCCGAGGCGCGGTCTTTGCCGATGACTATGGCGCGGAGGAAGGTGGTGTCGGCTCCCAGGAGTCGGTCGCCCTGCTCATAAGTGTCGCCGCGACGGAAGGCATCGGCCGGGAAGAAACGCTTGTAGACGTTGCGGCCGTCTTCGCTCACATAATAAATAAGTAGACCGTCGGACGGGCCGGCGGGAGTGATATAGACCGGATTGCCGCCCGAAATGCGCCCTTTGTCGGCCAGGCGCTTGTAGTCGAGGCGGATGGCGTGGCCCGAGTCATATACCACGATGAGATCTCTCTCGGCCTCTTCCTCGCGCAGGAAGAGGGCCAGGCGCGATGAGTCGTCGAGCCAGAGATTGTCGGGACTCTTGCGGAAAGTGCCGTCGCGCCCGGTGATGTAGAAAAATGATACGGGGTCGTGATAGGGGGTGCCGTCGCAGGTGTCAAACGAGCGGTTGTCGCGGAGCTCCGAGGTGGCGATATTTTCGGCGGCCTCGCGGCGGCGCGGAGCTGTCGGGGTAGAGGCTCCGCGGGTCTCGGTAGCAAGCTCTACGGTCATATCTTCGGCAGGGACCACTTCGGCCACGTCGGTGATCTCCTCCACCCGGGTATCGGCCTCGGCGCCTGCCACGAAGGTCAGGGGCGCTGAGGCATCGCGTCGAGCGGCGAGAAACTGCTCTTCGAGATCTTGCGGCACAGGGCGAGTAGACGTCGAATGGCGCTGGAAGTTGACACCCTCCATGGCTACGGGAATGCGTGAGGGTCTCACTTCTACCACGTAGACCATCTTGCCGCCATGGTCTTCCCAGCGGCTCTGGATGAAGCGGAATCGGTCGAAGAGCTTAAAGTAGCGGTCGATGGCGTTCATCAGGTGGAGGTCCATCTTGTCGGTCGACTTGAAGAAGTCGAGATCCTGGGCCACGCCGCGGACATAGCCCTCGTCGCTCACGCCGATATAGAGGCGACCGCCGGCGGTGTTGAGAAATCCGGCTATGATCTGCACTATCTCCTTGGTCTGACGGTCGACATCGCGGCGCATTGAGTTGCCGGCGGGATAGATCAGCGAGGTCTTGAACTCTACGGTCTGGCTCTCGCGGCCTTGCTCTATCTGCTCGGGGTGAATGTCGTGGGAGAGATGGAGCTCTGAATATATCTCTTCAAGGATAGCCCTGCGTTCATTGCCGAGCTTAAAGCCGTCGAGGGCGTTATAGGCCAGGATTAGGCGTCCGAGCTTCTCTATCTTCAAGTGCTTGGTGGAGTGGGTGAGCTCCCATGCCTTGTTGGAGCGCTCAGGATGGTCGAGGGCGGCCAGTAGCGTCAGCTTCTGTTGCTCCGGTGTAGATGTCGCTGCTCCTTCGCTGAGCATATCCGAGAGGGCGTCGATGCGGGCGAGGTCGACATGGCCGTTGCTGTTAAATTCGTCGAGGAGCTCTATGAAAGCGCGCCGGCGGCCGTAATAGAGGGCCTGAGCTTCAAGGCCGAGGATGTCGGCCAGGATCTGGGCAATGGCAAAGTAGTTGTATTGCTTGACCCTGATTTTCTCAAGGTCGGCCAGGCGCGCTATGATGTGCATTATCTCGCCGAGCTTGGCGTCGGAGATAGGTTCGTCCATCTCGCCGGCCGAGTCGTCGGGGTCGGCTGTCTCGTCGGCTGCTTCGGGGTAAGGAGCGCCATCGGGGTAATAGACCTGGCAGTCGGCGTAGCTGCAGAGAAGCACTGCCGTGGCTTCCTCAAAGGTGACGACCTCCGGGATGTAGGAGCGAATGCAGGTGGCAAACACTTCCAACCGGCCCCCTTTGGAGACCGAGTCGATGACTACGCTTATATTTTGCCCCACTTCGAGGGCCTCCGAGAAGTCGCCTCCGTCGACCCATGCCGTGTAGCCAAACTCGGTCAGGACGGTGAAATAATTGGCATAAGGGCCTGTGGCTGCTCCGGGAGCGGCTATAATCACACCGTTGGCCTCGCTGCCAAGATCGGCATTGTCCACTATATAGCGGTTGAGCTCGTCGATAATCGAGAGGTGGAGGGTGTCGTCGGGTGTCACGGCAAGCACCCGCGCCTTGAGGCGATAGGGATTGCCATCGGGGTCGGCGAAGGCCTCGAGAGGGAGGGAGCCGTTGCCGCGGATTATGTTGGAGCGGTCAATGAACCCCTCGCCGCGGTAGCCATCCTCCACCACGCGGCAATGGAAGCGCTCGGCGCCGGTGGTGGTGTCCACAATGCCATCGATGATAATTTCCACCAGGTCGCCCTGGTCAGGTATGATGAGCACCCGGGGTCGCTTCTCCGGTTCAGGCTTGGCACGCTTGCTCTTGGAGGCGGTCTTCTTATCAGGAGCTATCACGGCTTCTGCCAAGGGGTTCTTGCCTGAGAGGACGCCGCGGACTATGGTGTAGAGGTCGCGAAACTGGAGTATGGTCTTTGGATCGCGCTTGTCCTGGGGCAGGGGAGCGGGGAGCCATATCTGCAGGCCATGCCAGAGGTCGAGGGTCTGGGGGAGGATGGGGTGGACGCTCTCTGCCCCGGGGATGCGCAGGTCAATGGCGGCGGGGCTGATAGCCACAGCTGCGCGGGGGGCGTTGAAGATATATGTCGTGCCGTCGGCCTGCTCGGTGGCCAGGAGGTGTCGGCCGAGGCGGCCGAGGTCCTTGGTGTCGTCCCAGTTAAATTCGTCGTAGGGGATATCGCCCGAGAGGGTCACGTGATAGGCCTTCTCGATCATCCGCTCCTTGACACATACGTCCTTGAAGGTGAAGTAGCGATAGAGGCGTGAGCGGTTGACGGCCAGCTCGTCGCCGGCAGTCTCCGTGCCGAGCTGACTCTGTCGGCCGCCGGCGAGTATCTGCTGGATGGCCAGGGCGGCGAGCATCTTGTCGAGGCGCCTCTCGGCTTCGTCGTCGTCGATATAAGAAATATTGTCAAGCACAGTGTGGCAGGCATCTATATATAGCTGCAACTGCTCGATAAAGGCCGAGCGGAATGGCTCGGCGAGCCATGAGGCGGGGTTGCCGCGGTGGATCACCTCGATAAACTCAGCCATCTTGGCGTCGATGCTGTCGGGGTCGAGGGTGAAGATACACATCAAAGTGCGCAGGCGGCTCTCCGGACGATAGAGGTATCCCGAGGCCGAGAGCTTGGAGAGCATCTCGGAGATATATGCCCCCTGCTCGCCGCGGTCCACAATGTCGAGGGCCGTCAGCATGTCGTCGCAATAGCTCACCAGGCGAGCCATCTCGTCGCGCAGGGCCAGGCGGCGCGGGGCCGGGAAGGCTGCCAGCAGGTCGGTGTCTTCGAGGATATATGCAGCCACGATGCGCAGGGTGTCCACCACCTCCGGGATTGTCGCAGCCCCGGCCGAAAAGAGATAGTCGCGACCTGCGCGAAGGGCTTCGAGTATCCATTCAGGATTTTTCTCTCCCAGCATCTGCTGGGCCTTGACCATGCGGGGCTCCTCGGCCAGCTGGGCCAGGAGGGCATCGATGGCGTCCTTGCCCGCATGCTCGGCCAGCTCCCTCTTCTTGATCATCACCATCGGGGGCTCGCCGTGGCGGTCTACCACCTCCTCAATCCTCAGATTGAGATTGATGCCCTGCATCTTGCCCACCCGGCAGCGGACGCGGTCGCCGTGGGTCAGCTTCATGTTTTTGCGGGCCGGCAGCATAATCCAATAGCCCAGCCCCTCCTGGGTCACCTTATAGTGGGGGGGCTGGGCCATTGTCATGTCGGCCTCGACGATAAATTCATAGACTTCACCTTGCTTATACCGGGCGGCAAAGATAGGGGCCATATCCTGCTTTAAGAATACATTGTCGCCCGATACGCGATCGACGATACACGCCAGCTGGGTCGGAGTCTTGTCGAAGCGTTGGAAGTCAAATTTCTTTACTTTAACATTTTTTCCATCAAGATTTAGGGTGTAGAAGTTAAAAGAGTCGGCAATGACCGGCAGTGTCAGCTTCTGTCCCTTTGTGAGGATTTTAGCCATAAAATATTGTGATAATGTGAGTTATGGGTTGAGTTTCCTGCATGGGCAGCTCGGATGCCCTTTTGGCAAAGCAAAGATAATAAAATAAGTTGATGAATGGAGCCTCAGGCCCCTCCAAGCCGTCTTGTCATCGGGCCAGGTGATGTGAGCGTCGAGTGGTATGACTCATATGCGGCGTTGCGTCCCGACGGTTTGCGAAGCAGAGGGTAGACGGAGGTGGACACAATATGTGAAGGGGGGCGACGGGAAAGGGGAGTGCCGGTGGTATGCGTCTTATGGTGCCATAAGACGCATACCACCGGCACTCTATGAGGTTGTGGGGCGGGGCCCGCAGTTTCGTTTATCAGCCGCGGGCGATTACTTGCCGAGGGCTTGCTCGAGGTCGGAGATGAGATCGTCGGCGTGCTCGATGCCTATGCTGAGACGCACGGTCGACGGCCATATCTTCTGCTCGGCCTTCTCGGCATCGGAGAGCTGCGAATGGGTGGTCGACGCGGGGTGGATCACCAGGCTCTTGGCGTCGCCCACGTTGGCCAGCAGGGAGAAGATCTCAAGCGAGTCGATAAACCGCCGGGCCTCTTCTTCGCCCCCCTTCAGCTCGATGGTGAAGATGGAGCCGGCTCCGCGGGGATAGAGCTCGCGATATAGGGCGTGGTCGGGGTGGGAAGGGAGGGAGGGATGGTTGACACGCTCCACCTTGGGATGCTTTGCCAGCCAGGCCGCAATCTTCTCGGCGTTGGCCACATGCCGCTCCATTCTGAGCGAGAGGGTCTCTACACCCTGGAGGATTATCCAGGCATTGAAGGGGGAGATGGCAGCGCCCATATCGCGGAGGATGACGGCGCGGATGCGGGTGACGAAGGCAGCCGGGCCTGCCACATCGGCAAACACGGCGCCGTGATACGACGGGTCGGGCTTGGCCAGCGAGGGGAATCGGTCGGCCTCGGCCTTCCAGTCAAAGGTGCCCCCGTCGACGATGATGCCACCGAGGCTCGAGCCGTGGCCGCCGAGGAATTTCGTGGCGGAGTGGACCACTATGTCGGCCCCATGCTCTATCGGCTTTATTATATAAGGTGTACCGAAGGTGTTGTCGATAATCAGCGGCAGTCCGTGGCGGTGGGCAATATCGGCCACAGCCCTGATATTGGTCACGGCAGAATTGGGATTGCCCAAAGTCTCGATAAAGACAGCCTTTGTCTGTGGACGGATAGCCTTCTCGAAGTTGGCGGGGTCGGCGGGGTCGACAAAGGTAGTCTCTATGCCGAAGTCGGGGAGGTTGTTGCAGAGCAGGTTGTAGGTCCCGCCATAAATGTTATTGGCAGCCACGATATGGTCGCCCTTGTGGCAGATGTTGAGGAAGGTATAGGTCACGGCGGCAGCGCCTGATGCTACGGCGAGCGCTGCCACGCCCCCCTCGAGGGCAGCAACGCGCTGCTCCAGGACATCTTGCGTAGGATTGGTCAAGCGGCCGTAGATATTGCCCGGCTCGGATAGGCTAAACCGGCCCGAGGCCTGGTCACAGTTGTCAAACACATAGCTTGTAGTCTGATAGATAGGCACGGCGCGAGCGCCTGTGGCCGAGTCGGGCTTCTCCTGCCCGGCGTGGAGTTGAAGTGTCTCGAAACGCATCATAATAATTAAGGGATTGGTTATACAATTGAGTTAAAATGGTTGTTGAAACTACAGATTGAAGCCGTTTAGCCCCAAAACCGCTGCAAAATTATATTTTTTTACTAAGATGGCAAAATAAAACTCGCGCCGAGTTCAGAAATTTTTTCTACCGGTCCAGACAATCGTTTTAAACAGATCCCGTCGGCCGGACTGATTGGCTGATTTGACGCTGTGTCAAAACTTTTAAGGGAGATATATTTTGCGGTAAAGTTAAGAATTATTAACTTTGCCCGAAGAAACCCCCTCCATGAATAAACAATAATAAACCTCAAATACCAAATCCATTCCCATTATGTGGTTAACAAGCTCATCCATCGGACGTAAGCTCGTCATGGCCATCACCGGAGTGTGTCTGATACTGTTTGTCACGTTTCACTGCGTGATGAACGGCGTAGCGCTCTTCTGGCCGTCGGCCTACAATGCCATCTGTGCTTTCCTCGGTGCCAACTGGTATGCTCTGATAGCATCTATCGGTCTGGCAGCTCTCTTCATTATCCATATCATCTATGCCGTGTGGCTGACGGTGCAGAACCGCAAGGCCCGCGGTGCTTACCGCTATGACGTGACCTCGCGGCCGAAGGAGGTCGAATGGTCGTCGAAAAACATGCTTGTCTTAGGCATTGTCATTCTGGCCTTCCTCATCGTCCACCTCATCCAGTTCTGGGCCAAGATGCAGCTGGCCGAGATCATGGGCTGTCCCGTGACCACCGACTGCGGCGAGCCTGTGGCCCCTCAGAGCGGCACTCTCTTTATCCAGATGGCTTTCAGCGAGATCTGGACTCCTATCGTTTATATCATCGGCTTCGTGGCCCTCTGGTTCCACATGAACCACGGCTTCTGGTCGATGTTCCAGACCGCCGGTTGGAACAACGGTATCTGGATGCGTCGCCTCAAGACCATCGGCTGCTGGTGGACCACCATCGTCGTGGCTCTCTTCATCGCCCAGGCCATCGTCTTTACCGTACAGGCCCAGCGTGGCACCTATATCCACTGCCCCGAGCTTCAGGAGCAGTATCAGATGTTTAACGCCGAGCTTGCCGAGCACGGCATGATACCCGCCGCATGCGGCGAGGCTACCGACTGCTCCGGCTCACACGCCGACTGCGACAAGCACCATGGCCACGGCGACGCCTGCAAGGGCGGTCATGGCGAGGGCCACGAATGCTCCGGCAACCATGCCGACTGCGAGGGCGGCGATAGCCACGATTGCGCTTCCTGCGATAAAGCCGGCACTCCCCAATGTGACCACTGCGAAAGCAATTGAGACAATTCATATCCTTAATCCCCCACCAATCCAATCATCTCAATGGAAGACCTTAAGAAACTCGAGGGTATGATTGACTCTACCCCCATCATGAAGGATTATGCCGACATGGAAAAGGCCGGTCTGCCCGAATATCAGATCGACTCCAAAATCCCTGAAGGCCCCATTGCCGAGAAGTGGACCAACTACAAGGCCCACCAGAAGCTCGTCAACCCCGCTAATAAGCGCAATCTCGACGTGATTGTCGTAGGCACCGGTCTGGCCGGCGCATCCGCCGCATCTACTCTCGGCGAGCTCGGCTTCAACGTCCTCAACTTCTGCATCCAGGATTCACCCCGCCGCGCCCACTCCATCGCCGCGCAGGGTGGTATCAACGCCGCCAAGGACT
>CAZAUV010000065.1:0-12851 GCA_964488335.1 uncultured Bacteroides sp.
CTCGGTCGAGGCGAGCATGGAGCGCTTGTAGCGCCGGCTCAGCAGCGGCGCCATGAACTTGGGAAAGGTCAGGGCCACCTCGGCCGAGGCCTCGGTGTAGTGGTTATTTATCAGCCCCTCGAGATTGCCCGACAGGCTTTCGTAGCTGCCGCGGGCCTTGACGGTGAGCTGCTCGGAGCCGCGGAAAAGGTTGCGGTGCTGATAGGTCACTCCGAGGCCGGCACCGAGGTCGCCCTCGGAGTTGGTGCCCTCGAGCTCGACCGACACTCCCTGCAGGGGGTTGCGGGTAAGCTTCACCACGGCGTCCATGACATACGGCGCCACGGGCACCATCTGAATCACTATGGAGTGGACTATGCCGAGGCGGCCGAGCGACTCGTAGGTGCGGTCAACCTCGCCGGCATTATACGGCGCGTTGGGCGTGATGCGGTTATAGGCGCTCAGAGTCTTCGGGCTGAGGTATTTCCAGTTGCCGGAGGGGTCGGTGACCAGATAAATGTCGCCATAGGCCACGGTATCCTGCCGCTGAGAGGCGACCGAATCGGCCCCCGCGGCATATCCGGGCTGAAAAATGACGCGGCGCACCATGTAGCTATGGTGGTCGGCGCCGCTCACCGTCATCAGCAGGTTCACGTCGCGACTGCCGGCCACCGTGTCGGCCCGGAAGGCGATATTATCCTTGACAAAGGCGTAATAGCCCATGTTTTTCAGGGCGGCGGTGATGCGCGTGCGCTCCTCGTCGAGCAGGTTGCGGTCAAGGTTAATGCCCGGGCGGATGAGCGAATTGGCCGAGTCGGCAGCCACGATGGCGCCCACCACGGGGTCGGCGCAGAGGGTGCGCACCGACGCCACCCTATGGGCCGCGCCCGGATAGACGCGATAGGTCACGTCGATTTTTTTCGGCTTTGGAATCACGGTGTCGACCTCCACCCTGGCGCCCATGTATCCGCGGTTGACGAGCGCGAGCTGCATCTGCCGGCGGGCCACGTCGGTGAGCCGCTCGGAATAGATTTCGGGGGGTTCGCCCAGATTGCGCAGCCAGCGGTTGAACCACCGGGAGGAATCGCGGCCGCTGAAGCTATAGGTGTGGAGGCGCATGGGGGCGATGCCGAGAGTGCGCTGATTGGGGCGCTGGCGCAGGTAGCCGGTCAGTGCGGAGGGCTTCACGGCTGACGAATCGGCCACGACAATATTAACATGGTCAAGAAGATAGCTGCCCGAGGGCACGTACTTCACCGTGGCGCACGAGCTGAAGAGCAACGCACACGCCACAACAGCCCGCACGAGCGGGCTAAACCTGAAATATCGCCGCAGAACAGAGAGCATAGCCGTTTATGCAGGCGCAAAGGTAAACAAAATCCACGAAAAAATTCGTAACTTTGCCGCCATAAATGAAAAGGATAGCTTTATTGCTGTGCCTGTGGGCGGCGATACTTGCCGCGCAGGCCATGCCCCGGGTGAGCCTGCTCACGGCCATGCCGGGCGATGAGGTCTATGCCCTCGAGGGGCACTCGGCCATTCGCGTGTGCGACCCCGACACGGGCGAGGACTACGTAGTAAACTGGGGCGTGTTTGACTTCAGTTCGCCCAACTTCGTGGGGCGGTTCGTGGCCGGACAGACCGACTACATGTGTGCGCTCGACCGGTTTACCGACTCGTTCATAAACAGCTACACCGGACGCGGACGGCAGGTGGTGGAGCAGGTGCTCGACCTCGACGCGGCACAGACGGCGGCCATCATCGACCTGATGCGCAACAATCTGCGGCCGCAAAACGCCACCTATCGCTATAACTACGTGAAAGACAACTGCGCCACGCGCCCGCTCGGCGCCATCGAGTCGGCGCTGGGGCGGCGGCTGATAGGCTCCGCTCCGGCGGGCACCACCTTCCGCAAGGAGATGCGCCGGTTTCATGCCGACTACCCGTGGTATCAGTTCGGCATCGACCTGGCCCTGGGGAGCGGCATCGACTACGAAATCTCCGAACACGAAGCGGCATTCGCTCCGGTCACCCTGATGAACATGCTGGCCGACACCGGCATAGTGAGCGAAACGATAGTGTATGGCCGGCCTACGCTCGTGCACGAAAAGACGCCGTGGTATCTGACGCCCATGTGTGCGGCGCTGCTCATCCTGGCGCTCGCCATAGCCGTAACGCTGACGGGGCGATGCGGCAAACTGTTTGACACGCTGCTGTTTGGCACTTTTTTCATACTCGGCTGCGTGATTACCTACCTTGTGTTCGTGTCGGAACACGAAGCCACATCGCCCAACCTGCTCATAATGTGGCTCAACCCGCTGTGTCTGCTCGGGGCCCTGCTTCCGTGGATAAAAAGCGCGAAAAAAGCGGAATATTCCTATTTTTTTGTTAACTTTGCACTTCTTATATTGCTGACAGTGCTCTCATGGCTATCGGTGCAAAGCCTGAACGCCGCCTTCTGGCCGCTCATACTTGCCGACGCCCTGCGCAGCATTGCCAATATGAACCGATGCAGAAAAACAACAAAACGCTCATAATCAAGGCTCCGGCACTTGCCCTGCTGGCCACTCTGCTCACCGCCCTGCCGGGGTGGAGCGCGGAGCGCGCGGCCTCGGCCCCGCATCAGCGCCCGCAGCTGGTGCTGGGCATAGTGGTAGACGGGCTGCGCGCCGACTACCTTGAGCTGCTCAGCGACTGCTTCGGCCCCGACGGATTCAACAAGCTGATGAGCCGCGGCCTGGTAATCGACCAGCTCGACTACGGGCCCGGGATAGACGGCGCCGGAGCAGTGGCGATGCTCTACACGGGCACTGAGCCGGCAGTGAACGGCGTGGCCGCGGCCTCGACCTTCAGCCTCGAGCGCAAGCTGCCCCTGCCCACCCTGCTCGACCCCGGCAAGATAGGCAACTACACGGACGAAACACTGTCGCCGGCGTCGCTGAGGGTGTCGACCCTCACCGACGAGCTGCGCATCGACGGCGGCGGAGCGGCCTATGCCCACGCCATAGCGCCCGACGCCACCCGGGCCATAATCATGGCCGGCCACGCCGGCAACTCGGCCTTCTGGATCAACGACGCCAACGGCAACTGGGCCACCACGACCCACTATCGCGACGTGCCCACGGCCGTCACCGCCCGCAACTACACCTCGCCCCTGAGCCTGCGCATCGACACGGTGAGCTGGGCTCCGGCGCTCGACATGAGCGAATATCCGGGCCTGCCCGAGCATAAGCGCCACTACCCGTTCCGCCACACCTTCAGCGGCAACGCCACCGATAAATACGCGCGCTTCAAGCAGTCGGCCCCGGCCAACCGCGAGGTGACCGACCTGGCCACCGAATATATCCGCACGATGAACCTTGGCGGCCGCGACGCCATGGATATGCTCTCGGTGGCCTACACCGTGGCGCCCCCCGACCTGGGCAACGGCGACCGCCGGGTGGAGACCCTCGACTCATACATCAGGCTTGACCGCGAGCTGGCCCGGCTGCTCAAGGCCGCCGAAGAGGCCGGCCGCACCATGGTGATACTGGCCGGCACCCCGCCGCCGCCCGACCCCGAGGCCGACGACCCCAAGTGGCTGCTGCCCACGGGCGAGTTCTCCACGCGCAAGGCAGTGTCGCTGCTCAACATGTATCTGATAGCCCGCTATGGCAACGGCGAGTGGGTGAGCGCCTACCACAACGGCGCCTTTTACCTCAACCAGGAGCTTATCAACATCAAGAACATCAACGCCGAAGACCTCAGGGCCGACGCCGCCAAATTCCTGATGAAGATGAGCGGAGTGGCCGGGGCATACACCATTGACGACATTCTTGAAGGACGCACCCCGGCCGCCCTGCGCCGCAACACGGTGGTGGCCTCGGCCCCCGACGTTTATCTCGACGTGATTCCCGGATGGGTGCTCATCGACGACTTCACCGACCCGACAGTTCCCGCAAAGACCACCGTGAGGGTTTCGGCGGCAGTGGCCCCGGCCATCATATATGCCCCTGGGCAAGTGCAACCCGGCCGGCTATCCGCACCGGTCGACGCCCGGCGCATAGCCCCGACTGCCGCCCGGCTGCTGCGCATACGCTCGCCCAACGGAGCCGCGCAGCCCCCTCTCTCCGAAGCATTCACCCTAACCAACCCGAAATAAAAACATAAAAAAAACACATACATAGATAAATGTCAGTCACATCATTTCTCAGCTCACTGTTTGGCAACAAGTCGCAGCGCGACCTGCGCGAAATCCAGCCTGTTGTCAACAAGATAAACGCCATGCGGCCTGAAATGGAGGCCCTCACCGCCGACCAGCTGCGCGAAAAAATCAACGCCGTGCGCGCCGACATCAAGGCAGGCACCGAGCCCCACGAAAAAGCCGTTGGCGAGCTGCGCGAAAAACTCGAGTCGCTGCCGTTTGACAAACGCCAGCCCCTGTGGGATGAAATCGACGAACACGAGAAGAAGATTCTCGACGTGATTGAGGATAAGCTCAACGAACACCTGCCCGTGGTGTTCGCCACCCTGCGCGAAACCGCAGCCCGCTTTGCCAAAGGCGACGTGGAGGTAACCGCCACGCAGATGGACCGCGACCTGGCCGCCCAGGGCCGCGACTTCGTAAGCATCACCGACGAAGGCAAGGCCATATATAAGAACCACTGGATGGCCGGCGGCAACGAAATCAAGTGGGATATGATTCACTACGACGTGCAGCTCATCGGCGGCATAGTGCTCCACTCGGGCAAAATCGCCGAGATGGCCACCGGCGAGGGCAAGACCCTCGTGGCCACGCTGCCCGTGTTCCTGCGCTCGCTCAGCGGCCGCGGCGTGCACGTGGTCACCGTCAACGACTATCTGTCGAAGCGCGACAGCGAATGGATGGGCCCGCTATATATGTTTCACGGCTCAACGGTTGACTGCATCGACAAGCATCAGCCCAACACCCCCGAGCGCCGCCGGGCCTATGAATGTGACATCACCTTCGGCACCAACAACGAATTTGGCTTCGACTACCTGCGCGACAACATGGCCACCCGCCCCTCCGACCTTGTCCAGCGCAAGCACTATTATGCCATCGTCGACGAGGTAGACTCAGTGCTCATCGACGATGCCCGCACTCCTCTGATCATCTCCGGCCCCGTGGCTAAGGGCGACGATCAGATGTTTAACACCTATAAGCCCAATGTGGAGAAGGTGGTTGCCGCCCAGCGCCGTCTGGTCACCTCCCTGCTGGCCGAGGCCAAGACCAAGATAGCCTCCGACGATAAGGAGACCCGCAAGGAGGGTGCCCTCGCCCTTTTCCGCGCCTTCAAGGGGCTGCCCAAAAATTCCGCCCTCATCAAATTCCTCTCCCAGGAGGGCATGAAAAATCTGCTTCTCGAGACAGAGGCCTATTACCTCCAGGACAATGCCCGCGAGATGCCCAAGGCCACCGAGCCTCTATTCTTTGTCATCGACGAGAAAAACCGCTCCGTGTCGCTCACCGACAAGGGCGTCGACGAGCTGACCGGCACTCAGGAAGACCCCCAGTTTTTTGTCCTCCCCGACGTGGCTGCCCAGCTCTCCGAGACCGAGCATATAGCCGATCAGGCCGAGCGTCAGGCCCGCAAGGATGAAATCCTCGCCGACTATGCCGTCAAGGCCGAGCGAGTCCACACCGTCACCCAGCTCCTCAAGGCCTATTCCCTCTTTGACAAAGACGTGGAATATGTAATCGACAATGGCAAGATCAAGATCGTCGACGAGCAGACAGGCCGCATCATGGAAGGCCGCCGCTACTCCGATGGTCTCCATCAGGCCATCGAGGCCAAGGAGGGCGTGACCGTAGAGGCCGCCACACAGACCTTTGCCACCATCACTCTCCAGAACTACTTCCGCATGTATCACAAGCTCGCCGGCATGACCGGCACGGCCGAGACCGAGGCCGGCGAGTTCTGGGATATCTATAAGCTCGATGTGGTGACCATCCCCACCAACCGCCCCATTGCCCGCCACGACCTCGAAGACCGCGTATATAAGACCAAGAAAGAGAAATATGCCGCCGTCATCGACGAAATCGTGCGTCTGGTCGAGCTCGGTCGCCCCGTCCTCGTAGGCACCACCTCGGTCGAAATCTCCGAGCTCCTCTCCCGCATGCTCACCATGCGTCATATCCCCCACAATGTGCTCAACGCCAAGCTCCACCAGAAGGAGGCCGAAATCGTGGCTCTCGCCGGTAAGACCGGCACCGTGACCATCGCCACCAACATGGCAGGCCGAGGCACCGACATCAAGCTCCCCGACGAGGTGAAGGAGGCCGGCGGCCTCGCAATCATTGGCACCGAGCGCCATGAGAGCCGCCGCGTCGACCGCCAGCTCCGAGGCCGCTCCGGCCGTCAGGGCGACCCCGGCTCGTCGGTCTTCTACGTTTCCTTCGAAGACCAGCTCATGCGCCTCTTCGCCACCGACCGCGTCATGAAGATGCTTGACACCATGGGCCTCAAAGATGGCGAGATGATTGAGTCAAAGATGGTGACCAACGCCATCGAGAAGGCTCAGAAGCGAGTGGAGGAAAACAACTTCGGCATCCGTAAGCACCTGCTCGAATATGACGACGTCATGAACAAGCAGCGCAGCTACATCTATGCCCGCCGCCGCCACGCCCTCATGGGCGAGCGCATAGGCATCGATATCGCCAATATGATCTACGATGTCATCGAAAACATCGTCAATAACTATCCCGGCCCCAACGACTATGCCGACCTCCGCCTGGAGCTCTTCAAGGCCCTCGGCATCGAGCCCCCCTTCACCGAGGAGGAATATCGCTCAAAGAGCAAGGAAGACGCCATCACCGAAATCCACGACTCAGCCGTAGAGGCCTTTGACCGCAAGGGTCAGAGGATTATCGATGTGGCTATGCCGGTAATCACCCGTGTGGTGACCGAAGAAAACTACGACGGCCGCATCATGGTGCCTCTCACCGACGGCAAGCGCGTCTATCAGATTGTTGTCTCGGCCCGCGAGGCTTATGACACCGGCTGCCGCTCGATTGTCAAGGAGTGGCATCAAAACGTTGTGCTCCACACCATCGACGAGCTTTGGAAAGATCATCTGCGCCAGCTCGATGAGCTCCGTCAGAGCGTCCGCAATGCCTCCTATGAGCAGAAAGATCCTCTGGTCATCTACAAGGTGGAGTCGTTTCACCTCTTTGAACAGATGCTCAACGAGCTCAATGTCAAAGCTATTTCGACCCTCATGCGAGGACAGGTCTACACCCCCGCGCCCCCTACGGCTCCCGCTCCCCAGCCTCAGGACCGCCAGGAAGCTCCGGCTCAGCAGCCTCAGCAGCCTGCGGCTCCCAAGCCCCAGCCCAAGGTGGAGCGCGCCATGCCCGAGAGCGCTACGGCCTCGGCCTCAGCCAATATGAAGGCCTCCCGCGAGGCTTATCCCGGCGAGGCCGCCCAGCGCGCCGCCGCCGCCGCTCCTCGCGGCCCGCAGCCTCAGCAGCGCCAGCCCATCATCAATGCCGCCCCGCGCATCGGTCGCAACGACCCCTGCCCCTGCGGCTCCGGCAAGAAGTATAAGAATTGCCACGGCCGCGGCCTCTGACCCGACAATCACTTCCTCCACTACTCACCCATCACCCTCATCTCCATTCCCAAGCGATGAAGATCACTGACAATAAGAAGCTAATGGTAGGGGCGGCCATCCTGGTCGCCATCCTCCTGGCTGTCGTAGGGGTCAGCGTCTGGCAGATGACCGACCTCAAGATGCAGGTCAATGCCGAGCGCGCCGCCAATGAGCAGCTCCAGCTCACCAACGAGCAGCTTTCCCTATCCAATGAGTTTGACGCCATCAACTCCCAGTTTGCACAATATGAGGACCAGGCATCGCTCATGGCCAATGATACCATAATGACCAAGTATGCCGCGGCCAAAAACAAGATCGAGGAGCTCCTCAAGGAGCTCAATTCCGAGAAGGCCAAGAGCAGCGCGCAGATCAAGAAGCTCAAAGACGAGATTGCCACTCTCCGCGGCCTTCTGCGCCACTACGTGGCTCAGGTCGACTCCCTCAACAAGGAAAATCAGCATCTCCGCGATGAGAATTCTTCTCTCAACGACCGCAATCAGCGGCTCGCTTCGCAGGTGACGTCGGTTGAGAAGGAGAATAAAAATCTCAGTGAGCGCATGACCCTCGCCGAGAAGCTCAATGTCACCGGGGTGCTCCTCACGCCCCTCAAGAGCAACGGCAAGACGGAGAAAAACGTCACCAAGGCCCGGCAGCTCATGGTGTCGTTTACCATCCCGCAGAATAATTCCACTCCCGTCGGGCGCAAGACCGTCTTCATGCGTCTGACCGGCCCCGAGGGCTCCCTCCTTGGCCAGTCAGGGACCTTCCCCTTCGAGGGGGGCTCCATCCCTTACACCGAGAAGATCAGCTTCGACTATGGGGGCGAGGAGATAGGTGGCCTCAAGATCTACTGGAATGTCAATACGGCCCTCATGCCGGGCGACTACACCGTGGAGCTCTTCTGCGACAATTACCGCCTGACCTCGCGCCATTTCACCCTCACCAAATAATCTTCAGCCACCGAGCCGGCCATGATGACGCTTGTAGAAAATTTTTTAACCGAAGTCAACGGAGTGGAGATCACCACCACGTCGGCTCTGGTGCGCCTCACGCTGAGTCTCATCCTCGGCTCCCTCGTCGGGATGGAGCGCAAGCGTAAGGGGCAGATTGCGGGCATACGCACCTTTGCCCTCATCTCCATGGGCGCCACCCTGGCCATGATCCTCTCCATCTACGTCCCCCAGGAATATATGGGGCTCAAAAATGGCGACCCCGGCCGCATCGCCGCCCAGGTCATCACCGGCATCGGCTTCCTCGGCGCCGGAGCCATCATCCAGATGAAAGGCTCGGTGAGAGGCCTCACCACGGCCGCCGGCATATGGATGGTGGCCACGATAGGCATGACTGTCGGAGTAGGGATGTATGTAGTTGCTTTTGTCGCCACCGCCTTCATCCTCTTCATCCTCCTGACGCTCGAGCGCATAGAACACCGCATCGGTGTAGGGGCCGAGACCCGTATCATACGCATCCGTGTGGCTCAGATTGTCGATGATATCGACGATTACCGCCATTGCCTCGCCGAGCAAAATGTAACCCTGGTCAACACTTTTGTAGACTATGAGTACACCGAGCCCTCGACGAAGCTAAATCTCGTGGTGCTCATCCCCGCCACCACCGACTTTATCAATCTCTTTGCGCGCCTGCGACGCCTCAGAGAAGCCACCACCTCCATAACCCTTTCAAGCCAGACCAATATCTGATGATTATCGCCTCGGCCGCCGCCGGAGCCCTCGACATCGAGGGCCTGATCTTTGACCTCGCATTCATCCTCATCCTCGGGGGCATCACCACTCTGCTCTTCAAGTGGCTTAAGCAACCGGTGGTGCTGGGCTACATTGTGGCCGGCTTCCTCGCATCGCCTAATTTCACTTATCTCCCCTCGGTGTCGACGATGGCCAATATCGACTTCTGGGCCGAGATAGGCATCGTGGTGCTTCTCTTTTCCTTAGGCCTCGAGTTTTCGTTCCGCAAGCTCCTCAATGCGGGTGGCTCGGCTATTGTCACGGCCCTGCTCAATATCATAGGCATGATAATCGTGGGCTATCTCATAGGCCACGGCCTGGGCTTCTCGTCGATCAACTCCATCTTCCTCGGAGCCATGATTTCCATGGCCTCCACCACCATCATCATCAAGGCCCTTAATGATCTGGGCCTCCAGCACCGCCGCTTCGCCCCGCTGGTCTTCGCCGTGCTGATAGTCGAAGACCTCTTCGCTGTGGTGATGATGGTAATCCTCTCATCCATAGCCATCAACAACACCGTCGAGGGCGGTGAGATGATCCGCTCCATCTCCAAGCTCGCCTTTTTCCTCATCATATGGTTTGCCGTCGGAGTCTTTCTGCTCCCGACCGCCCTCAACAAGGCGCGTCGCTTCCTGAGCGACGAGACTCTCCTGGTAGTGTCGATGGGCCTTTGCTTCGGCATGGCCGTCTTCTCGGCTTACTGCGGCTTCTCGATGGCTCTCGGGGCCTTTGTCATCGGCTCCATCATTGCCGGGACGAGCTTTGCCGAGCGCATAGAGCATGTGGTCACTCCGGTCAAGGACCTCTTCGGATCGGTCTTTTTCATCTCCGTGGGCATGATGGTCAATCCCGAGGTGCTTCTCGAATACTGGCGCCCCATCCTGCTGCTCTCGCTCGCAGTGGTGGTCGGTGGCAGCTTCTTCGGCACGATAGGTATGCTCCTGACCGGACAGGCCCTCAAGGTCTCTATCGAAGTGGGCCTGTCGCTGACGCAGATAGGTGAGTTTTCGTTCATCATCGCCACTCTCGGCATGAGTCTCGGAGTGCTCGACGCCGATCTCTACCCGATAATCGTGGCCGTGTCGGTGCTGACGACCTTCACCACACCCTATTTCATCCGCCTGTCTGACCCGCTCTATCGCCTCGTAGAGCGCTTCCTCCCCAAGCGCCTTCATTTCCTCCTCGACCGCTACTCCACCTCAGCCATATCCGAGAGCGAGACCTCGACGCTCTGGAAGAGTGTCCTCAAGCGCTATCTCTGGCGCATCATGCTTTATTCGGTAATCCTAATAAGCATCGTCCTCATTGCCCTTAAATGGCTCCACCCCTGGCTGATGGAGCTTACACCCGAATGGGGCAGGCTGCTGACAACGGTGATCACCCTTGTGGCCATGGCTCCCTTTCTGCTGGCCCTCTCTCTGCCCGCCTCGAAAAAGACCGAGCGCAATCGCCTGCTGGCCAACAATGCCCGCTTTGACATCCCTCTGATAGTCATGAGCCTCTTCCGCATGCTCATCGCCTTAGGCTTTGTGGTCTATCTTCTTTCGAGCCTCTTCTCACTGGCAATCGGTGTGAGCCTCGGCATCGCAGTCTTTGTGCTCATCGTGGTGATTTTCAGTAAGCGTGTGGGCCATCAGTTGCGCCATATGGAGGCCAAGTTTCTCAATAATCTCAATGAACGCGAGCTCCGCCGCAGCGGGCGCAACAATAATCTGGTCAACAATATCCATCTGGCCTTCATGCAGGTAAGCTATGCCTGCCCATTCGTCGGCGAGCGCCTGGCCGACAGCCAGCTGCGCCGCAAATATGGCGCCAATATCGCCACCATACAGCGCGGCTCGACCATCATCCCCGTGCCCGGCGGCGACGACCGCCTATTCCCCGGAGATATAATCTCCGTGGCCGGCACCGACGAGGAGATCCAGCGCCTCCTCCCCCTGGTCGAGGCTCCCGACCCCGACAATGCTCCCTCGGCTTCTGCCCCCGGCGACTATAAGCTGACCTCCATACGCCTCTCCGACTCCTCGCCTCTGGCCGGAAAGAGTGTGGCATCGTCAGGCTTGCGCGACTCCTACAAGGCGCTCTTAGTGGCCATCAACCGCGATGATACGTTCATCACTCCCCAGGGCGATACGGTCTTTGCTCCCGGCGACATCATCTGGCTCGTAGGCAATCCCAAGATGCTCGCAGCCCTCCGTTAAGTCAATCCCCATATCCCTTCTATATGCAGGAAAAAATAATCATACTCGACTTTGGCTCACAGACCACCCAGCTCATCGGCCGGCGCATCCGCGAGCTCAATATCTATTGCGAGATTGTCCCTTACAATAAGTATCCTTTTGGAGATGAGTCGGTCATAGGCATCATCCTGTCCGGCTCTCCATTTTCGGTCTATGACGAAAACGCCTTCCGGACCAACCTCCGCGAGCTCACGGCCCTCGGCCTTCCCATCCTCGGCATCTGCTATGGCGCCCAGTTCATAGCCCTCGAGAATGGCGGTAAAGTGGAGCCGGCCCCCACTCGCGAATATGGCCGCGCCAATCTCACCTATGTCGACGACTCCGATCCCCTGATGGCCGACATCCCCGCCGGCTCGCAGGTGTGGATGAGCCATGGCGACACCATTACCTCTATCCCCGAAGCCTTCCGCATCATCGCCTCCACCGAGGAGGTGGCTATGGCCGCTTATGCAGCCCCCGGCAGGGTGTGGGGAGTGCAGTTCCATCCCGAGGTATATCATTCGGAGTGTGGCATGCAGCTGCTGCGCAACTTTGCGGTAGGCATCTGTGGCGCCAAGTGTGACTGGAGCGCCGCCTCATTCATCGACTCCACCGTGGCGGCCCTCCGCGAGCAGCTCGGCGACGACAAGGTGGTCCTCGGCCTCTCCGGAGGAGTTGACTCATCAGTGGCCGCAGTGCTCCTCAACCGCGCCATCGGCTCCAATCTGACTTGCATCTTCGTTGACCATGGTATGCTCCGTAAAAATGAGTTTGCCAATGTGCTCCGCGACTATGAGTGTCTTGGTCTCAATGTGATAGGTGTAGATGCCTCCGCCGAGTTCTTCAAGGAGCTCGAGGGCGTCACCGATCCCGAGCGCAAGCGCAAGATCATCGGCAAAGGCTTCATTGACACCTTCGACCGCGAAGCCCACAAGATTAAGGATGTCAAGTGGCTCGCCCAGGGCACCATCTACCCCGACTGCATCGAGAGCCTGTCGATTACCGGCACCGTCATCAAGAGCCATCACAACGTAGGCGGCCTTCCCGAGAAGATGAACCTCCGCCTCTGCGAGCCCCTGCGGTTGCTGTTCAAAGACGAAGTCCGTGCCGTAGGACGTCAGCTCGGCATGCCGGAGCACCTCATCACCCGTCATCCCTTCCCCGGGCCCGGCCTTGCCGTCCGCATCCTCGGCGACATCACACCCGAGAAAGTGCGCATCCTCCAGGATGCCGACGACATCTTTATCCAGGGCCTCCGCGACGCCGGCCTCTATGACAAAGTTTGGCAGGCAGGGGTGATACTCCTCCCCGTCCAGAG
>CAZAUV010000066.1:0-12771 GCA_964488335.1 uncultured Bacteroides sp.
ACCGCATGAACATCTACACCGTAGGCGCAGCCACCCAGGGCCTCGCCAACTATCTCAAGGAGGCGTTTGCCGACCTGCCTCAGATTTCGGTCGTCGTAGGTCACGACGTCCGCAACAACTCGCGCAAGTTTGCCGAGATAGTCGCCGATATCTTCTCGGCCAACGGCATCAAGGTATATCTCTTCGATTCCTTCCGCCCTACCCCGGAGCTCTCTTTTGCCATCCGCGAGCTCGGCTGCCAGAGCGGTGTCAACATCACTGCCTCACACAATCCCAAAGAGTATAACGGCTACAAGGCCTACTGGGCCGACGGCGCTCAGGTGCTCGCCCCCCACGACGTAAACATCATCCGCTGCGTGGAGGCCATTCCCGGAGTGGAGGCCATCAACTTCAAGGGAAATAAAGAGCTCATCACCATCATCGGCGACGAGATCGACCGAAAGTTTCTCGATGCCATCAAGGGCCTGAGCCTCAGCCCCGATGCCATCAAGCGCCATAGCGACCTCAAGATCGTCTACACCCCCATCCACGGCACCGGCGTAAACCTCATCCCCGACTCCCTCCGCAACTACGGCTTCACCAACATCATCCATGTCCCGGAGCAGGATGTCCCCTCCGGCGACTTCCCCACCGTGGACAGCCCCAACCCCGAAAACCCCTCCGCTATGGCAATGGCCATCGCCAAGGCTAAGGAGACCGAGGCCGACCTCGTAGTGGCCTCCGACCCCGATGCTGACCGCATCGGCGCCGTGATCCGCGATGCCAAAGGCGAATATGTCCTCCTCAACGGCAACCAGATAGTGATGATCCTCCTCAACTATATCATCACCCGCAATCGTGAGCTCGGGCGCCTGAGCGAAAAAGACTATATCGTCAAGACCATCGTCACCACCGAGACCATCAAGAGCATCGCCGAGAAAAACGGCTGCCCGATGTTTGACTGCTACACCGGCTTCAAGTGGATCGCTGCCGTGATCCGCGACAATGAGGGCGCTATGCGCTATCTCGGCGGCGGCGAGGAGAGCTACGGCTTCCTGGCCGAAGACTTCTGCCGCGACAAAGACTCCGTCAGCGCCATCTCACTCATGGCCGAAATTGCCGCCTGGGCCAAGGATAAGGATATGGACTTCATGGCTATGCTCCAGGATATATATATGAAATATGGCTTCTCGAAGGAGTGTGGCGTGTCGGTGGTCCGCACCGGCAAAGCAGGCGCCGAAGAGATCCAGGCCATGATGAAAGCCTTCCGCGAGAACCCGCCCAAGAGCCTCGGAGGCAGCCCCGTGGTGACCATCAAAGACTATGCATCCCTCGAGCTCACCGATGCCACCACCGGCGCCAAGAGCAAGCTCGATATGCCCGCCACCTCAAACGTCCTCCAGTATTTCACTGCCGACGGCACCAAAGTCTCCGTCCGCCCCTCCGGCACGGAGCCCAAGATTAAATTCTATATGGAGGTCAAGGGCCATCTCGATTCACCTGCCGACTACGATCGCGCCAACGCCGATGCCGAAGCCAAGATCGAAGCTGTCAAGAAAGACCTCGGCATCTGAGCCTCAACAATAAACGGCCCGGTAGCGGCATAGCCGCCAACCCTCTTCTTAAGCCGCTGAATAAAGGCCGGCACACTGCGGGTAGCCCCGCCGGTGTGCCGGCCCTCTTTATATTTCCGGGATTGCCCTGCGGCGGGATCAGTCGGCCCGGGTCAGCAGGAGCTGATATATATAGGCGTCGGAATAGCTCTCGCCGCGCCGGAGCCATGAGCGCAGACGTCCCGCGATGGCATAGCCGGCGCGGGCGAAGAGGGCGCGGGAAGGGTCGTTGTCGGCAGCGACGAGCGCCCAGATCTGATGCAACCCTATCCGCTCACGGCCATAACGGGCCATAAGGGTCAGGGCCCTCAGGGCCAGCCCGCGGCGTCGCGCCTCCGCGTCGATGACTATCCCGAGACCGGCGCGGCGGTTGACCGGGTCGAAGTCAAAGAGGTCTATGGCTCCCATAGCCCTCCCCTCTGTCTCGACAATCAGGCGCAGCTGGCGGGAAGCGAAGATGTCGGGATCGTAGGTCATGACATATTCCTCGATATTGCGGCGCGAGAAGGGGGCTGCCGTCGTGGCCGATGTCCATGCCCGGGTGTCGTTTTCCCATCCGAGGATTATTTCTATGTCATAGGGCTCCGGCGGGCGCAGGGTCACCAGGCCGTCGGAGAGGAGGTCGGCAGATGTCATAGGGCAAAGGAGTCGGAGAAAAGAGTTCGCTGCATCAGGGAGCGCCCGAGGGTAATCTCGTCGGTATACTCGAGGTCGTTGCCTACGGCCATGCCGCGGGCAAGCTGGCTGATCTTCACGGCGGGAGCAGCCGCGTTCACCTTGCGGTAGATATAAAAACCGGTGGTGTCGCCCTCCATCGTGGCGCCGAGGGCAAGGATTATCTCGTCGATGCCGCCGCTCCTGACGCGCTCCACGAGCGAGTCGATCTCGAGCTGGTCGGGAGTGATGCCATCCATAGGCGAAATCACTCCCCCGAGCACATGATAGAGGCCGGTAAACTGGCCCGTGCGCTCGATGCTCATCACGTCGCGGACACTCTCCACGACGCATACCGTCCGGCCGTCTCTCGCGGGGGAGGCGCAGATGGGACATATTTCCGACTCGCTGATATTGTGGCATGTAGAGCAATAGCGTATGTCGCGTCTCATAGCCGCGATTGCGGCTCCGAGAGCTTCCGCCTCCTCTCGTGGGCGGCGAAGCAGGTGGAGGGCCAGGCGCAGGGCAGTGCGCCGCCCGATGCCCGGCAGACGCGACAGCTCCGTGACGGCCTGCTCGAGAAGCGGCGATTGAAATTCTTCATTCATGACCCCAAAGATAATACATTTGCCTCAAAAGTCTCCATTCCCGTGCCGAAAAAATATGCCGCTCGCCATCGTTTTTCCTCCGGCCGGATAGTCCGGCCGCGGGATGAATAATCTTTTTTGGAGATTACTTATTTCCTTTTTCACCGAAAATGAGTAATTTTGCACCCGCTTGTGGCTCATTTGCCCCTCTTCCCGGGCCGATTGGCCACTCTATTGGTTAAGAATATATTTTTCAAAGCCTTGGAAATAATCCGCTCTGTGGCTCGCCTCGCCGAGCTCTCTTCAAGTCTCCGCGCCGATGGCAAGTCTATCGGCCTGGTGCCCACTATGGGCGCTCTCCACGCCGGCCACCGCTCGCTGGTGGAGCGTGCCCGCCGCGACAACGATATCGTCATTGTCTCGGTCTTCGTCAACCCCACCCAGTTTAACAATCCCGCCGACCTCGCTTCATATCCCCGGACCGAGGAGGCAGATTGCCGGATGCTGGCCGACTGCGGCGTTGACTATGCCTTCATCCCCTCGGTGGAAGAGATGTATCCCGAGCCCGACACCCGCGTCTTCGACCTCGGGCCCGTGGCTGAGGTGATGGAGGGGCCGATGCGTCCCGGCCATTTCAACGGCGTGGCCCAGATTGTCAGCAAGCTCTTTGCCTGGGCACGCCCCACCCGCGCCTATTTCGGCGAGAAAGACTTCCAGCAGATTGCCGTAATCCGCCGCATGGCAGAGCTTGAGGGCGGTTTCGACGGCCTCGAAATAGTGGCCTGCCCCATCTGCCGCGCCGACGACGGCCTCGCTCTCTCGTCGCGCAACGTCCGCCTCACTCCCTCACAGCGGAAGATAGCCCCCGCCATCTTCCTTACTCTCTCCCGGAGCGTGGAGCTCTTCAAGGAGGGTAAGGCGCTCCGGGAAGTAGCCGACTTTGTGACAGACACCATCAACTCTCTCCCGGAGATGACTGTGGAATATTTCACCATCGTCGACGGCCTGACGATGCAGCTGGTCAGCGAATGGAGCGAGACCGACTATGCCGTCGGGTGCATCACCGTCTACTGCGGCCAGGTGCGTCTGATCGACAATATCACTTACAAGAAACCCTCTAACGATAAATAAGCCGCTGCCGTGCAGATCGAAGTCTTACAATCCAAAATCCATCGCGTGACAGTCACTGAGGCTTGTCTCGACTATATCGGAAGCATCACCATCGACTCCGACCTCCTTGCCGCCTCGGGCATCATCCCCGGCCAGAGGGTCTTTATCGTCGATAATAATAATGGCGAGCGATTCGACACATATGCCATCGCCGGCGAGCCCGGCTCAGGCTGCATATGCCTCAACGGCGCCGCCGCCCGCCGCGTCCATCCCGGCGACATCGTAATCATCATGGCTTATGCCCTGATGACCCCCGAAGAAGCCCGCGGCTTCAAGCCCACCGTGATATTCCCCGACACCGCGACCAACCGCCTCGTGCCGGTCAATTAATAGCTTTCATCACCAACTCCCCTCTCACCGACATATTATGTTTGAAAATCTAAGCGAACGCATCGAACGCTCCCTCCAGATACTCAAAGGCGAAGGCAAGATTACCGAAATCAATGTTGCCGAGACCCTTAAAGAAGTCCGTAAGGCTCTGATCGAAGCCGACGTGAGCTACAAGGTGGCCAAGACCTTTGTCGACACCGTAAAGACCAAGGCCATGGGCCGCAACGTAATCAATTCGGTCAAGCCCCGCGAGCTTATGCTCACTATCGTCCGCGAGGAGCTCACTTCGCTTATGGGCGGAACCAACGCCCCCCTCAATCTCGCCGGCAACCCCACCATAATCCTTATGTCGGGCCTTCAGGGCTCCGGTAAGACCACCTTTGCCGGCAAGCTCGCCAAGAAGCTCAAAGAGGAGAAAAACAAGCGCCCACTGCTCGTGGCCGGCGACGTCTATCGCCCTGCCGCCATCGACCAGCTCAAGGTGCTCGCCTCGCAGATTGATGTCCCCGTCTACACCGAGGAGGGCAACAAAAACCCTGTGGAGATAGCCAAAAACGCCATTGCATTCGCCCGCCAGAACCACAACGACCTCGTGATCGTCGACACCGCCGGCCGCCTCGCCGTCGATGAGCAGATGATGGATGAGATTGCGGCCATCAAGAGCGCCGTGAAGCCCCATGAAATCCTCTTCGTGGTCGACTCCATGACCGGTCAGGACGCCGTCTACACCGCCAAGGCCTTCAATGAGCGGCTCGACTTCGACGGAGTGGTGCTCACCAAGCTCGACGGCGACACCCGAGGCGGCGCCGCCCTCTCGATACGCACCGTCGTAGACAAGCCCATCAAATTTGTCGGCACCGGCGAAAAACTCGACGCCATCGACCCCTTCCACCCCGAGCGTATGGCCGACCGTATCCTCGGCATGGGCGACATCGTCTCCCTCGCCGAGCGCGTCCAGAAACTCTACGATGAGAAAGAGGCCAAGGATATTGCCCGCAAGATTGCACAGAATAAATTTGACTTCAACGACTTCCTCTCGCAGATCCAGCAGATCAAGAAGATGGGTAATCTCAAAGACCTCGCTTCGATGATCCCCGGAGTGGGCAAGGCTATCAAAGATGTAGATATCGACGACAATGCTTTCAAAGGCATTGAGGGCATCATCCACTCCATGACTCCCAAAGAGCGCGCCAATCCCGAGATCATCAACTCCTCGCGCCGCCAGCGCATTGCCCGCGGCTCCGGAAAGTCAATCCAGGAAGTCAACCGCCTCCTCAAGCAGTTTGACCAGACCCGCAAGATGATGGCCCAGGTCAACGGCTTCAAGAAAAATCCCCTCAAGATGGCCGGTGCCATGCGCCAGATGCGTCGCGCCGGTATGCCCGGAATGCGTTAATCCTCTTTCCTGATAATAATATGGCAACAATAATCGACGGCAAACAGACTGCCGCAACCATCAAAGCCGAGATTGCCGCCCGCGTGGCCGAAATGGTGGCCGAAGGGAAACGTCGCCCTCATCTGGCTGCTATCCTCGTGGGCCACGACGGCGGCTCGGAAACCTACGTGGCCAATAAGGTCAAGGCCTGCGAGGAGTGTGGCTTCCGCTCCACCCTCGTCCGCTTCGAAGACACCTGCACCCAAGAGGAGCTCATGGCAAAGATAGCCGAGTTTAACGCCGATCCCGAGGTCGACGGCTTCATTGTCCAGCTCCCCCTCCCCCGCCACCTCGACGAGCAGGCCGTCATCGAGGCCATCGACCCGCGCAAAGATGTCGACGGCTTCCACCCCGTCAACGTAGGCCGCATGGCCATTGGCCTCCCCTGCTTCGTCTCAGCCACCCCCGCCGGCATCCTCGAGCTCCTTGCCCGCTATGACATCCCTACTTCGGGACGCCGCTGCGTGATCCTCGGCCGGAGCAATATCGTAGGCAAGCCTATGGCCACCCTGATGATGCAGAAGCGCCAGCCCGGCGATGCAACCGTCACCGTGTGCCACTCCCACACTAAAGACATCAAGGAGATTTGCCGCGAGGCCGACATCATCATTGCCGCTCTCGGGCAGCCCGGCTTCGTCACCGCCGATATGGTCAAACCCGGCGCCACTATCATCGACGTAGGCACTACCCGGGTGGCCGACCCGACCCGTCAGCGCGGCTGGCGCCTCTGCGGCGACGTTGACTTTAAGGCCGTTGAGCCCATCGCCGGAGCCATCACCCCCGTCCCCGGAGGCGTAGGCCCGATGACCATATGCTCCCTGATGACCAACACCCTCCTGGCCGCCTCCGGTGCAATTTATCCGAAAAACTAAAAGTTTTTGGCGAAAAATTTGCACAACTCAAAAAAGAGCCTTACCTTTGCACCGTCAAAAGCGAAGCCCTCCAGCTTTCTTTGCTTTGACTATAAATGGTGAGTATAGTTCAGCTGGTCAGAATGTCGGATTGTGGTTCCGAAGGTCGTGGGTTCGAACCCCACTACTCACCCTGAAAGTTGCCATGACGCCTTCGCGTCGTGGCAACATCTTTTATGTGCCTAATCTCCCTTCAGGGGCTAACGGTAGCAACCCCGTCACAAACCAAATCCACGATGGTTTGTCTTCCTGAAAAGTACGGGGAAAATCCCGTGCAGTTTACCAATGAGCGTCCCGTGGGCACATATATCATAATGATGTTACCGCGAAGGATCTTGGCCGCCATGATGCTGATATGAGACAGATTATGCCTGACTACAGGATTGACCTGCAAAAAAGCTCGGGAGCCGACCGCTTTGGCGGAGGCTCCCGAGTCTATTCAGGGGATGATGACCCCGCTAAGGGGCATCATTAACATTTCCTTATCAGAGAATGGTCTTGAGGGTGCGGGCGGTGCCGAGGGTGATCACACGGACCATGAGGACGCTGCCGGGGACGGCGTTGACATCGAGGGTCACGGTTTCGTCAGCGCCTGTGGCTACGCCTACTACACGGCCGCTCACGTCGCTTACGACAACGCGCTTAGAGGCGCCGGCAGTGCCGGGGATCGACACGCTTACCTTAGAGTCGGAGGTGGTGACCTTCATGGCTCCGGCCGATGCGGCCTCAATGCTCTCGATGCCTGCCGAGGCTTCGTCTACGAGACGGAAGACGCGGGTTGCGTGGCTGGGCACGTTGATGGTGTAACCGGTATTCTGCACACCGAGATTTTCGTGGGCCCAGAGGTCACGGAAGTGATACTTGGTGGCGGGAGCGAGGGCGGGGATTTCGTCGAAATTGATGGTATAGTTGCCGGCGGTAGCGTTAAGGTTAACTACGGCAACAGCGATGTCGCCGTTTTCAAGATCCTTTGCATAGAGCTGCATCCCGTCTTTCTCGCCGAGATACTGGGCCGCGAGGCCCATGGGGTCCTGGTTGATGGCGATAAGCTCCTTGTTGGTCAGGATAGCGAGATCGTCGTCAGTGATGGGCTTGCGGAGGTCGAAAGAGAGGAAGAGGGGTGAAGCCCACATACACCAGAGCGACATCTGAGTGCGATACTCATCCTGGGTCATGCCGGCTTTGCCGCCGCAGAGGTCAGAGGATGATTTGCCGGTGCCGTGGATACCTACACACATCATATCGGCATCGTTGAAGCGATTGGGACCGGAATAGGGCCAGAGGTTTTTCATGCCCTCGATGCTCTGGAGGATGCCTACGCCGCCGCCGACGCCATTCCAGCAGTCGCGGGTGTCGTAGGTTGAGCGCCAGAGCGATGAGCCGATTTCAGCGCCCCATTTCCAGGGCTCGCGGACGCCCCATTCGCAGACGAGGAGGGTGATGTCGCGTCCCGAAGCCTTGAGAGCGTCGGCCATAGCCTTGTAGCGGGTCTTGCAGGTCTCCAGGTCACCGGGAGCATTGCAGTAGTCATATTTGAGGATGTCCACTCCCCACTTGGCATATTGATTTGCGTCAATCTGCTCGCTGCCGAAGGAGCCGAAGCGGCCGGCGCAGGTGCGGGTGCCGGCATCGGAGTAGATGCCGAAGCGGAGACCCTTGGAGTGGGTGTAGTCGGCAGCTTCCTTCATGCCGTTGGGGAATTTGGCGGGGTCTTCCTTGGGAGTGCCGTCGGCATTGCGGGCCGAGGCATGCCAGAGGTCGTCGATGATGAGGGCATCATAGCCGGCTTCCTGGAGGCCGCTCTCGACCATAGCATCAGCCACGGTCTTGACAACGGAGGTGGAGATATCGCCCTGGACAACATTCCATGACAGCCAACCCATCATGGGGGTGGGGAGCTCGAGCGACGAGCTGACGATGAGCTTCACGGGAGTGGCAATCTCTTCGCCGCCGGGGGTGGCTACCTTAGCTATATAGGTGTATTCGCCCTCGGTATCGACCACGCCGGTCACGGCATTGCGGTTGCTGTCAAACGAGAGACCGGCGGGGAGACCGCTGACGGTGATCTGAGCGTCGGGGTCGGAGGGGTTGAGGAACTGCATCATCCTCACTCCGGGGGTAGCGAAGTAGGTTGTGGCGCAGTCGAGGCCGCCTTCAATGATCTTGACGGGGACAGTCACGGGAGGAGTGGAATTTTGCTCGATATATTCGAAATAGGCGTTGGCCCAGTCGAAGTGGTCATAGCTGTCAGCGCCATCCTTGTCAGCGTCGAGGACAAGATATTTCCAGCCGAGACAGTCAACATTGACCTCGGTGGAAGAATTGTCGGAGCCGCGGGCAGTGCCCTGGGCTGCTGTCTTGGTGTCGCCGCCTTCACCGAGGAGCCACACCTTCCAGGCCACCTGACCGTTGTTGCCTACTTCATCGTCGATGCCGCAGACGGTGTGGAACTTAGTCACGGCGCCATTGAGCTTGACGACGATGCGCGAGGTGGCATGGACGCCTACGCCCGAAGCATACTTCACCCCGGCCAGGGTCAGGGTGTTGTTTTCAATAGTCTTATTGTTCTTGAGCGTACCCCAGCCCACGGTCACGTTGTTCATGTCGAGCGAGCTGAGAGTGATTATTGCAGCGCCATCGGAGCCGGTGGTGGGAGGCTGGACGATACCCGACGAGGGATTGCCCATCTGGCCTATCTGATTTTCATTAATGGTCTCGGGCTGAGTGCCGCTATAGGTGAAGAAGGCGTTGCCGAGATCCACATGGTCAGCCCACTTCTGGGCGCCCTCCTTGAGATTGATCTTCATGAAGTCGTAGCCCCCCAGCGGGAGGTTGATCTTCACTGAGGCGCGGTCGTCGCGGGTGATGGTGCCCGACATCACGGTCTGGCCCGATGAGCCCTTGTAGAGGACAATCTCATAGTTGACGATGCCGTGATCAGGCTTCTGATCAGCCTCGTCATCAATGCCGAGGGAGGCCTCGAAGCGGGTGGCGCCATTGAGGCGGAAGCAGGCCACGGAGGGAGCATGCGTGCCGATGCCGGAGGCATAGATGGTGTCTTTGATGGCGATGGGATTGTCGAGAGTAGAGCGGTTGGCTCTCACAGCGGTCTTGCCCGCATCGTCAAAATAAGTGATGGGCGACAAGTCCATCTTGCTGAGCTCAAGGATGTTGTTGCCCGTCGGAGCCGGGATGGTGACGGCAGCGGCTGCTGCCAGTGTCACCATCATCACCGCAGGCAGAGCCAGTCGGGTAATGGTCTTTTTGGTCATATCAATGATGTTAGATTTAAGATTGTCAGTACTAAGAGGTTAGGTGATAATCAAATAATAATTTGTTGCGGTCAGGAGCCCGACAGAGACTCCCGCTTAAGAATAATTTACAAAGATAATCAAATTTCATTATTCTCCACCACGGTGAGTCAAAAAAAATCACATACTCCTCAGATTTGGAAATCGGGTGGATCCGGTAGGCATCTCCGTCAGCGGCTCCTTCGGGAGGACTTCTTTGATGACCGGCCTCGAACAATTCCTTACCACGGATGTTGATAAGTTATATCTGAAACTCATCAACACACACATCCCCCCCCCATCAATTTATGCGCCATCTCACTTCAGCCTCCTTAGCTCTCGCTATCATCGCGGGCTCCGCATCCACAGCTCTCGCCGCCCAACCGGCGCGCCCCGACACTGTCGATATCCCCGAAAGAGTCATTGCCATCTCAGGCGACCCACAGAATGCCGGCGACCTTATCACCGTGCTCTACAACCGTCAGGAGCTTCATTTCGCCGACCCCTCGGCCCCCCGCTTCCTCTTCATCGACCGCAACGGCAAAGTGGCCTTCGGCATCGGCGGCTATGTAAAAGGGACTGTCCAATATGACTTTGACGGCGCCATCGACGACGGGCCCAATTTTGTCTCGGCCGATATTCCCGTGCCCGCAAATCCCGCTCAGCGCGATCAGTTTTTTGCCAACGCCAATCACTCCACAATCTTCCTCCAGATGCTTGGCAAGACCGAACGCTTCAATACCTATGAGATGTTTATTCAGACCAATTTCACCGGCGGAGGCTACAGAGGTTACGACCTCATGCTCAAGCAGGCCTATCTCCGCCTGGGATATGTCACTGCCGGTCTGACCAACTCAACCTTTGTCGACGGCGCTGCCGCCACCCCCGTGGTCGACGACCAGAGCCCCGCTGGCGAGATTGGCGCCAAAAACATCATCCTCCAGTATAAGCCCAATATCACCGACAATCTCAAGGCGGCTATCTCCATCGAGATGCCTTCCGCAAAATACCGCACCGGCACCGAAGCCCAGTCAATCAACCAGCGCTTCCCCGATATCCCGGCCTTTGTACAGTATAGCTGGGCCGACGGCGATGCCCACGTCCGTCTCTCGGGCCTCCTCCGCCGCCTCTCTTACCGCAACCTCCTGACCTCATCCAATCGTTTTGCCACCGGCTGGGCTCTCCAGCTCTCAGGCACTGCCCCCATAGGCGACCCCCTGCGGGTCTACTTCCAGGGCGCCTTCGGCCGAGGCTACGGCCATTATGTCAACGACCTCGCCCAGGTAGGCGCCGACCTCATCCCCGAAGCCGGCAATCCCGGCAAACTTTATGCCCCGAGAATGAGTAATTTTGAGGCCGGTCTGCGCTACGACTTCACTCCCAAGGTGTTTGCCACCGTGGCTTACTCCCAGGCTCAGCTCCATCAGCAGGGCAATCTCAGCGGCGACACATATCATCGCGGACAGTATCTCTCAGTAGCTCTCGCCTATGACATTGTCCCCGACTTCCGCATCGGCATCAGCTATCTCCACGGCCGCCGGACCAATTTTGACGGTCAGCACGGAGTGGCCAACCGCATCGAAGGCATGATGAAATTCTCCTTCTGACCATCCTCTTTCCGCAGACCCTCCTGATACGATCACGCGCTTTTTCGCTCTGAGATTGCGCATTTCTGAAAAAATAGTGCTAATTTTGCCGCGCCTTAAGGCCCCGACCATCTTTGCCGGGCCCCGGGCGCGGCTCTTTTTATGGTAAGCAAGACTCGCGAAAAGCTCATAGAAGTCGCTCGTCAACTCTTTGTCCATAAGGGCATTGAAAACACAACGATGAACGACATTGCGGCAGCCTCTGACAAGGGGCGCCGCACTATCTACACCTATTTCAAAAACAAGCGCGAGATCTACAACGCCGTCATTGAGCGAGAGAGCGAGCAGCTCGTATGCCGCCTGCGCTCGATATCAGACCAGCCCGACATCGACATAGTAGACAAGCTGCGCCACTACCTGAGAGTGCGCTTCGACTTCCTCACCGAGGCAATGCCGCGCCACGACGGCATCCTCCAATGGCTCGGCCGCGATATGCGCCGCATCGACCGCATCCGGCGCCTCGCGCTGGAAAAGGAGCTCGGCATCTTCCGCAGCCTCATCGACGAGGGCGTGGCCCGGGGCATCTTTGACCCCCTCCAGGCCGAGCGTCTCCCCTCGCTCGAGCGGCTTATCCTCCAGGGCCTCTGGAATATCTCTACCTCAGAGAGCGACGACGGGCTCCGCGAGCTCACCGACAACCTCCGCGACGACACCATCAGATTTATCATCTCCGGGATTACCGTCAATCATCCCACTGACGACGCTTCTCCCGGACGAACCCTATAACCCTTTTTCCCATCCCCCCCTACCGAAATGAAACTTCTCGAAGGAAAGACCGCCCTCATCACCGGTGCAGCCCGAGGCATCGGCAAGGCCCTCGCCCTGCGTTTTGCTGCCGAAGGCGCCAATATAGCTTTTACTGACCTCGTCATCGACGAAAACGGCAAAGCCACCGAGGCTGAGATTGCCGCCCTCGGCGTCAAGGTCAAGGGCTACGCCTCCAATGCAGCCGACTTCAACCAGACCAAAGAGGTCGTAGACCAGGTGAAGGCCGATTTCGGCCGCATCGACATCCTTGTCAACAACGCCGGAATCACCAAGGACGGCCTCATGATGCGCATGAGCGAAGCCCAGTGGGATGCCGTCATCGCCGTTAACCTCAAGAGCGCCTTCAACTTCATCAACGCCGTGCTCCCCATCATGCTCCGTCAGCGTG